>NZ_RAWB01000118.1 GCF_003612055.1 Corallococcus llansteffanensis
TGGCAGGAGTGCGGGCCCTCGACGAGGGGAGGGGAGCTCCGGGGGGGCGCCGGGAGCGGTCGAGATGCGCGGGATCATCCGTGGCCCCAAGGCAATGCATGTGCCAGGGCGTTCCGCGAGGGCGGTGCACGGCCTCGCGCTCGGGACGTGCGCGCGCCAGGGCGTGCGCCGTCAGCGATTGCGATGGATCCACCCCCCATACTGGGGGGCGCGGTCCCCTCGGAGGCCGGGCTTCAGCCCTCTCCGCGCTGGGGAGGCGGTTGCGCGCCAGCGCGAGGAGGCTGCCCAGGGGCTCCGCTCGGGGCCGCCGCGGGCGCCTTCCCCCGGCGCCGTCGCCGCCGCCGCTTCGCTGGATCACCGCTGGCCTGTCCCCCGAGCGCTCGCAGCACCCGCGCGCGGACGCTGCTCTCCAGCTGCAGCTCCTGCATGAGCGTTTGCACCTGCCGGGCCCCATTCGGGTGGCGCAGTGCCTCGCTGATCCGCTCGACGAGGTCGATGCGCAGCGCCACGGTCCCGAGCACCTCGTAGCCAAAGGCTCGCGCGTTCCCTCCGCCGGGCCCCGACACATCGAGCACGGGCTCTCGCGGGACGCCCTTGGGGGGCGGACGTTGATGGAACAGCGCCGTCAGCATGCAGCGCCGCTCCAGCGCCTGCGGTGCGAGCGCCTCGGCGACGTAGAGGAAGCGCTGGCCCTCGCGGACGCCCAGCGACTTCAAGCGCTCCCGGTCCTCCGCGTCCATCAGGCTCCACTGCTCGCGCGCCTCGCCTTGGGAGATGACCCCCAGCCCCTCGGCCAGACGGTAGGCGAGGCCGCGCATCGCCGCGGAGCGACCCGCGCCGGTGAGGGACTCGGCGGGAAAGCCTCCCATGGCTTCGGTGACGAGGTCCCGCGCGAGCGCCACCAGCCGGCGTTCGAGCTGCCGCCGCGCGCCTCCGGTCCAGACCTCCGGCTCCGCGAGCGCGAGCTGCGGCGAGCGCCGGTCCTTCCCGCGCACCAGCCGGGCCAGGGGCTGTCCTTCGAACGAGATGCCTCCGGACGCGTCCACCTCGAAGGTCTCATGTGTCGCGTCGACGACCCGCTGGACGAACTGCTCCTCGGTCATCAGGCCGCCGTCCGCGCCGGACGTCTCCCCCAGCAGCAGCCCCAGCTTGGCGAAGGGGTTGTCGGAGCTGGAGGCCGTGGGAGCGGTGGTGGCCCGCACGAAGCGGCGCGCACTCCTCCGCGCGGCCCGCTGCACGAAGCGCTCCACGAGCCGCTCATGCAGGGCATCGCCCAGCGCATCCTCGATGTGGCGCGTGCGCTCCTGCCATTGCTCGGCGTCGTGCAGCCAGCTCGAGCGGTGGCTGATGTACGTCCAGATGCGGATGGCGGCCAGCCGGTCCATCAACGTGTGGATGTCGCCGGAGACGTCATCGAGCGGGGACACCTGCCGCGACAGCCAGTCCGGGTCCAGCTTCCCGTCACCCGCGCTGAGCTGGAGGAAGGTCTCCCGCAGCAGCGAGACGTGCAGCCCGAAGAGGCCCTTGCGGAAGTCCGGGACCTGGCAGACCTGCCACAGCAGCTCGACCATGGGCCGGCTGCTGGCGACCTCCCGGATGGCGGGCACGAGCGCGAGCTTGCTGAGCGCATCGTAGTCGTCCGCGCGCTCCACGCGGACGAAGGCGTTGTGGCGCGGCGCCAGGGACAAAGACTCCAGCAGGGAGTCCGGGCTGGAGAAGTCGAGCGTGGGGTTGCGCCAGATGAGGCTCCGGACCGCCGGGAACCGGTGCGATTCGATGGAGGACACGACCCGCGGTGACAGCTCGGGCAATGTGTTCAGGGTGCCGAAGCTGCCGTCGTTCAGGTGGCGCCCCGCGCGGCCCGCGATCTGCGCCAGCTCGTCCGGGAAGAGGTCCCGCTGCTCCGCGCCGTCGAACTTGGAGAGCCCCGCGAAGGCGACGTGGT
This sequence comes from Corallococcus llansteffanensis, assembly GCF_003612055.1. Taxonomy (GTDB): domain Bacteria; phylum Myxococcota; class Myxococcia; order Myxococcales; family Myxococcaceae; genus Corallococcus; species Corallococcus llansteffanensis. The sequence goes on from NZ_RAWB01000118.1 coordinate 1,946, forward strand.
TGAGGTCCAGGTTCAGCCCCATCCCGATGGCGTCGGTGGCCACGAGGTACTGGACCTCGCCGGACTGGTACATCGCCACCTGGGCATTGCGCGTGCGGGGAGAGAGCGCGCCCAGCACCACCGCGACCCCGCCCCGGAGGCGGCGCAGCGTTTCAGCAAGCTCGTACACGCGGTCCGCGGAGAACGCGACCACGGCCGAGCGCGGAGGAAGGCTCTTCAGGGAGCGGTGCCCGGAGTAGCGAAGCTGGGACAGGCGCGTGGCGCGCTTCACCGACGCGTGGGGGATGAGCGCGTGGACCATGGGCCGCATCGTGTCCGCGCCGAGGAACCACGTCTCCTTGCGTCCCCGCGCGTGGAGCAGCCGGTCGGTGAAGACGTGGCCGCGCTCGCGGTGGGCGGCGAGCTGGATCTCATCCACCGCGAGGAAGTCGACCGGCTTGTCCGTCGGCATCGCCTCGACGGTGCAGATCCAGTAGTCGGGGCGGGGAGGGATGCGCTTCTCCTCACCCGTCATCAGGGCGACCCGCCCTTCGCCTACCCGAGCGGTCACCCGGTCGTACACCTCGCGAGCGAGCAGGCGCAGGGGCAGTCCCATCATGCCCGTGTCGTGCTCCAGCATCCGCTCGATGGCTCGGTAGGTCTTCCCCGTGTTCGTAGGCCCCAGCTCCGCCACGACGACGGACGACCGGCTGGATGGGCTGGAGTTCATGGCCGCAGTTTAACCCCGGGCAGGGCCCTCCGCCCTGAGGGTTGGCCCCTCGCGCGATGCACCCCCGGGAATGACCCGGAGGTGCATTCCATTCACCTTGGGCCCTGCGGTAGAGAGCCACCCATGCGCTCCTACTTCCGTGCTCTCGTCCTCCTCTCAGCCGCCACCGGCTGTGTCACCGTCAGCAAGCAGCAGTATGCGAACATGTCCGCGGGAGCCATTGGCTGCCCTGCCGAGGAGCTGACGATCTCCGGGGAGAAGAACTCGTATTCCGTTGGCGAGCAGGCGCTGCCCTGGACCGCCGAATGTCGTGGGCACCGGTTCATCTGCAGCGCCGCGGGCCAGACCGTGAGCTGCAAGGAGGAGCTGAAGGCAGTCGAGGCGCCGTCGGCGGCGCCGGCTGCCGCGCAAGCCGCGGAGGGGCCGCAGTAGCGGCGTCCTTCGCCTTCCGCCGCGGGCCTACGCCGGCTGGAGGAAGCGCCCGTCCACGAGATGGTCGATGACCTCGCGCGCGGACTCGGGATCGAGCCGCGCCTTCGTCCCCAGCTGCGTCACCGCGCTGGCGACGGTCGTGGGGCGCTCGAAGGTGGCCAGGGCGGACAGGAGGATCGCGCCGTCCTCGCCCTGCACGAGCGTGGGATCCGAGAACCTGCGCGGGCTGACGGACGGGGTGCAGGGCAGGGTGATGCCGTCCACCGAGCGCACGACGGTCACCGGCTCCTGCGCGAACTTCGCGGGGGCCCGGTGGCTCCCCAACCAGTCCCCCAGCGTGAACTGCTGTGTCCAGGGGGCGGTGTTCTTCAGCCGCGTGCGTCCCTGGAGGTCGAGGCGCTTTCTCGCGTCCCGGTGCTCCCACGCCATCGCGTCCACCCGGTCGGAGTTGCGCTGCACCTCCGCTTCCAGCTCCGCGTCGCGGAAGCGGATCATCGGCACGGACACGTCACCGGGCTTGCGCCGCTCGAAGTAGTCGAGGAACTCCGTGAACGTCTTCGCTTCGGTGACCATGTCGAACCGCGCGGGATGCTCCGTGACGAGCGCCCCGGGTTGCGATTCGAGCCGCTGGTAGCCCACCACGCAGTCCAGGCGGATGACGCGCTCCACCAGCCGCAGCTCCTCCGCGAGCGTGGCCTTGCTCGCGAAGGGAAGGCCCCCGATGCCGGAGACCTCGATGTCCAGGTTCGGGTGGCGGCGGCAGGCGTCAATGATCTCGAGCAGCTCCGAGTCCTTCGCGCACGGCTTGAGCAGCCCGCGCCCCATCTGCTCCAGGCGCTGCTGTTCGGAGAAGCAGCCGATGTCGAGCACCATGTAGACGCGCTTGAACGTCCGGGCCAGCGCGTCGATGAGCCCGAGCCGGGGCACCCCCCACAGGAAGTACGTGCAGCAGTGGTTCGAGAGATCCACCCCCGCCCAGGTGCCGCTCAGGAACTCCGCCGTGCTGCCCGCGAAGTCGTAGCGCATCTGCCACGTCTGACTGGCGATCTCCTGGTGGTCCCGGCGCACGCTCTCCTCGGAGCGCAGGAACGGCTTCGCGCGCCCGAAGGCCGCCTTCTGGTTGCCGCGCGCCCCGCCGCAGTAGAGGCAGTTCTCGCCGCACCCCTTGCCGGGCGCGACCCAGCCGGAGAACGAGTGCAGGTCCATCTGGCTGAGGAACAGCTCGTTGAAGTGCGAGTAGTAGATGTCCTCGGTGTTCTTGGCGCCCTGCACGTACGCCAGGGGCAGCCTCCGGGGACGTCCATCCGGGTCCCGGGTCACGCAGTTGGGCGGGGAGGGGTCGCCCTGGCAGAGGGCCAGCAGCGGCAGCTCTCCGTCGCCCAGCACGATGTGGTCGATGCAGTCGAAGGCGTTCAGCTCCCGCCACCAGTACGACGCGGAGTTGCCCCCCACGACGATGCGGATGGAGGGATCGATCTTCCGCAGGGTCCGCGCGATGAGGAGCGCGCGGTCCACGTGGTGGAACCACTTGAGGCTGATCCCCACCAGCTTCGGACGCACGCGAGCGACGAGGCGCTCGAACGAGCGCGTCACCTCGGCGTTCGTCTCATCCCCGTCGTACAGCCGCACGAAGGCCTCGATGCCGCCGCGCCGCAGGTAGCTCGCGAGGTAGAGGATGCCGCACGTGGCTTCGCCCGTTCCGGCTCCGACAAGGAGGACTGGCGACAGGTCACGACCGCTGCGCATGGGACGGGCACTCCGACGGTTCCGGGAAGGGCGTCAGGGTAGACCATCAAGGGGACAGCCGGCGCGGAATCGTGGGAGCCCCGCCGGCCTCCACGGCAGGCCCCAGCTTGGCCGTATGCCTGACAAAGGCGATGCTGCTGCCTCATCCGTTCCCGGAGTCGTTCCATGGTGCAGCCCTGTTCCTCGTGTTTGAACGAACACCTCACGGTGGAGCTGACGGACTTCCAGGGGGAGAAGCTCTGCGCTGAATGTCTCGCGGAGAAGCGGACGTCACCCCTGAAAAAGGTGTTGCTGAGTCCCCTGGGCATCGCCGCGTTGGTGGCCGTGGTGGTGCCCCTGGGGCTGCACTACACCCAGGAGTCCTCGGTGACGGAGAATGGTGTCCTCGTCGCGGGGCACTTCCGTGACTTCGTGGCCATTGGCGCGGGCGGGCTGGCGGTGGTGCTCGCGCTGGTGCTGGGCGTGCGCGGACGAGGGCCCACGGGCCTCCGCTGGGGCGTGGCGCTGGCGCTGGTGCTGGCGGGCGCGTACCACCTGGTGCGCGGCTTCGGGCTGGATCGATCGCAGCCCCAGGCCGTCGTGGCCCAGGTCGCGCCTCCCGCGGAAGTGGCCTGCGCGAATGAGACGCCGGGCGGCTGCGAGAAACCGTGTGACGGGGGAGACGGGGACGCCTGCAACACGCTCGGCGCCGCGCTCGTGGAGGGACTCGGGGGACTGGAGAAGGACGTCGCGCGGTCGGTGGCGGTCTTCGAGAAGGGGTGCGCCGCCAGGGAGGCGCGCGCGTGCGGGAACGCGGGACAGGTGCTGGCGTCGAGGGGCGGGCCGGGGGACGAGGCCCGGGCGCTCGAGCTCTGGAAGAAGGGCTGTGAGCTGGGCCACGGGCGCTCCTGCAACGAGGTGGGTGCCTTCCTCGACAACGCCAAGGGTGCTGACGCGGACCCGGTGGCGGCCAGGGGGATGTTCCAGAAGGCCTGCGAGGCGAAGTCCGCGGAGGGCTGCAAGAACCTGGCGATCCTCCTCAAGACGGGGCGCGGCGGGGAGCGTGACGAGGCGCGGGCCCTCGGGCTCTATCAACAGGCGTGCGAGGCGGGACAGCCGGAGGCCTGCAACAGCCTGGCGTTGTCGTACCAGGAGGGCCAGGGGGTCGCGCAGGATGAGGCGAAAGCAGTGGAGCTCTACGAGAAGGCCTGCACGGGCGAGCTGCCCCGGGGGTGCACGAACCTCGCGGAGATGCTGAACGCCGGCCAGGGGACTCCGAAGGACCCGACGCGTGCGCGGGAGCTCCTCGAGCGTGCGTGCACGAACGACTTCGCCCGGGCCTGCGATGTGCTGGGCCTGCTCTTCCTGACGGACCGCGGCCCCGGCCGCGACGAGGCGCGCGGGGTGGCGCTGTTCCAGAAGGCCTGCGACGGAGGCTTCATGAACAGTTGTGTCAACCTGGGCCTGTGCTACCGCGACGGCACGGGCGTGGAGCGGGACCTGGATCGCACCGTCGCCGCCTTCACGAAGGGCTGCGACGCCCACAACGGGAAGAGCTGCGCTCTGCTGGGATTGCAGCTCGCCAGCACCGACCCGGTCCGCGCGCGACCGCTCCTCAAGGAAGCCTGCGAGGCCCGCTTCGACCAGACCTGTGCCGCGCTCAAGGGGCTGGGCAAGAAGAAGGTGGCGACCGCCAAGCGAAAGAAGCGGTGAGCCGCAAGGCCCGGTGGAATCCCAGCAGTCCTCGGAAGGGAGCACGCGATGCGATGTGGGACGACGGCGGGCGCGGCGTTGCTCGCGCTGATGCTGAGCGGTGCGGCGCTCGCGGCGGAGGAGGAGATCTGGTCGCCGTATGATCGGTTCACCGCGCCGAATGAAGACTGCGACCTCATGGCCGTCGTGCCCACGCCGAAGAAGTCCTGGCTGGTGGGGCACACCTGCAACCGGCTGAACGGCGAGCCCGTGGGGAGCCTCGTGGTCATCGACGCCCTGGGGAAGCGCGACACGGCGCCGGCTTCTGTGGCGCTCGAAGCCGCGTCGGACCGGGACCGGATGAAGGAGCTGGTGCAACTGCTCACCGTGCCCTCCGGGGGCTACATCGCGACGTATCAATCCCGCGACGCGAACGCCCCCCGGGGCGAGAGCGGTCCCGCCAACGTGGCCCATGTGCTCGTGCGCCACACGGCGGCGGGGGCCCGGGCCGAGGCCTTCAACGACAAGGTCCGGCAGGCCCTCCTCAAGACCGTCGGCCCCACGTCGTTCATCATCACCGCGGAGGTGGACGCGAAGTCGCGGCTCATCGTCGCGGCCTCGACGCCGGATGAGAACTACCTGAAGGAAGTGCCGCTGTGGCTGCTGCGCTTCACCCCGGACGGCGCCGTCGAGCGCACCTTGCGCTTCGATACAATCCTGAAGGGGCTCGACCTGGACTGGTACGTGCTGAAGCAGGTCCGCCTGCGCGCCGACGGAGGCCTCTTCCTCAGTGGCCGGTTCTTGCTGGAGAACGGAGGGGCTGAGATTCCGGTGCTCGCGCTGGGCGCGAACTGGAAGCCTGACACGCGCTTCAACACGCCGCTGATCTCCTGGCTGAAGGAGCGCTCGGAGGGCCTCGAGCTGAGCCTCATCGCTCCCCGGCGTGATGGCTCCGTCATCGGCGTTGGCGAGCTCTCCGGCGGAGCGGTGACCGCCCATGTCGTGCGGCTGACGCCCCAGGGGCGGCTGGATGCTTCGTTCAAGTCCTTCCGGCAGGAGGGTGAATACCCCCAGGGACGCTTCATGAACGTGCCGGAGCTGGGCCTGGGACCGGACGGGACACTCACCCTGGCGCAGAACAACATCCCCTCGTTCGAGCCGCCGCAGGGGCCCTGGCTCGCTCCGGGACTGGTGCGACTGAAGGAGGATGGCTCGGTGGATGCCCGGTTCCAGGCGGGGCTCGGCAAGGGGCTGCGCTACCGCAAGTGGGCGGTGGGCGCGAAGCCGGACTCGGATGTGTCTGGCTTCCTCCGGCTGGTGGCGGCGATGCCGGATGGCTCGGTGGTGGTGAATGGTTACATCGACGAGTTCGATGGCAGGAAGGTGACGCCGCCGATCCGGCTCGCGGCGGATGGCACGCTCGTGGAGGGCTTCCAGGCGCGCTTCGAGACCGTCCTTCCGCCGAAGAAGCAGACCCCGAACGCGACGACGAGCGCGTTCTTCCAGGCGGATGGCAAGTCGCACTACATCGCGTGCAGCCGTCCGGGGGCCGACACGGAGACGTACCTGTACTGGCTCCAGGACGACGGCTGGGGACACACGCCGTCGTGCGCGGTGCACTACTCCGGGGATGTCGCCTCGCCCGCGGGGGCCTGGCAGCACTGCGATGCGCGCGTCCGCAAGGCCCAGGCGCAGGGCGCCACGTGCGCCGAGACGAAGCACGACCCGCTGCACCTGCGCCGTCGTCCATGACGGCCCCTGGCCTTACGAAGCCCCGACCCCGGAGAATCCCTCTCATGCGCCTGCCGCATTCCGTTGCCTCGCTCCTGGCCGTCCTCTTCCTGGCGGTCCTTCCCCGGTGCGCGCCACCGGAGCCCACCAGCGAGCCCGCGGAGGGCGCTACGGCCGCCACGGCCTCCCAGCCCCTCACACCGGGCGGAGGGCTGCGCTTCATGACGTACAACATCAAACACGGCGAATTGAGCAGCCTGGAGGCCATCGCCAGCGTCATCCAGGGGCAGGCCCCGGACCTCGTCGCGCTCCAGGAGGTGGACGTCCTCACCAACCGCTCCGGCAAGGTGGATCAGGCCGCGCGGCTGGGGCAGCTCACGGGCCTGAACTTCGCGTTCGTGCCGTCGCTGACCAGCTTTGACGGCGGGCAGTACGGCCTCGCGCTGCTGTCGCGCTACCCCATCCGCTCCGCGCAGCGCATCCCGCTGCGCTCCGCCGCCGAGCAACGCGTCCTGGCGCTCGTGGAGGTGGAGCTGGACGCAGCGCACGTCGTGCCCGTGGCCATCACCCACTTCGGCACCACCGGCGCCGCCGAGCGGCTCAACCAGGCCGACGACGTCAAGGCGGCGCTGGCGGGCAAGCCCTGGGCCCTGCTTGGCGGCGACCTCAATGCCACGCCTACCGAGTCCAGCATCACCAGCCTGAAGGCGCTCCTCTCCGACGCGTGGACGCGCGGTGGCTCGGGCAGCGGCTACACGCAGGACGCGAGCTTCCCCACGCGCCGCATCGACTACGTGATGCTCGGCTCGGCGTGGACGTCGCCCGTGACGGCGGCCGTCGTGGGGGCCTCGTCGCAGTTGGACCACCGGCCGGTGGTGACCACGCTCATCCTGCCGTGGAGCCAGACGCTCTTCGGCGACCGCGCGCCCGCCAACGCGGTGGAGGAGGCGGACACCCGCGCCGTGGAGATTGGCGTGCGCTTCCGCAGCAACGTCGCCGGCACCGTCCAGGCGCTGCGCTTCTACCGGGGCACGGGCAACGCCAATGGCTATACCGCGCGCCTGTGGAGCAGCACCGGCACGCTGCTGGCCCAGGTGGCCGTGAGGGATGGCCGCATCCCGGGCTGGCAGGAGGCACCGCTGCCCACGCCGGTGTCCCTCAGCGCGAACACGCTCTACGTCGTCTCGTACCACACGTCGAACGGTCTCTTCGCGCGGGATGTCTCCGGCCTCGCGAGCACCGTCACCAGCGGCAACCTGACGGCCCCCTCCAGCGCGAGCGTGGGCGGCAACGGCGTCTTCGCCTACGGCGGCGGCGGCTTCCCCGCGAGCAGCTACAAGGACGCCAACTACTGGGTGGACGTCCGGTTCGTGCCGTCGCCCTGAGGTGCGACACCTGGGTGAACATCCCGGAGGGTGGCTGGAGGTGCCTCCGGTGCCTAGCTTGGTGCCGTGCGCCATCGAACTTCGAGCCCTTCTCCCGCGCGCTGCCGGGTCGGCTGTGCCGGCTGGAGCCTGTCGAGCGCGGTGGGGGAGCACTTCCCCACGACGGGCACCCACCTGGAGCGCTATGCGCGCGTCCTGCCCGCGGTGGAGATCAACTCCTCCTTCTACCGGCCGCACCGGCCCGCCACCTACGCCCGCTGGCGTGACAGCGTTCCGGAGACGTTCCGCTTCACGGTGAAGGTCCCCAGGGTCATCACCCATGAGCTCCGCCTGCGCGACGTGCACGAGCCGCTCGCGCGGTTCCTGGGCGAGGCGGGCCACCTGGAGGCAAAGCTGGGCTGCCTGCTGGTGCAGCTGCCCCCCAGCCTCAAGCTCGAGCCGGAGGTGGCCCGTGCGTTCTTCCAATCCCTGCGCGAGCGGACCCGGGTGGACATCGTGTGCGAGCCCAGACACCCGACCTGGTTCACGGACGAGGCCCGGCAGGTGTTGGACGCCGCCGGCATCGCCTACGTGAAGGCGGATCCGCCTGCGGTGAGCGCGCCCCAGCCCCCCGATGCGGAGGTTGTCTACTACCGGCTGCACGGCTCGCCGAAGATGTATTACTCCGCGTACTCCGAGGCGTATCTGGACGCGCTGGCTTCGGAAATCTCCAGCCATGAGCAGGCCGGTCGACGCGTGTGGTGCATCTTCGACAACACGGCGGAAGGCGCGGCCCAACCGAACGCGCTGTCATTGCTGCGCCGCGCGATGACCTGCGGCTCCAACATGGACTGACGCCCCTCCCGCCGAGAGAACGCGACAAAAACCTAAAAACTCGACTAAGCAGCGAGCCCTGTCTCTTGGAGGGGAACCCATGTCGCTGTCACGTCAGGGAAGGCGGCCGCTCTGGCCACGGGTGTTGGGAGTGTGCGCGCTTGCGGGAGCCGTCGCCCTGGGCGCTGGATCCGGCTGCTCGGGCCCGGAAGAGGCGCACCCGGAATTGGTGGCGCATGCGCTCGCCAACCCGGTGACGGCGACGTTCCGGGACGGGGTGAACGGGTACGCGGGGACGCGCGACATCTCCCTCTCGGAGAACGCGCCCACCGCCAGCACGGGTGGCGCCGCGACGCTGTTCGCGGACGGGGACGAGCCCGCCGGCAGTGGCAAGGACGTCTCCACGCTCCTCCAGTGGAACCTCGCGTCCATCCCCAGCGGGAGCACCCTCCAATCGGTGACGCTCACCGTGCGCGTCACCAACGCAGCGAAGAACGCGTACTCGCTCCAGGCCCTCACGCGTGAGTGGGCGGAGGGCACCGCCACCTGGCAGAAGGCCACCGGCACGACGAGCTGGGAAGAGGCCGGCGCGAAGGGCGCGAGCGACCGGAACAGCACGGCGCTGGGCTCCCTCCAGGCGAGCGCGGTGGGGACGTACACCGTCACCCTCAACGCCGCGGGCGTGGCGCGCGTGCAGCAGTGGGTGGACACGCCCGCGTCCAACTTCGGCTTCATCCTCGCCAGCACCAGCAACACGGACGGGCTGGACCTGGCCTCCAGCGAGGCCGCCACCGTCGCGGACCGGCCGCAGCTCGCGGTGACGTACCTGCCTCCGGGCACCGTGGGCGATCCGGTGCTCCTGGCCGCGGGGGACATCGGCGACTGCGCCACCACGCAGGACACGGCCACGGGCAACCTGCTGGACGGGCTGCCGGGCACCCTCGCGCTGCTGGGGGACCTCGCGTACCAGAGCGGCACGCCCACGGAGTTCACCAACTGCTTCGACCCGGCGTGGGGGCGCCACAAGGCGCGCATGAAGCCCACCCCGGGCAACCACGAGTACAACACCTCAGGCGCGGCGGGTTACTACGGCTACTTCGGCGCGCAGGCCGGGGACCCCACCAAGGGCTACTACAGCTACAACCTGGGGGACTGGCACATCGTGGTGCTCAACAGCAACTGCACCGCGGTGGGCGGGTGCGCCGCCGGCTCCGCGCAGGAGACGTGGCTGCGGCAGGACCTGGCCGCCAACCCGCGCACCTGCACGCTGGCCTACTGGCACCACCCGCGCTTCAGCTCGGGCAGCCACGGGAACGACACCACCGTGCAGCCGCTGTGGAAGGCGCTCGAAGACGCGGGCGCCGACCTCATCCTCACCGGGCATGATCACAACTACGAGCGCTGGAAGCCGCAGAACGCCGCCGGCACCGCCACGGCGAACGGCATCGTCCAGTTCGTCGTCGGCACGGGCGGCACGTCGCTGCGCGCCTTCACCACCTCGCAGCCGGCCAACAGCGCCCTGCGCACCGCCAGCAACTGGGGTGTGCTGAAGCTCACCCTGCACCCCAGCAGCTACGACTGGGAGTTCGTCCCCATCGCCGGCCAGACGTTCACGGACAAGGGCACCGGCGCCTGCCATTGAGGCAGGCGCCGTGGGCCGCGCGGCTTCAGGGGATGACGATCCGCGAGTGCATGCCGCGGCCGTCATAGGCCGCGGCGCCGCAGCGGGCATGGGCCCAGTCGCCATTCACGGCCGAGCAGATGCGGAAGGCCTGGATGTTGGAGGCCGGCACGTTGATGCCAGCGGTGTCGCAGCGCCCCTGGTAGGTCCAGGCCAGGCTCTTGTTCACGGAGTTGACCCCGATGCAGGGGCCAATCCAGGCGCCGGTGTCCCGCCGCTGCACGTCGATGGAGTACTGCGCGGCGGTCTCCTCCTCGCTCCACTCCAGGTCCACGAACGGCGTGGAGCCGCCCGGCAGGTCGAGGGCGACGTCGTCGGAGATGCCGTCATAGGGCGTCTCCACGAAGGCGCCCCAGGCGTTGTTGACCGCGTAGAAGATGCGGAAGGCCGCGATGTCGCCCTTCGTCACCACGCGGTCGCCCGCGCTGCGGCACACGCCATCGAAGACGGTCTTGTTGGACTGCCCCAGGAGCGCCACGGAGTTGCACGGCCCAATCACTGTCCCGTCGCGCAGGACGACGTCGAGCGAGTAGCTGTAGCCGGCCAGCTTGTTCCAGCGGATGTTCACCTGGTTGAGCGACGTCATCGCGCCGTCGGGCTTGAAGGCGACGCGCTGCCGGTACGTGCTGCGCGAGGTGAGGTTGCCCGCGGTGTCGAAGGCGCCGACGTGGAAGAAGTTGAAGTACTCGCCCCGGCGCTCGACGATGGCGTTGTGGCCGTGGCTCTGCACCAGCCGGCCCGCGGAGTTCTTGAGCGGAAGGGAGAGCCGCCGCACCGCGCGCGCCCGCGTGAGCTGGGGGATGGAGTCCGCCATCACGTAATACATGGCGTACTGGCTGTTGTACCAACCGCCGCTGAAGAGCAGGTAGTAGATGCCATTGCGCTTGAAGACCTCGGGCGCCTCGTTGATGCCTTCCTCATGGGCCGGCGTCGCGAAGACGGCCGGGCCCGCGTGGTTGTAGACGGTGCCAGGGGCGGCGGTGTTGAACGAGGAGATGTTGTTGCCCCGGTCGAACCACACATAGAAGAACCAGCGGGCCGTCGTGTCGTTGTACGTGGCCGAGTCGATGCGGATGTTCCGGTTGCAGCCCTGCGGCAGGCAGCCCGTGGCGGTGGAGGTGCGCGGCCACGTCGTGTTGGCGTTGAGGGGCTGGGGCGCGCCGAAGTTGAGGTTCAGGTCCGGCGCGGTGGCGACGAAGGTCGTCACCTCCTGCCCGGCCGGCGGGCACGCCGCGCCATTGGGCACCCGGTGCGCGGAGAAGTGGAGCTGGTAGGCGCCGCTGGACTTGTTGAGGTCCGGCGCCCACAGGAAGCAGTAGTCGTACGTGGGGTCGGCCAGCGACGGGTTGTAGTCGCGCTTGAACCGGAAGGTCGTCAGGTCGTTCGACTCGTAGAGAGGGAGCACCCCTCCGTTGCCGGTGCCTGACAGGAAGAACAGGTCGTCGTTCTCCTTGTAGACATCCGGGTCCGCCAACCCCGGCACGAGCAGCAGGCGCGCGTTGTCGTCGACCAGCTCCTGCTGCCGCGTTGCCTCCCGCGGCGCGGGCTCACCCCCACAGCCGACCAGGGCGGCGCACAGCGTGGACCCCAGCATGACGACATGAACAGGCTTCATGGCATTCTCCCTGAAAACCTGAAAATTCCAGGTTAATCAGGGAGAATGCAAGGGCGCATGCGGCCTCAACAGTCGAGCGGATACGTCCTGACGTCGTCGTTCGGCGCGGTGACCCGAAGGGTGTTGGAGCCGTCGAATGAGCTGGAGAACGTCCCTTCGGGCGTCTCCACCTTCACCGACCCCGCCGAGGGGCACTGGTTGTCGCAGCGCTGGTAGCCGGAGACGGTCGAGGTCGCGCTGCGACCGTCCCGCGTGGACGTCCCCTGACTGTCCACGGTGAAGCAGCCGCTGCCCGTCACCCAGGTGACCGTGCTCTCGGACGATCTCGAGTCGAGGCGATTCGGCGAGAAGCTGGTGGAGGTGATGGTCATCTTGCGCTGGTCCCCGGTGGGAGGGGCGCCGGCGATCTGCATGGAGAGGTTGTAGGGCTCTCCGTTGATGGAGAGGTCGGTGGAGTTGGCCGAAATGGCGAGCTGCCCCTGGTTGTCCGACAGCACCAACGCCACGTTGCCCGAGACCTGCTTGAGCGCGATCAGCCCCGTGCAGTTGTTGAAGGTGTAGTTCACCGTTGCGCCCGACGAGGTGGCGGAGGCACAACCGGCGGGGGTGAAGGCGGAGGAGGCGTTCGCCGCGAGCTGGGCGGCCGCCGCGTTCGGGTCGGCGGTGACCTTGGGCTGCACCCCGATGCTGTAATACCAATAACCATAGACAGGGTCGACCCAGCCGTAGCTCCACGTCGCGTCGTACGCCCCGTAATACGGATCATAGTAGGCGTCGTCGTAGTAGTACGGGTCGTAGTACGTGCTGGCGCAGCCGGTGCCTGCTGCCAGCGATAGGAACAACCGCGCCCATTCCATCCGTTTCATCCTGCCCCCTGAAGTCGGAACCGGGACCAAGGTGGGACCCTGTGGCCCGCGGTAGAATTGGCCCGCGGAACGGCACGAGTGAGGGCTGGCGGTCAGCAGCGTCACGTGACGTCGGTCGAAGGGACCCGAGCAGCCTCCCGACGAGGCCTTGCCTGCCTACCCAGACAGACGTTTCGCGCATGACGATATTTCGCCCATGCCGTGGCTCATTCCGACGCGCGAGGAGGCGCACCCGTGATGCATACCGAACTCGTTGGCGAACCCCTGCTTCATCTTGATAGCCGCCGCCTGCTGGCCGAAGCCCGGAGGGCCGTCCCGGAAGCCTTTGACGCCCAGGGTCGGCTGCTCTCGCCCATCGCCGGCATGTGGGCTCAGCCGCCCGCCTGGTTCAACGCCGTCTCTCCCATTGACGGAAGCGTCCTCGCCGAACTGCCGCTGCTCGGCGCCGCCCAGGTCGCCGCGGGTGTCGAGCAGGCAGCGGCGGAGTTCGCGCCCTGGGCGGCCCGTTCCATCGAGGACCGCGCCCGCGCCATCGTGGAGGCGGTGGCGGCGCTCCAGGTGCACCGGGATCTGCTCGTCCGGATCCTGGCGTGGGACATCGGCAAGACGCTGCCCACGGCCTGCAACGACGTGGACCGGTGTCTCGCGGGCATCGACTGGTACCTGGAGCAGATGGACCCGATGCTCGATGGCCGGAAACCGCTCGGCCTGGTGTCGAACATCGCCTCCTGGAACTATCCCTTCTCCGTGTTGCTGCTCAACGTGCTCGTGCAGGCGCTCGCGGGCAACTCGGTCATCGCGAAGATTCCGACCCAGGGCGGCGGTGTCTCACTCACGCTCGCCTTCGCACTGCTGCGCCGCGCGGGCCTTCCCGTCTCGCTCGTCGGCGGGCGCGGCAGGGACCTCTCCGAGGCGCTCGTCGGCCACGCTCGCATCGCGGGCGTCGCCTTCATCGGAGGCCGCGCCAACGGCGCCCAGGTCCACCGCCGCCTGCGTGACACGGACAAGCGCTACGCGCTGGAGATGGAGGGCGTGAACGCCTACGCGATCACGCACTTCACGGACTGGGACGCGCTCGGCCGACAGATTCGAGCGGGCTTCGACTTCGGCAAGCAACGCTGCACCGCCTACACCCGCTGGGTCGTCGAACGCTCGCTCGTCCCGAGGTTCGTCCGGACGTATGTCGACACCGTTTCGATGTTGCGCGTCGGCAACCCGGTCCTGGGCGCGCACGTGGACTTCGGGCCGCTCATCGCCCCCACCAAGGCCGAGGAGCTTCGCTCCCTCATCGCCGAAGCGCGGGAGCTGGGCACGGCGGTGCTGTATCAGGGGGAGCTCGCTGAAGACGCCTTCACCGCGGGGCAGGAGCGGGGCGCGTATCTGCCGCCCGTCCTGCTCTTCGGCGTCCCGCGAGACAGTGAGCTCTACCAGCGCGAGCCCTTCGGCCCCGTCGACGTCCTGGTGTCGGTGGACTCCGAGGAGGAACTGGTGCGGGAGGCCAACGTCTCCAACGGCGCGCTCGTGGCCTCGGTGGCGACGGACGATCCCGAACTCGCCCAGCGCATCGCCGCGCGGCTCCACGCCTTCAAGGTCGGTATCAACGCGCTGCGCTCGCGAGGCGACCGCGAGGAGTCCTTCGGCGGCAGGGGGGGCTCATGGGCGGGCGCCTTCGTCGGCGGCACCCATCTGGTGCGCGCCTTCACCGACGGCCCCCATCCCATCGAAGGCAACTGGCCGGGCTGAGTCCTCCCTCGCGCTGACGGCGGGAGACGGACGCCTGGCAGGCCGCAGGCGTCCACTTCATGCCGGGCTGGCGCTCCGCTGGCGACGCGCCGATGTTCGATGATCAGTGCGTCGCGGGACTCTCCGACCCGGCCGCTTCTTCCCGCGTCGACAGGGCCGGAGTCTCAGGCCGCAAGCGGTAGTGGGTCTCGAACCCGTCCATCAAGTCCAGGTACTGCTCGAGGTACCGGGTCATCAAGAAGCGCTGTCGCACCGTCTCGCGCGCCGCTTCGCCCATGCGGCGTCGCAGTTGTTCGTCGGAGAGCAGGCGCACGAGGCGATCCGCGGTCTCCTCGACCGAGGAGACGAGGAAGCCGTTCACCCCGTCCTCTATCTGGTAGCGAATGCCGCCCACGTTGCCGCCGATGACGGGCGTCCGCTTCCACATGGCCTCGGCGACGGTCAGACCGAAACCTTCGCGCAGGGACTTCTGCAGCACGACCGCGGCGCGGCGCTGGAGCGCATTCACGAACGACGTGTCCTCGCCGCTCAAGATGAGGACCCGCTCCTCCTTCTCACGGAGGAGTGATTCATAGACAGCCGGCCCTTCGGGGTCATCGGTGGCCACGTTGCCCACGAGCACGAGCGTGCAGTCCTTCACCCGCCGGGCAATCTGGAAGGCGCGGATGACGCCATGGGGGTCCTTCCAGCGATCGAACCGCGAGACCTGGACCACCAGCGGGAGGTCCAGCGGAACGCCATAATGGCGGAGGCGCCGATCCACCTCTCCTTCCGGAAGCTCGCGGTTGATGATGCTGAAAGGATCGATGGCCGGCTGGAAGACGCGCTGCGGCAGGCGCCAGGGCTGGCGGTACTCCTCCGCGCTCACGATCATCGCGTCGTATTGCTCGATGTACCCCGCGAGGTACTCCCAGATGTCCCGGCTGGGGTGAGCCATGTCGACGTGGCAGCGCCAGATCCACGGTCCGCGCTTTCGTGAGAACTCCACCAACGGGAGCGGCTGGGGGTCGTGCACGACGACGTAGTCATGGTCGAACCGGTTTCGAATCGCGTTCTGGAACGCGATGTCCTCATAGATCTCCTTCTTGATGTCGGTGAGGCGGATGGGCTCGCCTTGAAGCGCGTTGTGCATCTTCTTCGTGATGCTGAAGAAGTCTGGTGGGCCCTGGATGGCCCGCCACTCGGCGTCGAGTCCCAACGCGCGCATCAGCAGCGTCAACGAGGAGAGGATCTCCGCCACTCCGCCACCGAAATAGGTCGAGTTCACGTGGGCGATGCTGCGCCCGGAAAGTTTCCGCCCCTTGGCCAGGATCCGCTCAACGGCTTGCTGGCCGATGAAGGGCTCGTAGTCTTCCACGGTCGAGATCGCGTGTCGGCTTTGCATGCTTTGTCCTCCGTCGCGATCAATCTAGTCAGACCCCGGAGGCGTGGTCAGGCGTGCGCGCTGTCCAGGACAGGCGCCTGTACCCTCGCGAGCAGGCTGGCCGCGGCTCGAGTTCGTCTCCATCCCTACTTGCTTACCGCGATGGACTTGCGGAAGAGCGCCAGGCTGTAGACGAAGAACCCGACGCCCACCGCGCTCACCATCAGGAACTGGCGCCAGACGGCCTCCAGCCCACCGCCGCGGTAGATGATGACCTGCGAGAAGCTGACGAAGTGCCGGGCAGGCAGGAGGTACGTTGCATACTGCAGCCACTTCGGCTGGCTCTCGACGGGCGTGCTCCCGCCCGAAAGCAGCATCAGCACGAGGACCACGAGGATGATCAGCAGCGCGAACTGCGCCATCGAGCGTGAAACCGTCCCCAGGAAGATGCCGAGCGCCGTGGCGAAGAACAGGTAGAGCACGACACCGACGAACCACAGCACCACCGAGCCGGCGAACGGCACCTTCAGCACCATGTGCACGACCAGGAGGAGCGAAACCCCGGTCGCGACGAGGATCACGAGGCTGTTGGCCCAGACCTTCGCCATCGCGATCTCGAACGAGGTCAGCGGCATCACGAGCAGGTGCTCCAGCGTTCCGTGTTCGCGTTCGCGGATGACCGCGGCGCCCGTCAGGACGACTGTCAGCAGGGTTATCTGATTGATGATGGCCACCACGCTCTTGAACCAGGACGAGACCCCGTTGGGGTTGAAGAGCTTGCGAACGACCAGGCGGATGGGCTTCGGTCCCGTCTCCTCCGTGCGGCTGAGGAATGAGGCAACCCGGTCGTTGATGATGTTCTTGATGTAGCCGGAGCCGATGCCCGCCTGCTGCATGGCGGTCGCGTCGATGTTCACCTGGATGTCCGGGTTGCGCCCCGCGCGAAGGTCATGCTCGAAGCGGGGCGGAATCACGACGACGAACATGAACCGGCCTCGGTCCATGTCCGCCTGGACCGCATCGGCGGAGATGATCTCAGGCAGCATGAAGCGGGGGGGATAGAAGGCGTTGAGCAACTCCTTGGACAACGCGGACCCGTCCTCGTCGACGAAGGCAATCGATGCGTTGTTCACCTCGCTCGAGGTCCCCGTGGCCTGAACATAGATTGCCAGGGTGAACGCATAGATGACGAACACGACCATCACCACGTCGCTCAGCAGACTGCGAATCTCCTTGAGCCCGAGCCACAGGATGTTCAGCAGCGAGTTCACCGCTATTTCTCCTGCTTTCTCAGGCCGACGACGCTGACGGCCAGGAGGACGGGAACGCAGACGGCGAGGAAGGCGACATCCCGCATGAGGAGGCCCGGCCCCAGGCCCTTGGTGAAGGCGCCCAGGCTCGCGTGCATGTAATAGGAGGCCGGCCAGATGGAACCGACGAGAGCGGCGCCCCCCTGCAGCGTGGAGACGGGCTGCAACAAGCCGGAGAACTGGATGGTCGGCACGATGGTCAGGATGGCCGTGACGAAGACGGCCGCGACCTGGCTGCCGGTGAAGGTCGAGGTCACCATCCCGATGCCTGTCGTCGCCGCGATGTAGAACAGCGTGCAGAGCATCAACGTCAGGAAGCTGCCCTTGATGGGAACACCAAAGACGATCAGCGCCAGGGCGGTCAGGATGAAGAAGTTGGCCATGCCGATGACGATGTAGGGCAGCTGCTTTCCGAGCAGGTACTCCAGCCTCCCCGTGGGCGTGACATAGAAGTTGATGATCGACCCCAGCTCCTTCTCACGCACGATGCTGACCGTCATGAGGATCGCCGGTATCAGGAGCAGCAGCAGCGCCGGGACACTCGGCACGATGGAATAGACGCTCTCGAACGTTGGATTGTACAGGAATCGCTCTTCGATATTGGCCGTGGATTTCTGGGCACTGGCCGCATGAAAGCCGCTCGCGGGATCCCGCAGCATCCGGTTGTGGACCCCCTGGACATACTGCTCGACGGTGTCGCCACGGAAGGTCATGGCGCCGTCCACCTGCGCCAGCACCTCGGGTCCAGAGCCCCGGCGGAAATCCAGACCGAAACGAGGCGGAATCTCCAGCACCACCGAGACATCGTCTGACTGGAGCCGGCGGAGCGCCTCGTCCGCGGATTGGGTGGGGGGAGTCGGGGTGAAATAGCGTTTCGTCGCGCCGAACTGTTCGAGATACGCGCGACTCTCGGGCGACTGGTCGAGGTCCAGCGCGGCATAGCGGATGTTTTCGACGTCGGTCGTGATTCCGAAGCCGAAGACGAGCATCAGCAGCGCCGAGCCGATGAAGGCAAACGCCAGCCGGATCTTGTCGCGGCGGATCTGGATGGCCTCGTTGTGGGTGTATGCGAGCATCCGGCCAAGGCGCAGCCGGAGGCCGGCCCGATCCGCTCGTCGCGCGGCCGGGGGT
>NZ_RAWB01001190.1 GCF_003612055.1 Corallococcus llansteffanensis
GGGCGCTCTCGGTGTGGACGGCGCGGCGCAGGGACTCCTCCAGAGCGCGGGCGGCGGGGCCCACGTTGGTGAGCATCTGGTTGGCGGCGCGGGCGTGGCGGTTCTCCGTCTCCGCGGCGAGCTTGAGCTGGGCGAGGCCCTCGGAGACGAGCCGGCGCGCGTCCTCCAGCTTCTGGCGCGCCTGGTAGAAGGCCACGTCGGTGAGCATGGACTGGAGGCTGCGGCGCTGCTCCTCGGTGATGCCGGAGAGCTTCTCCGCGCGGCGCAGGTAGTAGAGGCCGCGCTCCACCTTGGGAGGCTCGCCGGACGCGATGCGCGGGCGGGCCAGGGTCTCCAGCAGGGGGAAGAGGGCGCGGTCCAGGTCGTCGCGGTCGGTGAACTTCTGCTGGGAGAGCAGGGTGACGTCCTGGCCCTCCAGCGGGAGGGGCGCGTAGGTGTCCGCG
>NZ_RAWB01001191.1 GCF_003612055.1 Corallococcus llansteffanensis
ATTAATGTTTTAGCAAGTACAACACGTTTTTGTTGTCCGCCGGATAATTCTTTAATGTATTTAGTAGTATCATGTATACCTAGTTTTGAGAGGATTGTTTTAATTTCAGCGTTATAGTCCCAAGCATCATGTTGATCCATAGCATCTTGCGCATCCATCATTCGCTTGAACAATTTATCACTTTGGTCATCCGCATAAGCTTGTACTGCCTGCTCATATTGCTTGATGATGCGTAAAATTGTTGTATCAGAACTTAATACTGCATCAAAAACTGTCATATCTTCATTAAGGTCCTGTTTCTGAGACGAATATCGAATTCGATATTGATTTGGATGCATAACATTGGCTGTAAAATCATCATCAATACCACCAATTACTTTTAACAACGTACTTTTCCCTGTACCATTTATGCCCACCAAACCTATTTTTTCACCTTCTGAAAT
>NZ_RAWB01001192.1 GCF_003612055.1 Corallococcus llansteffanensis
CCCATAGGCTGACCGCAGTACTCTCCCGGGCGATCCAGTCCCGATCGTCGACTTGCCTGCCCTCACAACCGAATTCGATGTCGAAGCCACCGGGCGTCTTCATGTAGAACGACAGCATCAGGTCGTTGACATGCCGGCCCAGGGTGGCCGACATCGGCACCTTGCGCCGCAACGCCCGGTCCAGGCACAGGCCCACGTCGTCGGCCTGCTCGACCTCGACCATCAGGTGCACGATGCCGCTGGACGTCGGCATCGGCAGGAAGGCCAACGAGTGGTGACGCGGGTTACAGCCGAAGAAACGCAGCCAGGCTGGCGGCCCGTCGGCGGGCCGCCCTACCATCTGTGGCGGTAGCCGCATCGAGTCACGCAGCCGAAAGCCGAGCACGTCTCGGTAGAAATGCAACGCCTCAGCATCGTCGCGGGTGGACAGCACCACATGGC
>NZ_RAWB01001193.1 GCF_003612055.1 Corallococcus llansteffanensis
GACCGCCACCTGTCATCGCACTACGATTACTACCTGAACCTGATCGAGGGCGACACGGAAGACGCTGAGGCCCACGTACGCTTCTACGACGAGTACAACGCTGTGCTGGACATGGCCGCCGAGTACTACCTGGAGACCATCCGCGACGTATTCCAGGAGTTCCACCTGGCCAACGGCACGTGGGTGGTGGAAGGCAAGCCGGTGCGTCCGCAGGACATCAAGAGCACCGCGCTCTTCACCATCGAAGGCGAATTGGACGACATCTCCGGCAGCGGCCAGACCGAAGCCGCACATGGCCTGTGCACCGGCATCCCGAGCACGCGCAAGCAACATCTGACGGCGCCCAAGTGCGGGCACTACGGCATCTTCTCGGGCCGCCGCTGGCGCGAGCAGGTGTATCCGCAGTTGCGTGATTTCATCCGCCGCAACGAAGAAAC
>NZ_RAWB01001194.1 GCF_003612055.1 Corallococcus llansteffanensis
GTGTCGTGCCGATTTTCTGCAGCTCATCCTGCACCGCGAGGCGGTCCAGCTTGGAGAGCGGCAGATTGACGAACAACTCGATGCGCTTGCGCAGTTGAACGTAGGCGTTCAGGAACGCCTTGTGTTTGTCCTCGTCCGTTCCTTGTGTTTCCGACGGGTCGGGCACACCCCAGTGGGCCTTGGCGGGATGGCCCGGCCAGATCGGACAGACTTCGCCAGCGGCGTTGTCGCAAACGGTGAAGACGAAATCAATGACCGGTGCGCCAGGCTCCGCGAATTCATCCCAGCTCTTGCTGCGCAGATGTTCTGTGGAGATCCCCTGCGACTGCAGCAGGTCGATGGCAAATGGGTTCGGGGTGCTACGCGGATGGCTGCCAGCGCTGTAACCAACGAAGCGGTCGCTAGCCAGGGTGTTGAGCGCTGCCTCAGCAAGGA
>NZ_RAWB01001195.1 GCF_003612055.1 Corallococcus llansteffanensis
ACCCAGCACACCTCCCCCGGGGTGCCCACGCGCTCCCAGGACAGCGCCTCCGTGGGCGGCCCCAGCAGTTCCGCCTTCGTGAGCGCGGGCACCGCCACGCACCGGCGGACCTCCACCGGGGCCAGCAGGCCCGACGGCGCGAAGCCCACCGACGCCCGCGTGCGCTCGCCCCGGAGCATCAACACCGGTGAGTAGGCGCGCTCCCGCGACAGCAGCGGCCCCTTGCGGCCGTGGACGCCCACCGCGTGCACCGCCGCGTCGTAGAAGGCGCACGGCACGCCGCCCGGGGACATCAGCGTCTCCTGCGTCTCCAGCCGACCCCGGTACACGCCGAAGCCCGGGGACCGCCCCGCGCGCAGGGCCGCCACCGCTTCGTCCAGGGGCAGCGGCGCGGTCCCGAGCAGCGCCTCCGCCCGCAGCCGCACCCGCGCGCCC
>NZ_RAWB01001196.1 GCF_003612055.1 Corallococcus llansteffanensis
GATCGGCGCTGGCTTGAGGGTTGGTGCCACGCTTCGGCGCGTTTTTGCTGCTGAAGATGTTGACCACCGCCGGCATCGCGACCTTGGCCGCTTCTGCGTAGGAGTTGCTGGAGGTGCCGCCGTGGCCGATCGGCGCGACTTCCTTCAGCGCGACGATGGGCGAGCCGGATTGCACTGCGACCCTGCCGCGCTGCAGCCAATCAGGCTTGAGCGTGGCGATCACAAACCAGACGGCCAGGACGACCGTGACGGCTTGCGCAAAAAACAGCCAAAAGCGGCGCAACATAGAGCGAAGTTGAGTCCAAATGGATCGAAAAGAACTTGAATTGTACTTGAACGACCTGTTGCAGGCGGCCCGTTTTCGGGACTACTGCCCCAATGGTCTGCAGGTGCAAGGGCGCGAAAGCGTTACCCATATCGTGACGGGCGTGACG
>NZ_RAWB01001197.1 GCF_003612055.1 Corallococcus llansteffanensis
CCTCACTGGCCTGGCCAACCGCGCCGGCTTTGAAGAGCGTTTGCTGGCGGCGCTCGACCAGGCGCGTGTGACCGGATCCACCGGCGCGCTGCTGCTGGTCGACCTCGACGGCTTCAAGGTCGTCAACGACACGCACGGACATGCCGTGGGCGATGCGCTGCTGCGGACCTTCGCGCAGCGCTTGGCACGGGCGGTGCGCCCGTATGACGGCGTGGCGCGCTTTGGCGGCGACGAGTTCGCCGTCATCCTCGAGCACCTGTCGCACCCGGACGACGCCAAGACGGTTGCGGCCAATATCCTCTCCGCATGCAACAAGCCGTTTCGCTGGCGTGAGGCGATGGTGCAGGTGGGCGCGAGCATCGGTATCGCGACTTTCGACGCGCGCACGCTGGCGCAGAGCGTCGTTTTCGAAGCCGCCGATGAGGCGCTGTAT
>NZ_RAWB01001198.1 GCF_003612055.1 Corallococcus llansteffanensis
ATAGATGCCGATGCCCACTGCCAGGACCGGCAGCCGCGCAACGCCGCCGCGTTGCTTGAGCGCCCAGTCGACCGCGATCAGCAGCACGCCGATCACGATGCCCGCAATCACCATGTTCCACTGCAGCTGGTGCGTGAAGATGCCGGTGGCGATGGCCGTCATGAGCGTCGCCTGCGGAGCCGACAGCGCCTGCGCCGCATCCATGCCGGCACGTGGGAGCGCACCCGGAAAGCCATACGCGTTATACAGCAGCTCCAGCACCGGCGAGATGACTGCCGCGCCCGCCACGCAGCCGATCAGCAGTGCCACCTGCTGGCGCCACGGCGTGGCCCCGACCAGCCAGCCGGTCTTCAGGTCCTGCAGGTTGTCGTTGGAGATGGTCGCCACGGCCACCACGGCCGACGTTGTGAAGATCGCCAGCGCAATGCCCAGC
>NZ_RAWB01001199.1 GCF_003612055.1 Corallococcus llansteffanensis
TGACCAGCCCGCAGGCCTTCACGCATCTGCGACTGAACATCTTCCCGGACGGCGGCATCGCACGCCTGCGGGTGTATGGCCAGCCGCAGGTCGACTGGAAGGGTGCGGACCGCACCAAGCTGATCGACCTGGCCGCCATGGAAAACGGCGCCTATGTGGTCGAAGCCAACAACGAGCACTTCGGGCCGGCCTCGCGCATGCTGATGCCGGGCCGGGGCGTGAACATGGGCGACGGCTGGGAAACGCGCCGCCGCCGCGAGCCGGGCAACGACTGGTGCGTGATCGCCCTGGCCAACCCCGGCCGCATCCGCAAGATCGAAGTCGACACCGCGCACTTCAAGGGCAACTTTGCTGACCGCGTTTCCATCCAGGCCGCGCGCGTGGTGGGGGGCACCGACAGTTCGCTGAAGACGCAAGCGATGTTCTGGCA
>NZ_RAWB01000119.1 GCF_003612055.1 Corallococcus llansteffanensis
GGACGGGGACGGGGCGAGCTCCCCGAGCGCCGCGTCCGTGATGGGAATCTCCTCCATGAACTTGTCTCCTCGGGTCTCGCGCTCGGGAGGACTCAGGACAGCGGCTCGCCGGCGTCATCCACCGACGCCTCGGACCCCGGGACCTCTGGCCCCTGCGGCTTCACCGGGCCCTCACGCCGGAGGACCGGTCCTTCGCCCTTGGCCACCGCGTTGGTGTCCGAGGACACGTGGCGCACCGGCACCGTGACGCCAATGCCAGGACGCTCCAGCGTCTTCGTGAACACCGCCTGCGCCGGCTGCGGGCCCTCCGCCAGGGGCACGGGCACCTCCACCGGTACCGGGGTGCGCTGCTTCGCCGGCTGCTTCTTGAGACCCCGGAAGAGCCAGCCGCCCTTCTGGCGCTCGTACAGCTTGCGCGTCTCCACGGCCGCCCGTGCGTGCGACACGCGGCCCGTCTCCAGGTCCTCCAGCAGCATCTCGCTCAACCTGCGTCGCGTGACGCTGTCCAGGTAGTCGAACACCTTCTCCAGCTTGCGCACCACCGCCTGCGTCGCGCCGCCCGCCGCCGTGTGCTTCAGCGCCGACAGCTTCAACTCGTGCCGCGCCCGCGCGCGCTCCGCCAGCTTGCGCAGCCGGTCCGCTTCGTCCGGCGAGCTGGCCTTCTCCACCAGCCCCGGCAGCACCGTGCGCGCCAGGCCCGCGTCCACGAAGCCCGAGTCGTCGAACGTCTCCAGCGACTCCAGCGCCCGCCGCCGCGCCTCCACCGACGTGCCCTCCAGCGCCTTGAGCGCCGTCGTCACCCGGTCCAGCGCCATCCAGCGGTACACCCAGTCCAGGCCCGTGCCCTTGATGTTCTGCGCGCCCATGATGCTCACCTGGAGCCCCGGCGCCACCGCGCGGGCACAGGCGTCCACCACCTGGTCGCCCGTCGCCTGCGGATCCGACACCGGCACCACCTGCTCCAGGAACATCGCCTTGTAGGCCTCGCGGAACTTCGCGTGGAACGCCTTCGCGCGTCCCGCCGCGTCTCCCCCAGCACCCCGGGGCAGTAGCTGCTTCAGCCGCGCGTGCACCGCCATGCGCGCCAGCAGGTACAGCGCGTGCTCACGCACCTCGTCCTTCGTCGCCGGGGTTAGCACCTCCGGCAAGGGCTGCGGCTTCACGCGCGACACGGGCGCCAGCGCCTCGTCGATGAGCGGGCCCACCTCGCGCTCCAGCGCGCGGCGCACCTTCTCCACGCCCACGTCGTCGTCCGCGCCGTCCAGCGCCTTCGTCACCGCCGCGCTCAGCCCTACCGTGGGCTGCACCGTCAGGCCCGCGCCCGCCGCGTACCGCTCCAGGCGGTCCAGGAACGTCTGCGCCGTGGGACGCGGCACCTTCAGCCGCGCCATTTCCTTCGCGAGCCGCGCCTCCGCCCGGCCCTCGCCCTCCGCGGTGGACAGCTCCTCCGCCGCCACCACCTCCGTGCTCAACAAATGGCGGTCCAGCGCGTCGCGCACGTACTTCTGCAGGCCCTCCAGGTTCGTGCCGATGAGCACGTGCCGGTCCGCGGGCGCGTCCTCCACCATGATGCGCGCGAAGACCTCCGAGCGCGACACGCGGTCCCAGCGGTTGTTGATGACCGTGATGACAGCGCGCTCCGGGTTCGCCTCCGGGTCCACGTCCCCCAGGCCCGTGCGGGTCCAGTTGTTCATGAAGCCCGTGCGCTCGTTCGCCGAGTGCCCGTTGATGAACGTGAGCAGGCGCCCGCGCACCCTCGCCTGTGGGAAGACCTTCAGCACGCCGATCTCCGGCTGCACGTGCTCGGCCATCAGCGCCAGCGCGTAGGGCCGGGACACGCCCAACTGCTCCGCCAGCGTCGCCACCAGCGCCATGTTGCGCGGGTGCTCGCGGTAGGGGAACAGCGCGAGCAGCTCCTCGGGGATCAGCTCCGCCTCCCACCACGCGCTGTGCAGCAGCGTCGTGTCCTTCTCCTTCGCCGCGCTCTTGAACAGCGGCAGGAAGTGGTCCTCCGTCGTCACCACCTTGCCGCCCCTGGGCATGAAGTTGGTGATGACCGACGCCACGTCCATGCCCGCGGGACCCTGGATGTCCTCATGGTCCGGATAGGCGTTGGTCAGCGTGGCGAAGTCGTCCTTCATCCAGTCGTTCTGGAGCAGCTCGACGAAGTTGGGCTGCAGCGCCATGCACTCCCAGAGGAACACCTCCGTGCCCAGGCGCGCGCCCAGCTCCACCATGTCCTTCTGCTCCCAGATGGTGGCCTTGTCGTAGGGACGGAAGATGAAGAACTCGGACGGCCCGGCGCCCGGGGCGCTGTGCACGAACATCGCCTCCGAGCCCGTCGTCTTCGCGAACACCTCGAAGCCCATGCCGGAGAAGAGCGCCGCCTTCAGGCGCTCCGTGCCGGACTTGCCGCGCGTGCCCCAGCCTCCAATGCACAGCGGAATCTGGGCGCGCGCCTTGCGCACGTTCTGGCGCTTCACGTACGTGTCGCCCAGGAAGACGGAGAAGAGCGCCGCCGTGAAGAGGCCGAGCGCGGCGATGCCGTTGCCGCCCATGCCCAGGAAGTAGCCCTCGTTCTCCAGGATGCGCTCGGTGAGCAGCGCCAGGAACCCGCTCTGCAGGCCCAGCAGCGCGGGCGTGTGCAGGGTGGTGGGCTTCGTCACCGTCTCCGGCGCGTCTTGAAACAGCGTCGCGAGCGGCGCGGGGACCTGCTTGTTCTGGCCGTAGGGGGAGAAGCGCACCTGGACGCCCAGGTCGCGCTCCACCTGCTCCACGAAGCGGCGGCGCTCGCGCGGCTCCTCGCCACTCAGCGAGTTGAGCCGCAGCGTGGCCAGCCTTCGGTAGTCCTTCGACACCTTGAGGCGGTTCGCCAGGCGGCGCAGGCGCGACGCGGGCGGCACGAGCACCGTCTCGCCGTGGCTGCTGAACAGGTGCACCTTGCCGTCCTTCGACAGGGGCAGGTCCAACAGGTCATCCACGGTGGGCAGGTGGCGGCCCCAGCTGCCCTGGCTCGCGACGTGGACGCGCTCGCCGGGGACCAGCGTCTCCGTGATCTCATCCAGGTGGCCGGGGTGCGCTCGCAGCGTGCCGGACAGCGTGCGCCCAGTGGTGTGCAGGAAGGCCTGGCGCTTGTTCGGCGCGGGCCGGCCGAGCTCGTGCCACATGCGCCACAGGCGCCGCTGCTGCCGGTCGCCGTGCCACAGGGTCAGCGTCTTCGTCGTGCGCTCCGCGTACAGGCCGTGCCCGTCCTGCGACAGGTCCGCGAGGATGGCGCCCAGCCACGCCGGGCCCTCCGGCATCGCCGGCAGGTTCTCCGGGGGCGGTTCAATCGTCACGCGCGTGCGGCCGCCCGGCTTGAGCTTCGCGACGCGGCCCGCGAGGAACGCCGTCCACGCCTGGCGCACGGGGTCCTTCACCCGCCGCAGCACCTGCGCTGAAGCGGACGCGGCCTCCACCACCGGCCCGGTGGCATCCGGTTGCGTGGCCAGCGACTCCACCGCGTCCAGCAGCGCGGCGTGCGCAGGCCCCAGCCCCGCGGCCCCCAGCGCTTCCGCCAGCGCGGCGGCCCGTTCGCACGACACGCGCAACACGAGCGGCGAGGTGTCCCGGCCCAGCACGTCCACCAGCACCTGCAGGGCAGGGCCCTTCACCTTCGGCGTCGCGAGCGCGGCCTCCACCGCGGCCAGCACGGCGGCGGTGCGCACGCGCGGGCTGGGCTCCGACGTCATCTTGCCCGCAGCGTCCTTCGCGATGGCCGGCACCAGCTCCAGTCCCGCCAGCCTGCGCAGCAGCGGCTGTCCGTCCGGACGGGACGCGACGAGCGCGCACAGGCCCATGCGGACGTACTCGCTCGGGTCGTGGTGCGCGACCTCGGTGAGCAGCGGCATCCGGTACTCTTCCGACAGCAGCGGCGCGCACTGCTCCAGCACCTGCCGGCGGAAGAGGAAGTCCTTCTCCGACGGGTTCGGGGTGCGCATGCGCTGACGCAGCAGCGACAGGCCCGTCAGCGCGTCCACGATGAGCAGCGCGCGCAGGGCCTCCGCCTGGAAGAAGGGGCTCACGTCCTCCTGGCCCGCGAGGCTCGTCAGCGTGGGGCCCACCTCGGGCAGCGTGGCGGCGACGCCCGGCACCGCCTGCGCGAGCTGCCGGAAGGCCTCCAGCGCGGCGAAGCGGTTCTGCGCGCGGGGCGCATCCACGGCGCGGTCCAACAGCTGCCGCGCCAGCGGGATGGCGGACGGCTGGAGCTCCTGCGCCGTCGTCATGGCCATCACGCCCGCGAGGGTCCGGAGCGCCGTCTCCTCCTCCACCAGCAGCTTGTGGCGGCGCTTCTCCTGTCGCTCGCGCAGCGCATCGAAGCCCATCCACCGGTCCAGGGCGCGCAGGTCCTCCTTGCGCTCCTTGCGGTCCTTCACCGTGGCCTTGAGGTGGGCCACCAGCACCTCGCGGCGCGCGGCGTCATCCGCGGCCTCGTTGTGCTGGCGGGTGAACTGGACGAGCTCCGCGTTGACCGCGGCCAGCTCCGTCTCCAGCGCCTCCAGGGCCACCCCCAACCAGGGCGCCAGACCCTCCACTCCGGCGGGGCGGGGGCACGTCTCCACCAGCCGCTGGGCCAGCGCCCCGGCCGAGGCGTGACGCACCCGGCGGTGAAGGGGGGGCAGGGCTTCCAGCAGAAGGGTTTCGAGCTGATCGGTCGACAGGTGCATGTCGCGGCCAGAGCTATTCATTGCCGGGCAAAGCTGCCCAGTCCCCCCGGGCACGCGTTCGGATCAGGACAGGTCATGGCTGGAAACGTCCTTCATCGAGCAGCTCCTCGAACTCCTCCTCGGTCGGCGTGACGTCCTGCAACCCACGTCCGCCGGTCCAGTCCCACCGCGCTCCGAGTGAAAAGAGGTTCTGCGTGCCGTACGGGCCGGAGAGGAACACGCGGTCCTCGGCGTAGAGCATCAGCCGGTTGCCGTTGCGCCCCATCCACACGTTCCAGTCCACGCGGCCGGACACGCGGTGGCGCAGGTAGGCCGTGGAGCGGTGGTCGTCCTGGAAGCGCTGGGACATGCCGTAGCCGACTTCCGCGCGGGTGCCCTTGAGCTTGCCGCCCAGGAGCGCCGCCCAGCTCGCGTAGCCGCCCGCGTTGTCCACCGTGTAGAGGTTGGCGTTGCTCGTGGCGGACATGCCCAGCGTGCCCACGTGGTCCTGGAACGGCTGCCAGCGCAGGGACAGCCGGGGCGACAGGCGCTGCGGGTGGTCCTTGCCGTAGAGCCAGTAGACGTTCTGGTCGTACCGCGAGGCGTCCACCTCGCCGCCTCCCTGCATGGACTCCAGCGTCAGGCCCAGGCCGGGGATGAGGCCCAGGTCGGGAGACAGCCGCACGAAGCGATCCGCGGACACGCGGCCCCGGGCGCTCCAGCGCATCGCGCCGTCGAGGGTCTGCGAGAACACCGCGCCCTGTACGGCCAGGCGCAGGTCCAGCGGGAGCTGTGTCAGGTACACCGCCGCGGTGCCGCCCAGCACGGCGGACGTGCCCAGCGGGTAGCGAGCCTCGGGCGTGAAGCGCAGCCAGGCGCGGCCCGGGGACAGCTCGCGGCGCAGCGACAGCCGCAGCTCCATGCCCGTCTGCAACGGGCGGTTGAGCAGCTCGCCTTCCTCCACGTCCTCGCTGCGGAAGCCCAGCTCCGCGGACAGCATGCCCAGGCCGTGGGGTTGCGCGTCGGGCGCCATGCCCTCCGGCAACAGCGACAGGCCAGGCGGCAGCGCGGGCCAGGGCAGCGGCTCCAGGCCCGTGGTGCCCTGGGCCCACGTCGGGGTCGCGAGCGCGCTCGGATCCGCGACGACACCCAGTTGCACCTGCACCAGCGCTTCACCCGCCGGCGACTCCAGGCTCACCCGGTGCGGACCGCGCGAGGGGAGCAGCAGCCACGTCTCACCCATGCGGCCCAGGGGTTGCGAGGCGCCCTTGAGGCCCGGATCCGCGTCCCCGGGCAGGCCCAGGTGCATCAGCGGTCCTTCCTCCGCGCTGGAGCCGCCCGTGCCTTCACCGCCCGGCAGCGGCGTGCTGCGCAGGAGCAATTCGCGGCCCTCGGTGGGCGCGAGCGCGGAGGCCCGCACCCTGAGGGCCGTGGGGCCCAGCACCGTCATCACCACCGGCGAGCCGGGACGGCTGCGCAGCAGCGACAGGGGCTGCGGCGCCACCAGCACGCGCGCGTTGGCGGTGCCTTCCCCGGACTCCACGAAGCGCACGAGGCCGGTCTGCTGCGTGTCCGCCCGGGCCAGCGTCACCTCCACCTGGTGCCGGCCGGGGACATCCAGGCGCGTGCCCAGCACGGCCGTCTCGCCCTCGTTTACCTTCACTTCACGCACCACGCGGCCGTCCACGCGCAGCGCGAAGGCGCAGGTGCCGGTGGTGTCCACGCCGGGACGCGGCGTGGTGCCGCACAGCACCTCCGCGCCCAGGGGCCGGGGCTGCTTCACCACCAGGCTCATCACGCGCGAAGCGCCCGCGGGCAGGAGCTTCGCCTCGGACAGCTTCCACGGCGGCGCGAGCAGCGCCTTGCGCACCGCCTGCGCCACGTCCTCGTCGTCCGTGCCGACGTCCGACGTGGCCTCCAGCGAGCCCGCCGCTTCCTCCGCGTCGCGCAGCCGCTCCCAGCGCGTCCAGCGGCCCGCCGTGAAGCGCATGCGCCGCACGTCCGGGTGATCCGCCCACGCCTGGAGCTGGCCCGCCAGCGCCGCGCCCAGGGGCGCACCGCCGTCCCTCCACGCCTGGGGCGAGTCCTGCAGCCGCTCCAGCATCCCGAGCGCCTCCAGCCCCACCTGCGGCAGGCCCGTCTCGCGGTACAGCGCCGCCATCGCCAGCGCGCCCGCCGCGTCCTCGCCCGAGGCCGCCAGCAGCCGTGCGCGCAGGTAGCGGCCCGCGACGCTCTTGTCGCCCGACACCGCCGCGAGCGCCTCTTCCACGTGGCCCTCGCGCACCCGGGCGCTGGAGGCCGAAAGCTTCGCGTCGCCCGTGTCCGGCAGCGCCGCGTAGGCCGGCGACACCAGCGTGGGCTGGGTGATGGCCTGCGTGAAGCGCACCGTGCGCACCGACGTCTGCGACAGCCGGTCCATCAGCGCGAGCAGGCGCTTCTGCTGCTCCGGCGTCAGCTTCGTCTGCGCATCCAGCAGGCGGCCCACGTCCGCGCGGGCGAAGCCGTCCTCCTGGAGCGAGGAGAGCAGCTCGGCGCGCGTCAGGCGCGGCTCCGCGTCACCGGGCGCCGTGCGCAGCGTGCGCGAGAGCGCCTGGAGCGCTTCGTAGGACGTACCGGCCTGCTGCGGCGCAGGGGCAGGGGCCTGCGCGGGCGCGGCCACCTCGGCGCGGCGCACCGCCAGGGAGACGACGAGCGAGGCCTTCGTGTCCTCGGGCTCGAACCAGACTTCACGCGCCTGCGGCGGCAGCGTCACCACCGCGGAGACGGGCGCGGAGGACGTGCCCCGCGCGCCTTCCAGCGCGAGGTGGCGCGGGCTCGCGGCGGAGGGCATCAGCACCAGCCGGCGCGGGTGGCCCACGTCCGTGAACATCCGCACGACAAGGGGCTTGCCCGCCGCCGCATTCACCGGACGCAGCTGCACGCGCACGGGCGAGGGCAGCTTCGCGTCCGGCACGCGGAAGCGCACCGGCTTGGAGGCCACCATCACCGGCCACTGCGTGCGCACGTAGCCCACTTCCGCGGGCGTGCCCTGTTCCCTGGCGGGCGCGAGCGACAGGAAGGCCCGCGTGCCCTCGGCGCCTTCCAGCTTGAGTGCGTGCTCACCCGGAGGCAGCGCGATCTCCACCGGCTCCACCGACGACAGCGGCAGCAGCGGGAAGGCGTTGCTCCCGATGTGCAGCACCGGGTTCGTCCGCGCGCCCGGCGGCGTCATCACGTAGGCGCGCAGCAGGGTGGGGGCCTCGGCAAGGCCGGTGGCCTGGACGCGCGTGGTGCCTCCCACGGCGAGCGGCCACATCGCGCTGCCCGCCATCGAGGCGTCGGCCTCCACGCCCTGCAGGTCCAACCACTGCGACGACTTCACCTCGGGCGCGTCGCCCCGAGACTCTTGAGCCTCCTGGGGCGCGGGCGTCACCTGCGACCAGCGGCTCGCGCGCCACCACGCGGTGCGGTAGCGGCGGCGGATGTCCTCCGAAAGCGGCTCCGCGCGCCAGGCCAGCTCCAGCGCCGCCAGCTCGCGGCTGCGCAGCGGATCCCCCAGCGGGAGGCGGGCCACCAGCTCCGACGCCTCGGCGGTCAGGAAGCCCGCTTCTGGCAGCGCGGGCGCGGTGCCCAGCAGCGCGTGCGCGGCGTCCGTCTTGCCTTCGTCCAAGAGCAGCTTCGCGGTGCGCAGGCGCAGGTGCCACGCGAGCGGCGAGGCGTCCGTGCCCTTCAACGCCTCCACCGCCGCGTCCGCGTCCCGGTCACCCACGGAAGCCAGCGTGCGCAAGAGCGGCGACAGGCCCTCCGTCTTGATCTTCCCGTACGTGCCGCGCGCCAGCTCCGGCATCAGCGCGACCAGCCGCTGGCGCAGCAGCAGCGCGCGAGGCGACGTGTCCGCCTTCACCTGCTCCCACGCCTTCTCCGCCAGCTCCGTCCAGTGCGTCTGGTGCGACAGCGCCTCGCCCAGCGTGGGCCGCCGCGTCGCCAGGCGCGCGCGCAGCATCAGCGGGCCGCCCTTCCAGCTCACGCGGTAGTTGTGCTTGCCCGGAGCCAGCGCCACGCGCAGCTCCTCCGCGATGCCCACGTGCTCGCCCGACGCGAGCACCCGCGCGGTGCGCCCGTCCGGCAGCGCCGCGCCTTCAGGGGCCTCCGCCCACGCGGGCTGCGGGGTGAGCCGCGCCTGCGCGAGCGTGGCGCCCACGCCGTACACCTCCACCGTCGGCGCCTCGGCCTCCGGCCCGGTGCCAAGCACCGCGCGCGCCTCCAGCGACAGCACGCCCGGGCCTTCCAGCTCCAGCGCCCAGACGTTGCCCTTCTCCTCCGGGCGGTACCAGGGCGCGTCCATGCCTTCGAGCGCCACCTCGGTTCCCGCGGGGTGGGGACGCGCCACGCGCACCGCCTGGCCCCACAGCGGAGACACCAGCGCCCACTCGCGCAGGACCTCCGCCTTGCGCCACGCGTGCACCGCTTCGCGCAGCGCCGAGTTCTGGGGCTCACCGGTCACGAGCTCCGCTTCGAGCGCGGCCACTACGTCCAGCCGGGCGCGCGTGCCCGCGTCGAACGCCAGCGCGGGGCGCGGCCCCTGGCCGTCCACCCACTTGAGGAGCGCGTCCCGCATCCGCTCCTCGGTCTTCACCGTGGAGGTGGGCGTGGGGTGCTCCACCGTGATGCGCGCGTCCTTCGTCGCCGTCACCCACCAGATGCTGCCGGCGCCCATGGGCTCCGCCAGGTACCAGCGGCCCGGGCGCTCCGACACGCCTTCCTCCTCCACGCGCAGGTCGGGGGACTCCCCGCCCTCCACGAGCGGCACGCGGGTGAAGCGCAGGGCCCCGGCGGGGCCGGACACGCGCACCACGTCCAGCGGGCCCAGCCAGAGCGCGGCGCCCTTCTGGGAGGAGACCTCCAGCGTGCCGGTGGCCTGGGGCGTGCCGTCGGGGACGTAGGGCGCGCGGCCCCGGACGTCCTCCAGGGCCACGGGCCCGCGGACGGCCCTCGGCTGCCAGGCCATGCCCTCCTCGCGGCGGGCGATGACGGACGGCTGCGGAACCGCGGACTGCGCGATGACGGGCAGCGCAGCCAGCGCTCCCACGAGCAGGGTGAAACGGGCGCGGCGTCGAACGGGAAACATCGGCGCTCAGTCCTCCAAGGGTGCGAACAGAATCTGGGCCAGCCGCTGCAATCGCGCCGGACGGGCCAGCGCTTTGCGCGTACGGGATGACATTTCCAGGTGCAGGAAGCGGGCGCCGGGGTAGTTCTGGAGCAGCCGGGCCTGGGCGTTCTGCGTACCGCCCAACACCTGCACCCCTTCCGGGAACAGCTTCACGCCCGGTCCCAGCGCTTCTTCCAGCGGTGCGACCACCCGCCGAGCCCACGTCCCGGGCGTGCGCGAGCCGTCACTCACCACGGCCGCCAGCGTCTCGCTGCGGCCCTTTTGAATCTTCGACTCGCCGAAGCCGTGGAGCTGCACCACGCGCGGCATGGGCAGCGAGCGCGCGGCCAGGTCCGTCACGGTCTGGAAGAGGTGATCCGGGTTGTGCGCCACGTCCGCCGGGTGCTCCGGATCCTCGGGCGTCTCGCCGGGCGTGCCGTGGTAGCGGTGCGCGGTGGCCGTCATGAACAGGCGCGGCGCGCGACCTTCCGGCGGGCAGGAGAAGAGGGCCGAGCCGATGTCCTCCGTGCCGATGTCGTAGTAGGGGTGCGGCACCTGCACCACGTCCTCGGTGGCCTCGCCCGTGCGCACCACGTACGCGCCCGCGCCGTGGTAGTTGTCCGGCCGCTCGCGCAGGACCCAGAAGGTGTCGCGCGGCGTCGTCCACGTCTCCAGCAGGAAGCCCACCGACGCGGCGACCTCCGTCAGCTCCTTCGGCACGGTCTTCTGCTTCGGCGCCGCCGCCAGCAGCGCGGGGATGAGCCTCGCGAAGGCCGCGCGCTCCTCCAGCGTCGTGGGGTGGAACGTCACGGCGTCCACGCGGGGCCACAGCCCGGAGAAGCGCGCGTCCACGCGGCACCCCGGGTTCGCGGGCTGGCTCACGGTCGGATCCTCCTGGGGCACCTGCTCGCGTGCCGGCGGAGGCACCGGCTGCCGCGCGGGCCGCGCCGTCGCCTTCGCGCTCAGCCCGGCCCGGGGCTCCTCGGCGGACGGGGCCTGCTGGGCCCGGGCGCCGGTGGACAGCCCCAGCGCCGACACGACCCCCGCGGCCACGAACGGGCGCCACGACCCGGTCCTCCGGGACGGACTCACAACGTGTCCTCGGGCTGCCAGCCGCCCCGGTTCCACTCGCGCGGGGCGGTGTTCTCCAGCGACTGACCGAAGACGAAGAAGCGCGCCCACAGGGGCTGCGTGCCCACCGCCTGGATGCGGACGGTGTGCAGGCCCGGCGCGATGTCCTCGCCCAGCGTCACCGGCACGGTGCGCGCGTACCAGCGCACGCCCGGACGGCCCGCCGGCATGGCCGGCTCGCGCTCGGAGGCGGGCAGCACCACCGTGCGCTCGGCGCGGGTGACGTGCGGCACCAGCACGCTGGCGCGGCGCACGGGGTTGCCCCCGTCGATGGTGACGGACAGCCGGGGCTCCGTGGAGCCCTCCGCCACCGGCGTGTAGACGACGACGTTGAGGGTGACGGTGCCCGGGCCCGTCTTGCGCACCGGCACGCGCAGGCCGCTTGAGCCCACCGGGTACACCGTGCGCGAGCGCAGGCCGCTGCCCGCCGCGGGCGGCCGGTTGAGCATCGCCGTCAGGCCGGGCGCGGACGAGCGCAGCAGCACCTCGTGCTCACCAGGGGGCAGGGGCGGCAGCAGCTCGCGTGAGCGGGTGGAGCGCACGGTGAAGCGGTGCAGCGGCTCTCCGTCGAGCAGCACCTCCACCTCGTTGCCCAGCGCCGCCGCGTCCCGCAGCGACAGGCGCACCTCCGGACGGGTGGGCGTGCGCGCGTCGAACTGCGCCCGCACCGCGCGGCCCGGCTCCAGGAAGGTGGACAGCGCGCGCACCACGTCCGTGCTGTCCGCCTCCGCCGCCTCCAGCACCTCCACCACGGGGGGCGTCCCGTACGGGCGCACCACCACCGCGTCGCCCGAGGGGCGCAGCGTGTCGGCCTCCGGGCCCACGGGCTCCAGGCGCACCTGGCTGAGCAGCTCCATGCGGGCGCCGCCCTGCAGCAGCGCGTCGAGGTTGGCCGGACGCATGGGGTGCCACGAGCGTTGATCCAGGGGCGCGTTGCGCCAGCGCACGCCGGTGAGCGCCGCCTCGGTGTACGGCGCCACGGCCGCGAGCGGCTGCGTCCCCGGCAGGAAGCTGTAGAGCTGCACGATGGTGGTGCGCGGGGCCTCCACGCGCAGCTTGCGCGCGCCCGCCGGGAGGAAGAGCCGCGCGCTCGCCACCTGCGACACCCAGGCGGGCAGGTCCGTCACCTCGCCCGTGGCGCCCGCGTCCTTCGTCATATTCGCCGTCGTCGCCACGGGCGTGCACGGCAGCGCGCCGCCCGGCAGCGGCACCAGGTCCGCGCTCTCGAACGGGGCGGGCTCCGCCACGGCGTCCAGCGCGGCCTGGCCCAGCGGCTGGCCCTGCGCGTCCAGCACCGTGAGGCTCAGGCGCAGCGGCTCACGGGAGGGCGCGCGGTCGAGCGAGCGCGCGTCGATGCGCACGAGCCGCCCGGCGGTATCCATCCGCGGATCCAGGTCCAGCTCCAGCACCGGGCACGAGGGGCCGGTGGCGAACGCCTCCGTGCGGCGCGTGTCCGGCAGGAAGGCCACGTGGCCGTCCGCCGCGGGGCCCGGCGCGGGGCGCGAACCGGCGGGCAGGAGCCAGGACTCGAACGGCCCCTCCACCGTGTAGCGCAGGTCCTCCTTGCCGTCGTTGCGCACCGTCACGGTGTGCACGCCCGCGGGCAGCTCCAGCGGGTGCGACATGGGCGAGCCCGCGACGGGGCCCGGCAGCTCCAGCGTGTGCGTGAGGCCGTCCGAGGACAGCGTCTGCACTGTCACGGGGCCGTGCGGCTGCGGGTGCGTGTCCGCCGCGTCGCTCCACAGCCACAGCACCGGCTTCGCGGGCCCGGTGACGTTGAGGGCCACGGCGCGCCCGGCGCCCAGCCGCTCCTGCACGGACTCGGTGGCCTCCACCAGCGGCAGCCGGAACGCGGTGCGGTAGACGGGTTCAATCTGGTAGTCGGTGCCCGCCTCGCCCTCCGCGTTGAGGCGCTCCCAGTGCTCCTCCGCGAGCCAGCGGCGCGTCTCCGGGGACAGCTTCTCGAAGGGCTCGAAGGTGGCGCGGCCGGCGCGCACCTCGGCGCGGGCCTGCGCGAGCTTCTGCGACGCGAGCAGCGGCAGCGTGCGGTGCGCGCGGACGTACACCCGCGCCAGCAGCGTGCCGTGGGCGCCCGCGGGCCGCAGGTACAGCACGGAGTGGCCCGAGCGCTCCTTGGGCAGGCGCAGCACGAACTCGCGCTCGTCCGTCACCTGCGAGTGGGCGTGGGTGGTGAAGGCGCTCTCCTCCAGGAAGGTGCCGTCCTCCTGCGGCTGGCCCTTGCTCTGGCGCGTGCGCGTGAAGATGGAGCGCTCCAGCAGGATGCCCTCCGGGGCGCGCAGGATGGCCTGCAGGCCGTACTGGTACTGCTTCTCCGGCGCGTAGGGCGTGCCGTCGGGCAGCAGCTCGTGCGTGACGACGAGCAGCTCCTCCGCCTCGATGGGGACGCGGACGCGCATCTCCTTGCCCGGCTCCAGGCGGTAGAAGATGAGGCGCTCGGCGTTGATGAACTTCGCGTCGCGGCGCGCGGTGGGAGTGTCGGTGTTGCCCAGCACGGCGAGGCTCGCGCCCCAGACGAGCGCGAGGCCCGCCACCAGGCCGAGGAGCGCCAGGAGGGCGCGGCTCTTGGTCTTCATCGACGGGCCTCTTCGCGGGAGACTTCCCCGGTCAACACCACCGGTCGGCGGTGGCGCAGCGCCACGTCCACCGCGCTCGCGAGCTCCGCGTCACCCGCGGTCAGCTCCGCGCGCTCAAGCGGCGACGGGTGCTGCTGAAGGAAATAGACGGCCCGCAGCACCTGCTTGCCCTGCCGCGCCTCCACGAGGAGGAAGGGCAGGCCGTGGTCGGCGCTGAAGCCGGACTTCACCTGCTGCGTCACGGGGCCCACGCGCTTCGCCTGGGCCAGCGCGCGCAGGTCGTGCACGTTCTGCTGCGCCAGGTAGCGCTCCGCGCTGGCGGTGAGCTGCGCGAAGTGCTCCTTCAGCACCGGGGACACCGGCTGCGAGGGCGCCACCAGCCGGTCCGCGAGCAGCGCGCGCTCCGGAGACTCGCGCGGCTCCTCGGGCGTGAGGCCCGTGAGGGCCAGCTCCTCCGCCGCGAGCCGGGGGCCCACGAATGCGCCGCGCAGCGGTTCGGACAGCCACAGCGTCGCGAGCTTCGCCCCGCCGAAGGTGCGCGAGAACACCTGCTGCGGGCTCGCGTCGTTGAGCCCCGCGAGCTCCGGGGAGCCGTCGTGGTAGCGCACGCGCTTGCCCAGCCAGCCCAGCGGGCCTGCCTGGGACAACAGCCGCTCCAGCGCCGCCGGACGCTGCGCCGGGGTGAGCACCGGGCTGCCCACGTCCACCAGCACGTCCGCGTCCGCGGAGGGTCGGCCGGAGAAGCCGCGCAGGTGCAGCACCTGGCCCTGGTCCTTCGGCAGCGCGCGGTGCACCGCCTGGTGGAAGGCCTGGAACGCGGTGCGCAGCTCACCAAAGGTCGCCGGGTTCGGCGCGTCGGCGGAAGAGGAGGCGAACAGCAGCGCGGTGGCGCCGGCCTCGTGCCACAGCTCCGCGGCCACGGGCAGCGTGCCCGCCTCGCGCGCCGGCGCGGGCACCTCCAGCGCGAGCGGCGAACCGCCCGGACGCACCAGCAGTCCCGCGCCCAGCCGGCCCGGTGTGCCTTCAGCGTCCGTCACCCACCAGCAGTCCTTGCTCCCCGCGCAGTCCGTCACCGGGTGCACCCGCAGGCCCAAGAGGCCCGCCATGGCGCCGGCCCAGCGCGCGCGCAGCTCCACGGGCACGTCCGCCGTCCCGCCGCCGAGCAGCGGCGTGGCCACCTGCTGCTCCAGCACCAGCAGCTCCGCGTCGGACGGCTGCACCGTCGGCGTGCGCGCCACCTCCGCCGTCACCATCAGGGTGCCCAGCGCGTCGCGCTCCGTCATGGGCGCGGCCAGGGACGGCGCGCGGGCGAGCACCAGCGTGGCCAGGTCCGTGGGATGCGCGCGCAGCACGCTCAGCCGCGCCTCGCCCCAGGTGTCCCCGGGCTCCGGCGGCGCGTCCGCCGTCACCTTCGCGTCCGGCCACAGCGCGGCCAGCGACTCCGGCGCCTTGCCGTCCGCCGTGTGCAGCACCACCTGCCCCGGCGTCAGCGAAGCGTCCACGCGCACCTGCACCCGCTCCCGCGAGGACAGCGCGTCGTGGGCGTGGCGCAGCGGCGTCTCCGACTGCGACAGCGCGTCACCCAGCACCAGCCCCGCGCGGTGTGAATCCACGCCGCTCACGATGATGGCGCGGCAGTGCACGCGCTCGCACAGCAGCGCGGCCGCCTCGGCGCTCGGCGCTTCGGTGAGGGGACGCGGCACCTCCAGCACCGGCCCCTTCGCGCCGGGCACCAGCAGCGACGTGTCCCAGCCGGCCTTGCCCTCGCCGTCCACGCGCTCCACCAGCGCGAAGCGCGCGGGCGCGCCTTCCTCCGTCGGCAGCTCGCGAAGCTCCAGCCCCAGCGCCACGGCCTGCGTGCGCAGCGCCGTCATCCCGTCCGTGTGGCCCGTCTCCAGCCACGCGTCCAACTGGCGCCACAGCCCGGTGTACGTGCGCAGGTCGCCGTGCTTCAGCCGCAGCGACACGCCGCCCGCGTCGCTCTCCCGCGCGGTGACGCGGCCCATCGCCATCAGGCCTAGCGGCGTGCGGTCCAGGCCCAGCCCGGGCACCTGCTCACGCGGCGCCTGCGCGGTGAGCGCGGTGGCCGGACGCGGTTCGATGAGCGACAGCCCGAAGCCCGCGAGGCTGCCGATGAGGAAGCCCGCCAGCGACGTGTGCAGCGTGGCCAGCAGCACGCGCGCCACCACCTGCTTCTGGAGGATCTTGACGGCCAGCAGCGTGGGCACGAGGTAGCCGAAGCCGAACAGGTCCGTCACCTTGAGGCCCGGGATGCGGGCGCCCATGGCCCAGCCGATGGTCCACTTCACGAGGAAGCCCAGGCAGAAGACGAGCACCGTCTTGCGCGGGCCCTCCAGGTTGAGCGTGCGCAGCCCCGGCACCGACAGCACCGCCTTGGCGGCGAGCACCAGCAGCAGCACCTCCGCCAGCGTGGCGACGAGCTTCAGGGGCTCCAGCCACGTGAGCGCCAGCAGCGCGGGCACGAGGATGCCGTTGAAGTCCCAGCCGTACTTGAGGTTGAAGCGCGCGGCGAGGAACGCCGTCGTCAGCAGGATGATGTAGGCCTTGGGGCTGGACAGGAAGTCCTGCGCCACGTCCTCGTACATCAGCTCCAGGCTGCTGAAGGACAGGTTGGTTCCCGGCAGCAGCACGAAGCGCAAGAGCAGGTACGTGAGCACCACCGGCACGCCCACCTGCCACAGCCCGCGGCGAATCTTCAGCTTCCAGAACGCGTTCGCGGTGAGCGGCACCAGCACCAGGCCGATGCTGTGGAGGCTGCGGTCCACGATGAAGGACGTGCCCCAGCGATCATCCATCCACCGGCCGAAGACGGGCAAAAGCCACGTCTCGCTCACCGCGCGCACGAGCACGCTCGCGAGCACGATGGAGAAGAAGCGGTCGCGGCCGAAGAACTCGCTCCAGGCCCCCGTGCGGCTCAGCCCGCTGGAGAGCGCCAGCGCGAGTCCGTACGTGAGCAGTGATTCGGCCACGACCGTGCAGCCGGCCTCCGGGTGGATGACGAACACCGAGGCCAGGTAGCCAGGGACGACAAGGCCCACGAAGACCCACCCGAGCGTCTCCGTGAGGAGCGCCAGGATGAGCACGCCGACGAGCACCGCCACGAGAATGGAGGTGTCGAGGGAGTAGGCAGGAAAGAGTGTCAGGGTCGAAAAGAGCGCCATGGTGGCTGCGCTCGAATCTAGGGAGACTCCTTCACCCGACCAGGGTTGCCCCTCTCAGGGCCTGAGAAGCGTCGGCTGCCCAACCCATGATCCGGCCCGCCAGTCGTTGCGACTGCCCACGTCCGGACACTGGAATCGGATCCACTGACAGGTCCCCGAGGGTACTTGCCTCGGGGCTTCACCCTGGGGACCAGGCCAGCGCACCGTCGGTGCGGGGGCCGGTGTGTCGGCTTACGGACAGGGGGCCTGCGCGGCCACGACCTCACAGCCCAGGCCGGAGCCGGTGAGCGAGCAGGGGACCGTGTCGGCGAGCGCCTGGATCACCGCCTTGGACGACGCGCCGGTGCCGCGCAGCGTGGCGGACTGCTCCAGGTGGAGGAACCGGTCCGACGCGGCCGCGGCCTCCGTGAAGCACGCGTCCGCAGCGCCGTTGTCGATGCGGCCCTGCACGTTGCTCGTGCCACACAGGGCGCGGTGCTTGCCGGCGTCGTCGGGCGCGTTGCAGGAGAAGGCCTTCCGGGTGCCCACCAGGTGGGTGTTGAGCGCGTCGCGCAGGCGCACGGAGAGGGACTCGGGGCGCTGCACGCTGGTGCCGTCGCTCACCACGGCGGCCTCGGGCCCGTCGCCCGCGTCCATGCCGTGCACGCTGACCGCGATGGCGTCCGGGTAGGTGTCGCGCAGCGCGCGGTGGGCGGCGGTGAAGAAGGTGTTGCCGTAGTGCGCGGCGTCGGAGATGCGCAGGCCCTTCGTGCCGCACACGCTGGTGGTGCCGCTGCACGGGCTGGTGGTGGCGACCGCGCACCGGTTGCTGCCGGTGAGCAGCAGCGCGCGCGCGCCCAGCGTCACCAGCTGTTCGGCCGTCTGGCGCAGCGTGCCCTCGTCGGAGTCCGCGTGCGGCGCCTCCAGCCACAGGTTGCGCGCGGGCGACAGGTTGACGATGAAGGTGCCGCCGCCCCGGCCCAGCAGGCCCAGCTCCCGCACCACCAGCCACGCGTTGCCGTTCTCGTTGCGGAAGCTGGCGACGCCGAAGCCCAGCGTCCCCAGGTCCTGCACTGCCTGCGGCGTGGGGCCCTGCGCGAGCAGCGCGCGGAATGCGCCCTCGAACGCGGTGAACTCCGTGCCGCCCGGCTCCTTGAAGCCGCCGCTGTTGGGCGCGGTAATGGTCGCGCCCTGGAGCCACGTCGTCAGGTTCCCCTGGAGGGTGGCCAGGGAGGTGAGCGGTGCGCACACGCTCGTGGAGGGAGCAGGCGCGGTGACGATGGGCGTCCCGGTCTCCCCGGTCGGCACCTCTCCCGCTCCGGGAGTGGATTCCGCCGGCGTCGGGCTCACGTCTCCGGTGGGAGCGGAGGGCGATGTGGGCGACTGGCCGACGCTTCCGGGCGCCTGGATGGAAGGCGCCTCCGACGACACGGCGTCAAGGGGACCGGCGACCGCGCTGCTGCAGGCGGCTGCGAGGAGCAGGAGGCAGAGAAGGGGCGTGCGCAGGGGGGCGAGGGACATGGTGCCGTCCCGAACACCACGCCCTGTGCATGCATTCTCAGGTCGTCAATCCCGGATGACAGCCGGGGAAGGGCCCGCATGCCTGTCCGCCTTCGGGTGCCTGCCCGCTAGGGCAGGGTGCGAAGGAGCCCGTCCGCGCTGGGCGCGCCCCACCCCGTGGGGATGTCCCAGCCCGGCCCGGCTTCGTACTGACGGTCGGTGACACCGACGGTGATGTCACGGAAGGTGCCCTGCACGTTGGGCAGCGTGTAGAGCTGCGAGTTGAGCCAGCCCACCGGCGGCTTGTCCGCTTCGGAGCGCGCGCCGTTCACCACCGCGACGAGCCCCGCGAAGATGGGGGAGGCGAAGGAGGTGCCGGTGTTGGGCACGGTGACGCCCAGCCACGTGTACCAGTAGCCGGTGTCCGCGTTGAGCGCGACGTCCACCACCGCGCGCTTGGCGGGCAGGGGCACGATGCCCTTCTGCCACTCCGGCGTGGTGAAGGAGCGGCTGATGCCGGAGCCGGAGTAGTACCAGGCCGTCTCGCCCGTGACGGTCATGCCGTTCATCTTGAGCTGCGTGCCGCCCACGGCGGTGACGTAGGGGCTGGAGCCCGGCGTGTCCACGCCCGCGGAGTCGCCGCTCGCCGCAGCGACGGTGATGCCCAGCGCGGCGGCCATCATCCCGGAGGCGCTGTACTGCTCGTGCACCGCGCGCGGTTCGGAGTCCTCGCGGTGCGCGAAGGACGTCGTGATGACGGACACCTCGCCCCGGGCGATGGCCTCGTTGAAGGTGAAGAGCATGGACGTGTTGCGCGCGTCCGGGCCCATGTAGACGATGACCTCCGACTTGGGCGCCATCGCCGCGGCCCACTCGATGTCGAGCGTGCCCTCGCGGTAGCGCGTGACGGGCGGCTCCATCGTCTGGACGATCTTCGGATCCGTGCGCTCGATGTCGAACATCTTCCAGAACGCGCGCACGTCCTTCCACCGGAAGCCCGCGCCAATCACCACGCCCAGCTTCGTGCCCTGGCCCTGGTGGCCCTGGCCGTAGAGCGTGTCCACGCCGTACGCGCGCGCCACCTGCTGCGGGGTGAGGCCCCGGTTGATGGGGTCCGGCTTGTCGGTGGAGGGCTGGCCGAACTCGCCCGGCATCTCCCCCGTGGCCGCCGGCAGATCCAGCGCGACGATGGCGTGCACGCGCTGCTGCACGAACGTGGGCGCCTTGATGGGTTCGGTGAGGCCGTAGACGTCGTGCGGATCATTGCCGCCCTGGGGCGACTTGCGCTCCAGGATGCGCAGCTTCACGCCGAACGCCTTGTTGAACTGGCCCACCGTGCCCACGAACTGCACCAGCAGCCGGTTGGACGCGACGCGCGGCACCTGCAAGCCCGCGGACTTCATCCAGTCCGTGACGAGGGTGATGTCCTTCTCCAGGGGCGCGTGCTTCTCGTTCCACTCCGCGGGCGTCATGTACTTGCGGAAGCCCGCGCCGCCCGGCTTGTAGAGGTCCTGGATGCGCTGCTCCAGCGTGGCCTGGTCGCGGATGGGGAAGGACACCAGCCCGCGGATGAGATCGTTCTCCGGCGCCTCGCCCTTGTCGGTGTAGACGCCCGGCAGCGGGCCCGGGACGCCGTCCGTCGTGGGGATGGGCGTGGGATCCAGCACCTCCGCCTCGGGGTCCGGCGGCGGCGGGTCCACCACCTCCGGCCCGGGCTTCACGGGCGGCGGCACGGTGGTCTCGGAGTCGGGAAG
>NZ_RAWB01000011.1 GCF_003612055.1 Corallococcus llansteffanensis
GGGTTGGGGCGCGGCGCTCAAGGGGGCGTCAGACGGCGCGGGCGACGGCGAACAGGCTCATGCCCACGGGCAGCTTCACCTGCTGCTCGGCGCGGGCGAACAGGGGCGCCAGCGTGTCGTAGAGCTTGAGCTGGAGCTTGGGCACCGCGCGGCGGCGCAGCAGGCGGCTGTTGACGAACCAGCCGGGCAGGCCCACCAGGTTCATCCACTCCAGCGTGTCCACGCGGAAGCCGTTCTCCTCCAGCACCGCGCGCAGCGACTCCTGGGTGTAGCGGCGGTAGTGGCCCACCGCCTCGTCGATGGCGCCGAAGAGCTGCGGCAGCGCCGGCACGAGGATGAGCACGCGGCCGTCCACCTGGAGGATCTGCCGGAAGCGGCGCACCGCGGACGCGTCGTCCGGGATGTGCTCGAGCACGTTGGACAGCACGATGGTGTCCAGGTTCTCCGCCTTGAGCGACTCCCAGTCCGCGAGCGCCACGTCGGACAGGTAGGGGCGCACGTGGGGCTTGCCGCGGAAGAGGTTCTTCAGGCGGTCCACGTAGAAGCGCTCCACCTCCAGCGCGACGAGCATCTCCGCGCCGGCCTCCAGCTCGCGGGTGATGGTGCCGATGCCGGCGCCAATCTCCAGCACGCGGCGGCCCATGTGCTCGCGGAAGCGGCGGCCCAGCCACTGGTTGTAGTGGGTGGCGCCGTCCATGCGCTCCAGGGTGGAGTAGCCCTCGTGCTGGTTGTCCGCGTCGTCGCGCACGGTGGCGTAGCGCACCAGCGTGCGCAGGCGGGCCAGGTGCGCGGACGCCGGGCGGCGCGGCACGGCCTGCAAGGGCGGCAGGGACACCTCCGTGAGGCGGAAGAGCTGCGCGGCCATCTTCACCACGAGCTCCGCGTCCACCGCGTCGTCGTCGCTGGTGAGCTGGATGGAGCGCAGCGCGTCCGTGCGGAAGGCGCGCAGGCCGGTGAGCGGATCCACCAGCGCCACGTCGGTGACGAAGCGGGTGATGCCGCCCAGGGCGCGCTCGGCCATCATCTCCGCCGAGTTGCCGGGGCGGCGGCCGAAGACGCCGTCGGCGGTGTCGTCGCGCAGGGGCTGCACCAGCGCGTCGTAGCTGTCCGGCGAGTAGGCGGCGTCGGGATCCTGGAGGACCGTCATGCCGCCCGTGACGTGGGGGAGCGCGGCGCGGATGGCCGCTCCCTTGCCGCCCAGGGCGGAGAGGACGTGAACGTTGGGGCCGGGGGTGACGTCCACCGGACCTTCACCCGCGAGGACGACCTGGGCCTGGCCGGCCAGGGCATGGGCGAACCGCGCGGCAGCGGCGGCGGTCGCCGGGGTGTAGGGGAGGACCACGGAGAGAGCTGGAACCATGGCGCCGCTGACTACCACAGGCGCTTTCGGGGTGCGCGTTCGTGGACCGGAACGGATGGACGAGGGGCATCCAGGCGGCGTCGGTGCAATGGACAACCCGGCCGGGTCGTTGCACGCTCCGCCTGTTGTTCCCCCAGTGCGATGTGGGTGCAGGTCGGGGTCCGGAGGTATCGGGCCGGTGCGACCGCCCGCGACAGCCCCCTTCTGGAGAGACGCGACGTGGAAGGAACGGTGTTGGACCCGGCCGGAGGAGCTCCCGGCGCGACGTCCGCGAGCATGATGCACCGGGCGCGGGGGTTGTGGCGCAGGCGCTGGGTGATGTTGGGGGTGACCCTGGCGGTCACCGCGCTCACGGCCGCGTGGACCTTGCGGCAG
The DNA here is from genome assembly GCF_003612055.1 of Corallococcus llansteffanensis. Taxonomy (GTDB): domain Bacteria; phylum Myxococcota; class Myxococcia; order Myxococcales; family Myxococcaceae; genus Corallococcus; species Corallococcus llansteffanensis. The sequence continues at coordinate 1,736 of NZ_RAWB01000011.1, forward strand.
CCGCGCATCTACGCGGCCAGCACGTCGCTCATCATCGACGTCACCGCCCCCCGCATCCTCGACGGCGACGTGAAGGAGGTCATGGGGGAGGAGCGCAGCAACTACTGGTTCAACAAGGAGTACACCGGCACGCAGAGCGAGGTCATCACGTCGCGCGCGGTGTCGAGCCGTGTGGTGGACCGGCTGGGGCTGGCCAACGATCCGGGCTTCCTGGGCCTGCCGGCGAACCAGGACGAGAAGGCGCGCGTGCAGGCGCTCCAGGGCGCGGACGCGGTGGGGCTCTTGCGCACGCGCATCCAGGTGATGCCCGGCAAGGACTCGCGGGTGATGAACATCGGGGTGGAGGACGTGGACCCCGAGCGCGCGGCGCTGCTCGCCAACGAGGTGGCTGCCGCGTACATGGCGGAGAACCAGGCGCTCAAGATGCGCGTCACGGAAGAGGCGCGCACGTGGTTGGAGGTCCGCCGGGACGAGCTGGGCCGTGAGGCGAAGGCCGGCGAGCTGGCCGTCTATGACCTGAAGAAGGACGCGGACATGCTGTCCACGTCGCTGGAGTCGCGGCTCTCCATCGTCAGCGAGCGCATCAACTCCTACAACCTGAAGCTCACCGACGTGCGCACGCGCATCGCGGCGCAGCAGGCGCGCGTGGACGCCATCCACCAGCTGCGCAAGGCCGCCGGCGACGACGAGACGTGGGCGGAAGCCGTGCCGGGCGCCAAGGATGGCCCCATCCAGGACATGAAGATGCGCTACGGCGAGCAGAAGGTCGCGTGCGCGGAGCTGTCGGAGCGCTACCTGCCGGAGCACCCGAAGCTCTTGGAGTGCAACCGCAAGCTGGCCGTGGTGCGCGAGGACCTGCTCAAGAGCCTGGGCAACGTGGTGCGCGCGGCGGAGTTGCAGCTCCTGGAGGTGAAGGGCGAGGAGAGGAACCTCAACAAGCTCCTGGACGAGACCAAGGCCGAGGCCTTCCTCGTGAACAAGAAGGCCATCGAGTACGGGCAGCTCCAGCGCGAGTCGGACGACAACCAGCGGCGGTACGAGGACGTGCTCAAGCGGCTCAAGGACGTGGAGCTGTCGAGCCTGCTGCGCACGAGCAACGTGCGCGTGCTGGACGCGGCGCGGCCGGTGATGGTGCCGGTGCGGCCGCACACGCGGCGCAACCTCATGGTGGGCTGGGTGATGGGCCTGCTCCTGGGGTTGGGCGTGGCGCTGATGCTGGAGCTGCTGGAGAACACCGTCGGGTCGCAGGCGGACGTGGAGGACGTGCTGGGGCTGGCGTTCCTGGGTGTGGTGCCGCGCATGGAGGCGGGCAAGGAGCCGGGCGAGCGCGACCTGTACGTGCACCGCTCGCCGCGCTCGGCGGTGGCGGAGTGCTGCCGCGCGGTGCGCACGAATCTTTTGTTCATGTCGCCGGACGACCCCTTCAAGACGCTGGTGGTGACGTCCAGCGGGCCGCAGGAGGGCAAGTCCACCACGTGCATCAACCTGGGCGTGGCCATGGCCCAGAGCGGCAACCGCGTGCTGCTGCTGGACACGGACATGCGCAGGCCCCGGCTGCACCGCGCGTTCGGCGTGCCCAACGACTTCGGCATCAGCTCGCTGGTGGTGGGCGAGGGCTCGCTGGACAAGGCGGTGAAGAGCACGGAGGTGCCCAACCTCTTCGTGCTGCCGTGTGGTCCGCTGCCGCCGAACCCGGCGGAGCTCCTGCACACGCGCGCCTTCAAGGAGCTGCTGCGGGCGGCGGCGGAGAAGTTCGACCGCGTCATCCTGGACAGCCCGCCGCTCAATGCCGTCGTGGACGCGGCGGTGCTGGCCACGCAGGCGGACGGCGTGGTGATGGTGCTCAAGGCGGGCAAGACGGACCGCGGGGCCGCGCGTCGCGCGCTGCGCTCGCTGGCGGACGTGCAGGCGCGCATGTTCGGCGCCATCCTCAACGACGTGGACCTGCGCCAGCCGCGCTACGGCGACACGTACCTGGGCTACCAGGGCTACGGCCCGACCCAGGACGAGCCGAAGGGCGGGGTGGCGCGGTCGTGACGGGCGCGGGCCTGCGGGTGCTGCACCTGGGGAAGTTCTACCCTCCGGCCTCCGGCGGCATGGAGGCGCACGTGCGGACGCTGGCGCAGGCCCAGGCCGCGCTGGGCGCGCAGGTGGAGGTGCTGTGCGCGAACCACTCCGTGGACGGCACCGGCACGAGCCACGAGTTCCACGGGCGCAGCCCCACCCGTGAGGAGTGGGACGGCCCGGTGCGCGTCGTGCGCCTGGGGCGGCTTGCCTCTGTTGCGCGCATGGACGTGATGCCGGCGCTGCCGCTGGCCCTGCGTCGCGCGCTGGCGCGGGGCGTGGACGTGCTGCACCTGCACGTGCCCAACCCCTCCATGGTGCTGGCGCTGGACGCCGTGCCGCGCCTGCCCGCGGTGGTGGTGACGCACCAGAGCGACATCATCCGGCAGCGGGTCGCGGGCGCGCTCTTCCGTCCCTTTGAATGGCTGCTGTACACGCGCGCGGCGCGGCTGCTGGCCACGAGCGACGCGTACGTGCGCGGCTCGTCGCTGCTCTCCACGTTCAAGTCGAAGGTGCGGGTGCTGCCGCTGGGCATCGAGCTGGAGTCGTACCTGCGCCCGCTGTCCGAGGCGCCGCTCGAGGCGCGCGAGGCGCAGGCGCGGTGGACGGCGGAGGCGGCGGGGGGCCCGCTGTGGCTGATGGTGGGCCGGCTCGTCTACTACAAGGGCCTGTTCACGGCGCTGGAGGCGCTGGTGCACGCGCCAGGAAGGCTCGTCGTCGTGGGCGAGGGGCCGCTGGCCGCGGAGGGGCGTGAGCGGGCCCGGGCGCTGGGCATCGAGGACCGCGTGACGTGGGCGGGCTACCTGTCGCCGGAGGCGCTCGCGGGCGCGTACCGGGCCGCCACCGCGCTGTGGTTCCCGAGCAACGCGCGCAGCGAGGCGTATGGCCTGTCGCAGGTGGAGGCGCTGGCGAGCGGGCTGCCCGTGCTCAACACCGCCGTTCCGGACTCGGGCGTGGCGTGGGTGAGCCTGCACGAGCGCACCGGCCTCACGGTGCCGGTGGGCGATGCACGGGCGCTGGCGGCGGCGGCGCGCCGGCTGGTGGAGGAGCCCGGGCTGCGGGAGCGGCTGTCGCGAGGGGCGAAGGAGCGCGCGCGGGCGGAGTTCGCCCATGACGTGATGGCGGCGCGCAGCCTGGACCTGTACTCGGAGGCGCTGGGACGGAGTCCTCTGGTGGAGGCCCGGCCTCCGGTGTCCGTCCGGCACGTCGCGGGCGGGGGCTGAGGTCCGGCCCATGCGCGTGCTGCACGTATCCAGCGGCAACCTGTACGGGGGCATCGAGACGTTCCTGCGCACGCTGGCGCTCGCACGGGCGCAGCGGGGCGAAGGGCCGGAGCACGCGTTCGCGCTGTGCTTCGAGGGGCGCATCGCGGAGGAGCTGCGCGCGGCGGGCGCTCCCCTGCACCTGCTGGGGCCCGCGAAGGTCAGTCGTCCGTGGCTGGTGTGGGAGGCGCGCCGCGCGCTGATGGCGCTGCTGGAGCGTGAGGCGTTCTCGGCGGTGGTGTGTCACGCGGCGTGGCCGCAGGCCCTCTTCGGGCCGGTGGCGCGCACGGCCGGGGTGCCGCTCGTCTTCTTCCAGCACGACGCGCTCACGGGCGCGCACTGGGTGGAGCGCTGGGCGCGCGTCACCGTGCCGGAGCTGGCGCTGTGCAACAGCCGCTACACGGCGGGCACGCTGGCCCGGGTGTATCCGAGCACGCCGTGGCGCGTGCTTCATCCTCCCGTGCAGGAGGGCGGCGCCGGGCTCACGGCCTCCGAGCGCGCTTTGCTCCGAGGGGAACTGGGCGCGAGCGCGGAGGACGTCGTCATCGTCCACGCCAGCCGCATGCAGGAGTGGAAGGGACAGCGGTTGCTGCTGGAGGCGCTGGGCCGGCTGCGGCAGGTGCCGCGCTGGAAGGCGTGGCTCGTGGGCGGCGCGCAGCGTCCGGAGGAGGTCGCCTACGAGGACAGCTTGAAGGCCCAGGTCGCGGGGCTGGGGCTCTCTGGTCAGGTGCGCTTCCTGAGACAGCGCTCGGACGTGCCGCGCCTGCTGCGCGCGGCGGAGGTGCACTGTCAGCCCAACACCGGGCCGGAGCCCTTCGGCCTGGCGTTCGTGGAGGCGCTGTACGCGGGGCTTCCCGTGGTGACCACCGCGTTGGGCGGGCCGCTGGAGATCGTCGATGCGTCGTGCGGCGTGCTCGTGCCGCCGAAGCCGGAGGCGCTGGCCTCGGCGCTGCGCGGGCTCATCGAGGATGAAGCGGCGCGGCGGAAGCTGGGACGTGGCGGCCCCGCGCGGGCGAAGGCGCTGAGCGCGCCGTCCGTGTTCCTGACCGCGCTGGAGGATGCGGTGCGCTCCGTGGTCCGGGAGCCCCTGTCATGAAGGAGGCCCGCTCCGAACGTCCGCGACTGCGGGGACCCGGCGTGCTGCACCAGCGGTATGTGCGCCGTGCGGTGGTCGCTGCTGTTCCGCCCGCGCCTGCTGAAGTGGAGAAGCCGGTCGGGTTCCTCGGCTCGGGCCGCGTGGTGGTGGCCTTCATCGCGATGCTGTTCGTCTGTCAGCTCGCGCTGCTGGTGGAGGCGCTGTCCCCGTTGCGGGTCGTGTTCCGCATCCTGGCGTTCGGCATGAGCCTCGCGTTGTTGGTGCTGGTGAAGGGTCGTCGCCTCAAGCACCCGGCGATGCCCTTCCTCGTGGCGTCGGCGGTGCTCACAGCGTTCAACTTCTTCCATCCCGGCACCAACAGCCCGATGGCGGCGGCTGCGCAGCTCGGCATCCAGGTGTCCGTGTTCGCGCCCGTCTTCTGGGCCAGCCGCCTGCGCATCGACGAGAAGATGTTCGGGCGCATCGTCCTGCTGCTCTTCCTGTTCAACATGGCGAGCGCCGCGCTGGGCATCCTGCAGGTGACCTTCCCGGGCCGGTTCCAGCCCGCGCTGTCGACCATGGTCGAGAGCCAGGGTGAGGGCTACGTGCGCAGCCTCCAGTTCGAGACGGCGAGCGGCGAGCGCGTGTTCCGCCCCATGGGCCTGACGGACATTCCCGGCGGCGCCTCCACGGGCGCCTTCTACGTGGTGCTGCTCGGAGGCGCGTTCCTGTTGAGCCGTCAGGGCGCGCTCAAGAAGGTCCTGGGCGCGGCGGGAATCGGCGTGGGCTTGATCTGCCTCTACCTGGGGCAGGTCCGCGTCGCGGCGGTGACGCTGCTGGTGTGCATGGCGGCCATGGCACTGGTGCTCGTCGTGAGCGGCCGGTGGGTGCGCCTCGTGGCGCTGGCCGCGGTCGTGGGCGGGTTCGCCGTGGTGGCCTTCGGCTGGGCGGTCGCCGTGGGCGGCGACGCGGTGCTCACGCGCTGGAACACGCTCCTGTCCGACGACCCTTCGCAGGTGTACCAGAGCAACCGGGGCCGCTTCCTCGACAGCACCTTCGAGGAGGTCCTGCCGGAGTTCCCGCTGGGCGCGGGCCTGGGCCGCTACGGCATGGCCAACGCCTACTTCGGCGACAACAGCGACCGTGAGAACCCGCCCCTCTGGGCGGAGATCCAATGGACGGCGTGGGCCTATGACGGGGGATGGCTGGGGCTCGTCTGCTATCCGCTCGCGCTGCTGGTGACCCTGGGGTGGAGCTTTCAGATGGCCCGCCGCCGGGACGAGGTGAGGAGCGAGCTCTGGCTGTGGGGCAGCCTGCTCTTCGCGTACGACCTGGGCGCGCTGGCGCAGACCTTCAGCTACCAGTTCTTCATGAGCCAGATGGGCATGGAGTTCTGGCTGCTCAACGCGGCCTTCTTCAGCGCGTACTGGAACCGGAATGCGGCCGTACACCCTCATCACCGGTGACTTCGTCTCCACGGGAGGCATGGACCGCGCGAACCTCGCGCTGGCGGACTGGCTCGCGCGTCGGGGCGGGCCCGTGCGGCTCGTGGCGTACCGGGTGGAGGACTCGCTCCTGCGCTATCCCAACGTGCGCTTCATCCGCGTGCCCAAGCCCGCCAATGCGTACCTGCTGGGCGAGCCGCTGCTCGCTGCCGTGGGGCGCTTCTGGGCCGCCCGCACGCTGGCGGAAGGCGGGCAGGTGGTGGCGAACGGTGGCAACTGCCAGGTGCCCGCCGCCAATTGGGTCCACTACGTCCACGGCGCGCACACGCCCGAGCCGGTCGGTGGACCGCTGCGCCAGTGGAAGGGCCGCCTGAGCCACCGCGTGTACCTTCGCCGCGAGCAACGCGCGCTGCGCCGCGCGCGGATCATCATCGCCAACTCGGAGCGCACGCGGCAGGACCTGCTGGCGGCCACGGGCGTGGAGCCTTCCCGGGTCCAGGTCGTGTACCTGGGGAGCGACCCCTCGCGTTTCCCGCCCACGTCCCCCTCGCTCCGGAGCGAGGCGCGGGCGTCGCTGGGCTGGCCGCAGGACCGGCGCGTGGCGCTGTTCGTGGGCGCGCTGGGGGACCGGCGCAAGGGCTTCGACACGCTCTTCGAGGCGTGGGCGCGGCTGTGCGTCCGCGAGGACTGGGACGTGGACCTGCGGGTGGTGGGCACGGGCGCGCAGCGAGAGGAGTGGGAGCGCGCGGCGCGGGGCCGGGGACTCGGGGAGCGGATCCGGTTCCTCGGATTCCGTGACGATGTCCCTCGCCTGCTGGCCGCCGCCGACCTGCTGGTGTCGCCCACGCGCTACGAGGCCTACGGCCTGGGCGTGCACGAGGCGCTGTGTGTGGGAATCCCCGCGCTCGTGAGCCGCACGGCGGGCGTGGCCGAGCGTTATCCGTCCACGCTCCAGGGCCTGCTGCTGGAGGATCCGGAGGACGTGGGAGCGCTGGTGCGACGCCTGGAGGAGTGGCGGGCCCGGGGCCCGGACCTCGCGCCCGCCGTGGCCGCGCTGTCGTCGGAGCTGCGCGCCTGGACGTGGGACGCGATGGCGGCGGAGCTGGTGGCGCGGCTGGAGGCGTAGGCGTCAGGCGCCGCGCTGGAGCACTTCGTCGAAGAAGTCCAGATGCGCCCGCGCCACCACCGGCCAGGCGAAGCGGGACACCGCGCGCTCCCGGCCTCGCACCGCCCAGGATTGGCGCGCGGCAGGGCTCTCCAGCAGGTCCGCGAGCGCCGCGGTCCAGGCGCTGACGTCCGCTTCCGGAAGGACTTGCCCGCCGTCGCCCACGGTGTGGGGCACCTCTCCGGAGTCACTGGCGAGCACGGGCACTCCGCACGCGAGCCCCTCCGTGAGCATCCGACCGAACTGCTCCTTCCAGAAGGACGTCGTCTGGCTGGGCGCGCAGAGCACGTCCATGGCGTTGAGCGCGCGAGGGACCTCCGCGTGCGACACGCCGGTGACGACCCGCACGCGGTCCGCATGGCGCGAGGCCCAGGCGCGCAGCTCCGCTTCCAGCGGGCCCCCGCCGACGAAGAGGGCGCGCCAGGGCGTGCGCAGTCCGTCGAGCGCGTTCATCAAGAGGCGCAGGCCCTTCTCCGGAACGAAGCGCCCCAGGTAGCCCACCACTGGAGGCCCTTCCTCCGTCCAGCCCACGCGCTCGCGGAAGGCCCTGCCCGCGGACGGATCCGGTCGGAAGTGCTCCACGTCCACGCCCACGGGGATGAAGCGCGAGGGCCGCTGCGCATAGCCCGTCCGGGCCTGGAGCGTGTCATGCACCGTCTGTCCCCAGGCCACCCAGCCCGCGGCGCGGCGCACGACGAAACGCTCGGCCTGGGCGAAGGGCGGGGGATAGCGCTTGGCCAGGTTCTGGAACGTGCAGAAGACGAGCGGCACGTGGCGCGGCGTCAGCAGGGCCACCTCCAGGCCGGAGAACACGTAGGGCTCCTCCCACGCATGCACCAGCTCCGCGCCCGACAGCCGTGCGCGCAGCTCGGGCCCGTAGACGAAGCCGTGCAGGGAGCGGCTGAAGAAGGTGCGCACGCCCTCGATGTGCGCGGGCTCGTCGGGTTCGCGCTGGAGCACGAGCGGGCCCAGGTCTCCGTGGAAGGAGCGTGGCGCCACGGCGGTGACGTCCCAGCGGCCCGCGCCCACGCGTGTCATCTCATTGGCCAGCCGGCGGTTGAGGGTGACGACGTAGGAGTGGGAGACGGTGACGAGCTTCCGGGGCCGGATCATGAAGGCCCTTGTGACACATGCGCGGGGACAAGCTGGCGATACACCGCGAGGATGTTCCGCGCGTAGCGCTCGCGGGAGAAACAGCGCACGGCGGTGTGGCGGGCCGCGCGGGCCAGGGTCGTTCGCAGGGCCTCGTCCTCCAGCAGCCGCCGCAGGGCCGCCGCGAGCGTGTTCGGATCTCCAGGGGTGATGGTCAGGGCATCCTCGCCGTCCAGGAGCGCTTCGGCCGCGCCGCTGTCCTTCGCGATGACAGCGGCCCGGCCGCAGGCGAGCGCCTCCGCGATGGTGAGGCCGAAGGGCTCGCGGCGGGTGCTCGCATGGACGAAGACATCCAGCGCCCGGTAGATGCCCGCGGGTTCGGACTGGAAGGGCACCAGCCCCACGCGGCCCGTGAGGCCATGGCGCTCCACCTGCTCGCGCAGCTCCGTGGCCGTGAACTGCGAATCCGCCGTGCGGTAGAGGGGCGCGCCCACCAGATAGAAGCGCACGGGCAGGCTCGGCACCTGCCGGGTCAGCAGTGCCGCGGCCTCCAGGAAGACGTCGTGCCCCTTCCAGCGCGCATACGTGGCCACGAGCCCCACGCGCAGCGTGCCCGAAGGCGCGGGTGACAAACCGGCGAGCGCATCCAGGTGCGCACCGTCACCGGGACCCGGGGAGAACCGCTCCACGTCCACGCCGTTGGGCACGACATGCACGGGCACGTTGCCCAGCACCGTGCGTGCGTCGTCGCCCACGGCCCGCGAGTTCGCGATGGCGGCGGACACCAGCGGACGCAGCCCCGCGAGGGCGTGACGCACGAGCGGACGCTCGCCGAGGAAGTCATGCACGTGCCACACGCGCGGAATCGCGAGGCCGGCGGTGGCCGCGCTCAACAGGTGCGTCTTGATGCCATTGGAGTGCAGCAGGTCGGGCGCCACGTCCCGCACCGCGCGCCGCAGGGCGACGCCATGGCGGGCGAGCAGGAGGGGCGTGGGGGCGACGTCCCGCGCGAAGCGCCACGCTCCGGCCAGTCCCTGGTTCCGCAGGCCGCTGTCACCGAGCGCCGACAGTCGCTCCGGGAGCGGAAGCGCCAGGGCCCCCACGCCCAGGTCCCGGGCCAGCTCCACGAGCGGTCCGTCCGTGCCGGTGATCAGGTGCAACGACAGCATTGGATCCAACGTGCGCAGACACGCGAGCAGATCCACGAGTGCGCGCTCGGCTCCGCCCAGGATGCCCACGGGATTCAGGAAGACGATGCGCACGCGCGAACGATGGAATCAGACCCGTCCGGGAGGGTCAAGGTGATGCAGGTACGCGTCCAGCACGGTGCGCGCGTGCGCGCTCCAGGTGAAGCGTGCGGCCCGGGCGCGTCGTGTCTCTGGCGACGGCACGGGCCCCCGTCCCGCGAGCAGCGCGTCCACCGCATCCGCCCACGCCGCCACGTCTCCCACGGGGCAGTACGTACAGGCGTCGGCGCCCACTTCGCGCAGGACGGGCAGGTCGCTGGCCACCACCGGGATGCCACACGCCAGCGCTTCGATGACGGGCAGTCCGAAGCCCTCCGCCTCGCTGGGCACCAGCACCGCGCTCGCGCGCCTGTACAGGCCCGCGAGCGTGGCCCGCTCCTGTCGGGGCGGCCGCAGCAACGCGTCCTTCAAGCCGAGCCGCGCCACCTGCGCCCGCTGGGCCGCGTCCAGGTCGCCGCCCTGTTGCACCAGCATCAGGTCCGGGTGCCGCGCTCGCAGCGCCGCGAAGGTTTCGAAGAGCACGTCCAGGCGCTTGCGGCGGATGGCGCTGCCCACGTGCAGCAGGTACGGCCGTCCGTGAAGCGGCGCGAGCACGGCGTCACTGGCATCTCCGGGGACGGGGCCGGACCGGTACTCCGGCGACACGCCATAGGGTGCCCACACCAGCCGTTCGGGAGGCACCACGCCGTGCGTGAGCAGTTCCTCCCGCACCTGCCGCGTGCTGTGGAAGACGAGGGCCGCGCGCTCCAGTCCCTTGAGCGTGGCGCGCGCCATCCAGCGGAACCACGACGGCCTCGGTTCACGGTGGGGTTCCAGGACGCAGCGGAACGCATCCAGGTCGTGGCAGTAGACGCCAGTGCGGTCCGCCGGCAGCGTGTGGACGAGCTGCGCGTAGGTGTGATCCACGACGTGGAAGGCCTCGTGGTCCCAGCGCTCCCGCAGCAGGCGCGCCGGATAGAGGCCGAAGCGGGTGAGCAGCCGGTCCGCGTTGAAGGCCGCCTTGCGGCTTCCCAGCCGGGGCAGGCCGCGCACGGCGCGCGGAATCGGAGGCCTCACGCGTGTGACGGAAACCTCGGAAGGAAGCGCTTCCAGGCCCTCCACGAGCGCCTCGCCCACCAGGTCCATGCTGGGCCAGCCCTCCTCGCGCGGATCCATCAGGACCTTCAATCGAGGAGGGGACGCACGCGGGGCCCTCACGCGCTGCCTCCTGCTTCGCCCGGGTCGCGGCGCAGCAGGTGCGCCACGGTGTGCTCCAGCGCGAAGTGCTCGCGATAGACGCGGGCCGCGCGCTCGCCCAGGGCCCGGCGGCCTTCCTCGTGTCGCAACAGGTCCTCGGCGAGCGCCAGCAACGCGGCTGGCGAGTCCCCGTCCGCGAGTGCCACCGGTCGCAGCTCGCGCCACAGCGGTTCGCTCAGGTGACCGGTGTTGGTGACCATGGGGAGGCCCAGGCCCAGGCCCGCCATCGCGCTGCTGCGTCGGGCACTGACCCCATCGGGGTAGGGCTGCACCAACAGCTCGGCCGCGCGCAGGTGTGCGGCCACGGCCTCCGGTGACAGCCCGTCCCTCGCATGGACGCGACTTGCAAGGGTCGGATGTCTTCGCGTCAGCGCCTCGTGAAAAGCACTGCTACCCCGGCCCAACAGCAACGCCTGTCGTCGCTCGTCCCGCTGCAACAGGGGAACGAGCACCGCTTCCAGGGGCCCCGCGATGGCCGCGCCGTAGGTGCCGAAGTGCGCCACGCAGGGGCCACCGCCCAGCGCTTCGCGTACGGCACGCACGTCTTCGGCCGGAGCATCGAGGGGCAGGGGACTGGGGATGGGACACCACCGGGCCCGGGTGCGCAGCGGCTCGGGAAGGTACTCCGCCCAGGCGGGGATGGAGACGTAGGCGCGATCCACGCCGTGGGCCAGCGTGCGTAGCATGACGCGCGTGACGCCCGCGAGGACCTGGTGACGCCAGGGCGCACCCGGGCTCCACGGGTACACCGCTTCGTGGAGGAACAGCTCGCGCTCGTCCTGCCGCCTCGCGGCGAACCACGCGCAGAAGGGCACGTTCATCGCCTTCCAGCCGAACGCATGGGGCACGTACAGGAGCAGCAGCCTCCGGGGGCCCTGCAACGCGTCCAGCTCGCGCGTCAGGCGCACGAGGCCCGGCGGCGTGAAGAGGCCGGGCCACCGATGCACGATGACGTCCTGGTCGACAGACACTCCCTCGGCGCCAGGGGTCCACACCCGCACCGTCTCCCCCGCCTTCGCCAGCGCGCGCGCGACGCTCCGGGTGTGGTCGGAGACGCCGCCAGGGGCCGGCGGATACTCCCCGGTCAGCAGGTGCCAGGTGGGGGCGACTGGCGCCGGATGGCTCACGGGGGCGCCCGCCGGGCGCGGACGTGCTGGACGATGGCGCGCAGCTCGCCCAGCAGGGACAGGCCCCTCCGCGTGGCTTCACGCGCGAGCACCAGCGCGGTCAGCAGCCCCGCCGCCACCAAGGCCTGGACGAGCAGCCCGCCCTGTCCCGTCGCGAGGCGGGAGAGCCCCAACGCGAGCGCGAGCAGCGCACCCACCGTGAGGAAGGGCTCCATCACCTCGAACTCCAGGCGGGACAGCTCCGGGGCGCGGCGGGCCACCAGCCTCGCGGTCAGCCACAGCTCGGTCAGCGTGATGGCCGTCGCGCTGACCCCGACGCCGACGATGCCCCACTGCATCACCGCGAGCGTTCCCAACCCGAAGCGCAGGAGGCTGGAGAGGGTGGCGACGTACATCCGTTCGCGTGCGTGGCCACTGGCGTGCTGCTGGGAGAACAGCAGGCCCTGCACCGCCTGCATCGAGGCCTCGATGGTGAACCACTGGACCAGCGTGGACGCGAGGCTCCAGCGCGCGCCGAACACCACCGGGATGAACGGTGGCAGCGCGATGACCCCGAAGGGGATGACCAGGCACAGCAGCGCGCTGATGCGGCGGATGGAGGTGCGCAGGTAGTCCGCCAGCGCCGTCGAGTCCGCCTGCAAGCGGCTGTAGGCCGGGTAGGCGACGCGAGTGAGCACGCTGCTCAGCGCGAGCGGCACGGAGGCCAGGGCGGTGGCCCAGTTCACGAGGCCCACCGCGTCCTTGCCCTCCATGCGCCCCACGACGAGGGGAATCCAACCGTTGAGGACCGCGGGGATGAGGCCGGTGAGCTGGAACCAGATGCCGAAGCCCAACAGGCGCTTCACGATGGTCCACCGGACCTTGCCGCGCGGACGCCAGCCGGCCGCGGACCAGAGCATCAGCATGCCCAGGCCGCCGCGCACCAGCCCGCCGCCGATGAGCGCCCACGCGCCCAGCCCCAGCCACGCCAGCAGGATGGTGCTCGCCGTCTGCGCAACGCCCTCGATGAGTTCGATGCGCGCGAGGGCGGGGAAGTGGAGCTGGCGCTCCAGCACCATGATGGGGATGACGCGCAGCGAGTGGAAGAACAGCCCCAGCGCCATCACGCTCACCATCGCGGTGCCAGAGGGCCCCAGCTCGTAGGAGCGCGACAGCAGCGGCGCGAGCACCAGGAGGATGCCCACGACGCAGACGGTGAACGCCTGGTGGCTCCAGAACGAGGTGCTGATCTCATCCTGGGTGGGTTCGTGCTGCTGGCGCACCAGCGCCGCGCTCAACCCCAGGTCGCCCAGGAAGGCACCCATCGCGGCGGTGAAGGCCACGATGGCGAACGCGCCGTAGTCCCCGGGGAACAGCAGGTGCGACAGGGCGAGCGAGCTCACCACGCGCAGGCCCAGGGAGCCGAGCGTCCGGAGGCCCAGGGCGATGATGGAGCGTTGGGCGCGGACCTTCACGTCCGAGGTGCCAAGCTCCGGTGCGGAGGTGGAGGGACTGCTCATGGAAGAAGCCTGAGCGTATATGCGTCCCCGCGCCCGGCGAACAGGGCCTGTCTGGAGCCCCGGGGGGCGGACGGGCAGCCACGGGTGTGCTCGGTGAGGTGGCGCTGGAGGACGGCAACGCTGCGCAGATTGAACGCGCGCGGGGAGTGGTGCCGCGAACCCACGGGGGCGGGACATGGCTGAGGCTTCAGCGAAGAACGGGCACGGGGCGGCGAAAGGGACTTCGAATGGCCGGGCCCGCATCTGGGGAGGCATCGACCTGGGAGGAACCAAGATTGAAGCGGTCATCGTGGACGCGCGTGGCGAGGTGCTGGGCCGGGCCCGCCACGTGACGCCCGTGAAGGGCGGTCCGGGCGAGGTGGTGAAGGAGCTGTACGGCGCGCTGGGGGACGCGGCGCAGACGGCCGGTGTCGAGCCCACGAAGCTCGCGGGCGTGGGCGTGGGCGCGCCGGGGTCGGTGGATGCGAACAGCGGCACGCTCGCGCACACGAGCAACGTGGCGGGGGGCTGGGAGGCGCCGTATCCGCTCGCGTCGGCCCTGGGCGACCTCGTGGGCGGCAAGGTGGTGATGGGCAACGACGTGCAGGTGGCGGTCGCGGCCGAGTACAAGCTGGGCGCGGGCCGCAACTACCGCTCCGTGCTGGGCGTGTGGTGGGGCACGGGCGTCGGCGGAGGGCTGGTGCTGAACGGCGTGCCGTGGCGCGGGCAGGGCGCCGCCGGAGAAATCGGGCACATGGTGGTGAAGGCCAACGGTGCGCGCTGTGGCTGTGGCCGGCGCGGCTGCCTGGAGGCCTACGCGGGCCGGGCGGCCATGGAGCGCAAGGCGCGTGCAGCGGTGAAGCAGGGGGAGAAGACGATCCTCTTCGACATCATGCACGACAAGAAGCGCACGCGGCTGGCGAGCGGCGTGTGGGCGCGGGCGCTGAAGGAGAAGGATCCACTCGCGACGCGGCTCATCGACCGCGCGATGGAGATGATGAGCGTCGCGATCGCCTCCGTCATCAACCTGCTGGACCTGGAGGCGGTCGTCATCGGCGGGGGGCTGGGGTCGCGGCTGGGCATGCCGTACGTGGAGCGCATCTCCGATGCCATGCACCCGCACCTGTTCAGCACGGAGCGCAATCCCGCGATGCACGTGGCGGAGCTGGGCGACCTGTCCGGCGCCATCGGCGCGGCGCTGCTCGCGGGCCCGCAGATGTGAGGCGGAGGGCTGCTGCCGGTCCATCACTCAATTGATTGCCATTGGGTGCAGAAGCCTTGGCATGACCGGATTGACTTGGTGTTGAGGATCTGTCATTCCCCCCCTTCTTCTTGTAATGGCGATAGATGAAGCGAGGACCTGGCCTGAGGTGGTCAGCCCCTTCTCACGCCAGGTCATCCGGTTGAGGGGTAGGAAATGTTTGGTAGGGCGTTGTTGTCGCAGCGCGGCTTGCTGTTGGGGTTGTGTTCTTCACTCCACGTCGGATGCAGCTCTCCTGACGAGAAGAGTCGAGAGCCAGCTGTCGTGGCCCAGGTCGCTCCGGTGGCCGTGGTAGGGGAGTGGCGCCCCTCTCCGTCAGCGGAGCCCGCCAGCAAATCCCTGGGGGAGGACTGCGGTTCGCATGGTGCCTCGGAATGTGTGACAGGGCTTTGCGTCCACGCCCGTGCACAGCGAGGAGCAGGCTATGTCTGCAGTCAACGCTGTGAGGGTGCCTCGGACTGCCCCTCCCCTTGGCGTTGCATCAGCGTCGTGCCAGGCGCGAAAGAGGCCGTGTGCCTGCCGCCTGTTGCGACCGACCCGTAGAACCCATCCATTCATGTTGATGACGTTGCTGGAAATCCGGTCTTTCTAGAGGGAACGACGTTGATGAACATCCGTGTGTTGTGGTTGAGCGCGTTGCGATTGCGCGTGGCCTTCGTTGTGATGGGATGCCTGCTGGTGGCCGCAGGCGCCATCGCGCTCACCAACGATGGGGAGTACACTGAAGACGAGCTGAACGAGAAGGTCGCACAGGCGTCCCTCAATCCGTTGCCGGACCTGGGCGGGCCTGGCCAGTATGGCCTGTCCGACGTGAGTCCCGTGACGCTCGGTTCGCTCAAATCCAGCCACTCGCACACGGACCTCAAGATCGGGTCCCCCTTTGGAAAGATATCCTTCAGTCGCTCCTACACGGGCGCCACCAGCGCCTGGCGCGAAGGAAAGCCTTCCACCAAACTCAATTCACCTTTCGGAAAGATCGCGGCCACGGGCTCTTTCACGGGCGATGCATTGCAGTGGTGGCACGGCTGGCACAGTTTCATCCTGATACGTGAAACGACCGAATGCAATGATGAGCTGCCGCCGTATCGAGAGTGTGAGCAGGTTGTATGGTGGGATGTCCATGGCGGCCCAGCAGGAACGAAGAACAGCTTCAGGGCATGTGAAACGGAAGGATGTTTCGGTAACAACGAGTCCGAGCAGGTATTGAAGGTGCAGCGGTCCATGGATGGATTCGTGGTCCACTCCCCGAGCGGTCGCTATCACTACCGGGACTTTCGCGCGGTGGGCGCCATCCAGGACCTGCCCCTGGGGCGGCAGATCCTCTGGAGTGGTGCCTACTATCTGAGCTACGTGGAATCACCCCAATACGATGAACCTGCGTGCGCGCTCGAAGGAAAGGACGACGCCGGAACGGCAGTCAGCGCCTCGTGCCACCATCGGACGATCCGTTTCGACTACAAGGTTCCGGATGAGTGTGGGGGCCCCAACGCCTCACAGACCCTGGGCGCTGCGTTTCCTGTTCTCGCCAGTGCGACGAGCGCCAACGGCGCTCGCTTTGACTTCCACTACGTGGCCTTGCCGTCCCGGGTTCCTGCGCTGATTGGCAAGACGCACGAATGCGTCCTCGCCTCCATTGACATCGTGGGGCGGGGCGGAGCCGTCGAACAAGGCGCCGTTCAGTACAGCTATTGGAACAACCAGGCCGGCCTCCTGTCGAAGGTGGAGTGGCTTGGAGCAGGCGGCACGCCAGGGACGACGTTGGAATACGCCTATGTGAATGGACAAGGCGCTCCGATCTGGGAAATCAAGCAGGATGGCGCCCTGGTCGTCAGGCAGGAGATGAAGGACGCAGGGGGAGGCGAGCTCTATGTGATCCGCGACGTGACAGAGCACGAGGGGCAGACGATCAGTGTGTCAGGAACGGCCTGCGCGCCTGGCCATTTCGGGACTTCCCCCGGTTCTCCCTGTAGCCGGTCCCAGCAGCAGTTGTTCACCACCCTGGCGCCCAACCAGGGGGATGGCACGGGAACCACCGTGAACGCGGTGAACCGCAATTTCAACGTGGTCCTGGCAGGCGTCGAGCCCGTAGGAGATCAAGGCCCGCTTGTTCGGGAGAAGACGACCGTGGTCTTCTGCGAAACCGGGTGCGCAGCCATCAACGGTCAGCAGGTCACGACGGAGGCGTGGGGCTGGACCTCCCTTGGTACCGCGCCCTACGCGGGAACCATTGAAGTCGCGAGCAACGTCCGGGATCCCAACGGGAACTACACCGTCTATCAGCACTCGCTCAAGCGCGATGCTGGAGTCGGCTTCCTGCCACAAGTCGAGATGAACCGGGTCTACATGGGGGCCCAGTCGGATGGTGGTACCCCTCTCATCCAGCGTGACTACACCTATGCGTACGGTGGCGAAGCGATTCCTGCTGCCCGTCGTGCGTACGAGCAACTCGTCAAGAGTGATTTGGCCCCCTCCTCCTTCAGCGAGGAGGTGCCAGGGGCCCAGGTTGAAACCTCTCGGCAGTACGACCCCGCGACGAACAGGCTGATGGGCGTGGTGCGCACGGGGTTCTCCTGGGGGTTCTCCACACAGGCTCAGGCCTGGCAGCGCCAATCCCGATCCGTGGGTACCTTCTACCTGACGCATGATGCGTGTCTTGGCACTGGCTCCGTGGATGCGAAGGGACGGATGCGCACGATCATGGGTCCCTGTCAGGTGTCTGGGCCGACTGCCTCCAGCTGCGATGCGGGCGGGAACATCCCCCTGACCACGTATGAGTACTGGGACGACGCACAGTCTGATGACCGAGCGGGCCACCTCAAGGCCAAGCGCGAGTATCCCCAGGGGTGTGGGTCCTCGGCCCTGGTGACGACATTTGACTCCTATGACCCCCGCGGGCGACTGGTGCAGAAGACCAACTCCAATCAGGTGGTGAGTCGGTTCGAGTACTCAAGGGATCGACTCGTCAGGTCCATCAATGCCTGGAATACCCCGCTCGAAGCCGTGACCGAGTATGGGTATGACGACAATGCAACGCACGGCGACTACGTCAAGAAGCCGAGTGGTCGCTACGAGGTGCTGTGCTTCCGGAGGAACACGCCGGCGGGACAGGGTTGCAAGGGCGGGAGTCGGTCCACGCTGTTGCAATGGAAAGCCAGCTCCACGACACCCGAGGGTGCGAACTACTCGGAGCGGGTCGACTACACGTATTACCTTGGAAGTCTCCAGAGCGAGACGTTCCGTGACGCCACGGGGCAGGTGCGCCGGACCCGTCACTACGAAGGCGACCCCCTCGGGCGCAAGACCTTCGAGGCTTGGGGCGCCACGGGACCGGCCACTGCGTCGGCGACG
The DNA here is from genome assembly GCF_003612055.1 of Corallococcus llansteffanensis. Taxonomy (GTDB): domain Bacteria; phylum Myxococcota; class Myxococcia; order Myxococcales; family Myxococcaceae; genus Corallococcus; species Corallococcus llansteffanensis. The sequence continues at coordinate 19,536 of NZ_RAWB01000011.1, forward strand.
GTCTTCTCTCAGGTGAGCCTCTTCGACGCCGCAGGCAACCGTGTCGGCCTGGGGCTGCCCTACCAGGAGGAGATCGCGGCGCCTCCCCCGCTTTGCGAGGGTTTTGAAGCGGGCACGGATCGCCCGGTCAGTCCCTTTTGTAAGAGCTTTGCCTATGACAAGCTCAATCGCCTCGTGAACATGCTGGAGCCACTGCAGCCCGTGCTCGGCGATGGCATGTCCGCACAAATGTGCCTTGCATACGGGCCTGACGGGAACTTGAAGTCGGTCAAGCAGGGGTGCGACCGCTATCCAACGGGTGACTGCAGCAGCTGCAACCAGCCTGAGATTGAATACAAGTATGACGACTTTGGCAATGTCGTCCAGGTCCGCGCCCCATGGGGCAGGGGGCCGCAGGAAGTCGTGGGAGGCGGAGTTGGCCGGGGCCTCTTCCAGTTCGAATATGACGCGTCCTCGAACCTGGTCCGCAAGCAGACGCCGGTCATGTCGGAGGTCGCTTCCGCCCAGCAATGGATGGAATATGACTACGATGGACTGCGGCGGCCGCTGAAGGCGGAGCTGGTCAAGCGCGTCAGCGGGGTGGATTCCCGGGAAGCGCTCTTCACGTATGCGTATGACCATCAGGTGGCGGCCCCACAGGGATGCCCTGGTTATGACACCAGCCATCCTGCTCTCGCCGAGGGACGAATCCAGGTCCAGAACGACTCCTTTGGTGACACCTGGTACCAGTACGACGTCCACGGAAACGTCATTGGCCTCTGGAAGACCCGGGCCCAGTCGGGCGTGGCTCCCAGGAGCCAGGTCTGTATTGATGACAGCAGCGTCAACAGGCCCAACCGCTTCTTCTACTTTGACAGGGCCGGGCGTCTCGGCACCGAGCGCCTTCCGGGCGGACGGAGCATCCTCTACGGATACTACGGTATGGATACGGCGGACACCGAGCGCATCAAGGACGTCAGGGCATCCGTCTGGACGGGGTCGCATTGGGGCGGGATGCAGACCGTGGTGGAGGACGTGCGGTGGGAGCCTTTTGGCGGCTTGCGTTCGTACGTGCTGGTGGCTCCGGATGCGACGTCGGGCGCTCAGCGGGCGCGCGTGGAGTATCACCGAGACGGAACAAACCAGCCGCTGGCGCTCTGCTCCGCGGCTGGTTTGGGAGGCACGGGCGACACGACGGGCCGCCTGTTCGGGCTGACTGTTTCGAAGCAGGAGTCCGGTGGCGCCCTGGGGGACATCTTCAAGCGCATCTACACATGGAAGGCGGACCAACTCGTGCAGGAGGACACCTGCCTGCTGGAGACGGGAAGTGTTCCTCCCGTGTCCATCCGTTACGCGGATCCCACCACCGGGAATGCCGGCTATGACAGTCGCCAGCAGTTGCTGAGTGCGTTCCGGGCCGCAAATGCCTCCGCGGGCAAGGGGGGCGCCTTCGGCGCTCGCACGTACATGTACGATCTCCTGGGAAATCGCACGCGGGATGTTCAGGAGGGGTGGGAGTTCAGGACGGAATACGGAGGTGACGGACCCAGGGTGGACCTGTTGACGGCGCGCTACCTGGCTGGACGGGATTGCTCGGGTGCGCTCTGTCCTCCCAGGTTCACGGTAACGCAGCGGTACACCTACGATGCGGACGGACGGCTGAAGAAGCTGTCGTCCTACAAGAACGTGACGGATGCGACGTCGTCACCCCTGTCCACGTTGGATTTCGATGCCTCGACCGACGGCAGGACCGCCGCACTCGGTATGGTCTACCGGCAGGTGACGGACAACGAAGGGCGGATGTATGAGTATTTCTACGACGCGAGTGGGCGGCGGCGCCTCAAGCGCTTCCCCGTGAGTTCGCCCAACAGGTTCCTTGAGGATGAATACTTCTATGACGGCACCCGTCTTGTTGAAGACTGGGGACACACGAGCTTCGACCCGGATACGGCGGACTCGGTGCGCGACGAATACATCTGGCTGGACCAACGTCCCATCGCGCTCTTCAAGGCGCGAGTCACCCAGGCGGGGGTGAGGTCGGTAGACCTCGTGGGTGATTGTCCGCGCAATGGCAATGCCGCGCCGTGTGGCCTCTACTTCATCGTCACGGATGAAGGCGGCAAGCCCGTGATGATGTTGGATTCGCATCGTCGGGTCGCAGGCGTTGGTGACTACGAACCTTATGGTCACGTGAACCGGACGACGCAGATCGCTGAATCACCCCTGATGTCCGTCAATCAGAGCGCGCTGCTGGCGACCGCCGAACTTCCGACATCCAGCACGCTGCTGGTTCAGGCCCGGGCGCGGCTGTCCGTCGTGGACGTTGGAGCGTCAAGTTCCGTCTACCCTACGGACGGTGAAGATATGGAGATGAACTCGGTGGATGGCAGCTCCGCCCGGGTGTCTTCGGTCAAGCGACACATGCTGGTCATGAAGTGGGTTCAACTTCCGCCTGGGGAGGTCCTGAAGGTCTGGATCTCCAAGGGCGCCCTCGCTCAATCGCGCAGTGACGCGGCGGTTGCGGGATTTGAGTACCGGCGTTTCCAGCCAGGGGCCACGCCCGTATGGACGCCTTTGCGGCTCCCCGGGCAATATCATGATGAAGAGACTGACCTGATGGAGAACTGGAACCGGTTCTATGATGCATCACTTGGCCGGTTCACCGCGCCGGATCCCCTGGTGAACTCACCTGGCAACCTGGCGAAGGGCGCTGGAAACGGAAATGCCCTGCGTGCGTACGCCTACGCGAATGGGAATCCCATCGGTGCCATGGATTCGGATGGATTGAAGATCGTGGTGTCTTCTGGCGATGGTGAACTCAGTGATGAGGATTGGGAGCGGTACTGGAAGGTTGTGGAAGAGGTCAGGGATATGATGAACGATCCCGTGGTGGGCGAGGAGGTGCGGGCGCTGAATGACGATGAAGACTATGTTCTCGTCATCAATGCCCTGCGGGACTCAGGCAAAGCGACCTCTGGAAGCGTCACACCCGGAACCCAGGAGGGTGAGAATGGCGCCACGGTCATGAATCTCAACAAGAACTTCGAGAAGGGCAAGTATGGGCCTGTGGGGAAGGAACAGGCGACGACTTTTCGTGAGACTGTCTGGCATGAAATGGGTCACGCGGTGTATGACTTCCAGAAACGTCCAGCGATGAGTCGAAGTGATAAAGGCGCGTTCATGGGGTATGTCGACCCAGAGGCAAGCAAGAAGAACAATGAGAAGGCGATTGAGTATATGAATAGAAGGCGCGCCTTGATTCCGGCTCCTCCAATAGCGGGACACAGGGATTGATTTGAGCCCGGTGCGCGGCATGGCCGGGTTCATTGTGTCGCAGCGGTGAGGCGGGTGAGCGCGCTTGCCCGGCTCGCGTGGTCGTCTGCGGGGATCGCACTGTCGTGGGGTCCCTGGGACGCGGAGGCGGTGGTGGAGCTCGTGCCGCATGGGGGGCTGGCGTCAGGCCCCCTCCCTCCTGCGATGATGCGAAGATAGGAATCAAATGGGTGCGCTGCCTCGGTGGCTTGCGGTCTGGACGGTATTGGGAGTGGCTTTGGGAGGGACGGGCTGTGCCTCGTGGATACGAGGTGGCTCCGTCAAGGAGCGGATGGCGTGCTGGCGCAAGGACAACTGTGTCGTCCACGTTCCTTGTGAAGCCGTACGCTACGACTGGCCTCTGTCGGATGTAGATGAGGCTCGCGCCCAGCAGGTGGCGGCTGGCATTCCAATGCTGCAGGGACGGTTCTTGACGGGCGACGGGAAGCCGTTGCCCGAGTTGGACTTCGTCCTGCTGGATGCGCCGAATGAAAACCCGGAGCCGGGCAACGTCGGTAGCCTGCCGGTAGGAACTCTGGAGATCTCGAAAGAAGGCTACTTTCGTTCCAACATTCCTAGACGCTACGCGGCGTATTACCTGGGTGTGATGGGAGGAAAATACCATCCCGTGGAGGTGCTGTTCAGCAAGGACACGTGTGTGGAAGTCTACCTTGTCCCCTACAAGCACTGAGCAGGCCCGCTCCTGGATCTCGGCTCCAGCCTACCGGTCGTTGCGGCGCATCACGGTCAACGAATCGTGCGTGTCCACGCGCTCGAACGCGGGGTCGTGGAGGATGACCTCCCGCGTGTAGCGCGCGCTGCCCGTGGTGTTCATCGGGCGTGAAGGACTGGCGTGGGTGTCGTGCAGCGCGATGATGGCGCCCGGTGCCACCAGCGGGCTCCAGCCGGTCCAGTCACCCTGGAGCCCTTCGTAGGTGTGGTCCCCGTCGATGAAGACGAAGTCCACCGGAGGAAGGCCGCGCTCGCGGTGCCGTTTCGCGGCGCCGACGCCGGTGTCGCGCACCCAGTCCACGCGGCCGTTGCGCACGCTGTTCACCTCACGGTGCGCGATGAGCTGCTGGAAGCTCACGCGCAGGCGCCCCACCGGGTACGGGTCCACGGCCCACAGCGTCGCGGTGGGGTCCATCACCGCGCGCAGCACCCGCGTCGTCACGCCGTGCCACACGCCGATCTCCACCAGTCGCTGTCGCCCCGCTGCATGCCGCGCGAGGCAGGCGCGCTCCCCCGCCGTTGTCTGCGTCTCCGCCTGGGCGAGGCCCGCCATCCAGAGGGCGAAGTGGGTGCTGACGCGCATGGATCCATCCTGGTGGGAGACGACCGCCGAGGGCGGCAGCCTGCCAGGGTCGTGGCCACGAAGGCCACCCCTGCCCACGCCAGGATGCCCTGCTATGAAGCGCCCTCCATGCGCGTGCTCCTCGCCATCCACCATCCGCTGTCCCAGGACCTGGGCGCTCCCGGCGTGACGCTCGCGCTGGGCCGCGCGCTCCAGGCACAGGGCTGCACCGTGGACTACTACGGCTATGGAGACGCCTTCCCCGGGGAGCAGCACCACAGCGCGCTCCACAACCTCCGCTTCCCGTGGAAGCTCTCCGCGCACCTCACCCGCGTGGCACGCAAGTACGACGTGCTCGACGTCACCACCGGCGATGCGTGGCCGTGGGCGCGGGCCGGACGCCCCGGCGCTTCGCGGCGTCACGCGCTGGTGACGCGCAGCCACGGTCTGGAGCACACCGTCTCCGAACAGCTCCGCGCCGACGCGCGTGAGGGCAAGGCGCACCTGAGCTGGAAGTACCCGCTGTACCACGGGGGCTTCCGTCTCTGGGAAGTCGCCCAGTCGCTGCGCCTCGCGGATCGCTCCGTGCTCCTCAACGAAGCGGACGCTGCCTACGCGCGCGAACGGCTGCACGTCCCCGCGTCGAAGCTGAGCCTCATCCCGCATGGGCTCGGTGAAGCCTTCCACGGGCTTTCCCTGCCAGCGCCGCTCGCCGACGGCCCCCTGCGACTCGCGACCGTGGGCACCTTCATCCAGCGCAAGGGGCGCGAGGACGTCATCGCCGCGGTGGGCCGCCTGCACGCGCTGGGACTGCCCTTCACGCTGACCCTCTACGGCACCGGCACCCCCGAGCCCGAGGTCCGCGCGGCCTTCCCCTCGTCCGTGCAGGCCCACCTGCGCGTGGTGCCGCACTACGCCCACGCCACGCTCCCAGGTCTGCTCGCGCACGAAGAGGTGCTCCTCTTCCCCAGCCACGCGGAGGGCCATGGCATGGCCCTGGTGGAGGCGATGGCGTCGGGCCTCGTGCCCATCTCCACGCCCGTGGGCGTGGCCCCTTCCATCGTGCACCCCGGCCGCACGGGCCTGCTCGTGCCCATCGGGGACGTGGACGCGCTGGTGGAGGCGGTGCGCTCACTCGCGGCGGATCCCTCCCAGCGGTACGCGCTGCGCCGCGCGGCCCAGGCGGAGGTCCAGCGACTCACCTGGCCCGACATCGCCTCGCGGACCCGCGCGGTTTACGAAGAAGTCCTGCGTATCCGTTCTGCTAGCGGCAAGTAGGCAGGCGCGTTGTTTGTATTCGCGGCTCCAGGACGTTGACGCGTTGCACTGTTGGCCGTCACGATAAGGGGCTGATTCCCCCTGAATGATCACCTTCTTCGTCGCCTTCCTCGTTTCGCTCGTCGTCGCGCTGGCCCTCACCTGGGTCGTCCGCGAACGCGCGCTCGCGTGGGGCTGGCTCGATCAGGCGAACTCCAGTCGCAAGGTGCACGTGCGGCCCATCCCGCGGCTGGGGGGCATCGGCATCGTGGGCGGCTTCTTCGCGCCGCTGTGCGCGCTGTTCCTCGTGGACTCGGGGGTGGGCCTCCAGTTCCGCGCGCAGACGGCCCTCATCGTGGGCCTCTTCGTCGGCGGCGCCATCATCGCGGCGCTCGGCCTCTACGACGACCTCCGGGGCGCGGGCGCGAAGCTGAAGTTCTCCGTGCAGCTCGCGGTGGCGCTGGGGCTGTACGCGCTGGGCTTCCGCATCGAGGTGCTCGCCAACCCCTTCGGCGCGGAGCTGACGCTGGGCTTGCTGAGCCTGCCACTCACGGTGCTGTGGGTGGTGGGCGTCATCAACGCGCTCAACCTCATCGACGGGCTGGACGGGCTGGCGGGCGGGGTCGCGTTCTTCGGCGTGGGCACCCACTTCCTGCTCGCGCTGATGCGCGGGGACGTGCTGCTGTGCCTGCTGATGATCGCGCTCGCGGGCGCCATCCTCGGGTTCCTGGTGTTCAACTTCAACCCGGCCTCCATCTTCATGGGGGACACGGGCAGCATGTTCCTGGGCTTCGTGCTCGCGGCGGTGTCCATCAAGACGTCGTCCAAGAGCGGCACCGCCGTGGCGCTGCTCGTGCCCGTGATGGCGCTGGGCCTGCCCATCATGGACACGCTGCTCGCCATGGTGCGCCGCTCGCTGCTGGGCAGACCCATGTTCAGCGCGGACAAGGAACACATCCACCACCGGTTGATGAGCCGCCTGCTGCTCACCCACCGCACCACCGTGCTCGTGCTCTACGCGCTGTGCACCCTCTTCATGGTCACCGCGCTGGGGCTCCACTTCGCCAACAGCATGCAGAGCGCGCTCCTGCTCTGCGGCATGGGCGTCGTCATCGTGGTGCTGATGCGCAAGCTGGGCTACCTGGACATGCGCCACGCGGGCACCGTCCAGCAGACGCGCCAGCGCAACCAGCAGCTGCGCACGCTGGTGAAAGCCGTCACCGGCGCGGTGCGCGAGGCGGGCTCGCTGCAGGAGGTGTGGAACGCCGTGCGCCCGCTGGCCCTGGGGATGGGCGCGGCCTCGCAGGAATTGCGCCTGCGCCGACCGCACGAAGACCTCACCGCGGGCGTCACCTTCGAGGCGAAGCGTCCGGAGGCCGGCGCCTCCTCGCCGCTGGAGGTGCGCGTCGAGGTGAAGGACGGCGACGTGCTGCTCGGCACGCTGCGCCTGTGCTGGCGCGACGGACGCGACGCCATCGACCGCGACGAGGAGCTGGCGCTGGGAGTGGTCGCGGACGCGGTGGCCGAACGCACCGTGCAGCTCGCGGACCTGGAAGCCGCGGAGCCCGAGCGCATCATCGCAATGCGGCGGTGAGCCCGTGAGCCCGGCCGCGTCCCCGACCCTGCTGACGCTGCTCCAGGCCTGGCCGGCCGCACCCGCCGGGCCCGCCCCCACGGAGTCCGCCGACGCGCTGGTGAAGGACGCCGTGCGCCACGGCCTCGCGGGCTTCGTCGAGCACGCCCTGGCCCGCGCGCACTGGCCCCTGCCGGAGGACGCCCAGGCGCTGCTGCGCCGCGAGTCCCTGTCCGGCGCGGCCCGGGGCATGCGCGTGCGGGCGCTGCTCTCGCGCAGCGTGGAGGCCCTGGCCGCGGTGGGCGTGGTGCCGGTGCTGCTCAAGGGCTATGGCCTGTCCCGCAGGCTCTACCCGGAGCCGCTCCAGCGGGCGACCACCGACGTGGACCTGCTCGTGGCCCGCGACCGGGTGCTGTGCTCCGTGCACGCGCTCGAAGGGCTGGGCCTGACGACGAAGCCCGGCGACGCGGACCGCGACGACACCCACCACGTCGAGCTCACCGGGCCCGCGGGGCTGGTGGAGCTGCACTACCGCGCGCTCGCGGGCTACGGCCAGGCGCTGGAAGGCGACGCGCTGGTGGCCCGCGCCGAGGACGCGGAGCTGGACGGCCAGCGCGTCCGCTTCCTGTGCGCGGAGGACGAGGCCGTGTACCTGGCCCTGCACGCGAGCAACCACCTGTTGCAGCGGCTGGCATGGCTCTTCGACCTGAAGCTGCTGGCGCTTGCCCGGCCCATGCTCGACTGGGACGTCGTGGTGACGCGCGCGAAGCAGACGGGCCTACCCCACCTCGTGTGGTACGCGTGGGACGCCGCGCGCCGGCTGCTGGACGCGCCCGTGCCGGAGCGGGTGCTCCAGGCCCTGGCCCCGCCCGTCTGGCAGCGCGCGCTGGCGACCCGGTTGTTCTCCGGGCCCCGGCTGCTGGACGCGGAGCTCGCCCGGAACAAGCCCGCGTGGGTCGCCGCGAAGCTCGCGCTGGCGCCCCGGGCCCGGCCCATGGTGCGCTATGCGCTCCGCCGGCTGCGGGGCCTCCGAAGGTAGATTTCCGGCCCGTCCGGTCGCCTGGGCAACAGGAAGCCCGTCCCGGTGTCGACCCGTCCAGCGCGCGCCCCAAGACGGTCATTGCGGCGGGCGTGCTCCGCCCATTAAAGGTGCCGCACCATGGCGCCCAGCCTCCTCGACACCTTCCGGGTCCTGTCCTCCTTCGAGCCTCCGCGCGGAAAGCTCCGGGGTGCGCCCTGGGAGGCCTACGTCGACTGGGCCATCTCCCAGGGGCTGGCGCCGCTCGCCGCGTACAACCTGGAGTACCGGATGGGCGGGGGCGAGGCGCCCGAGTGGGCCCGCGACCGGATGATGGCCATCTACACCGGCTCCGTGAACGACAACGTCATGAAGCTGGTCCACTTCAAGCGCATCGTGGATCAGCTGGAGGGCCGGAAGATTCTCCTGCTGGGCGGCGCCGCCTTCGCGGAGGCGCTCTACCCCCACGTGGGCTTCCGCCCCGTGCTGGACATCCAGGTGCTGGTGCGCCGCATGGACGTGGACGGCTTCGCCGGCTACCTGTCCAACCACGAGTTCGTCCCGGAGAAGGACGACACGAACAGCGGCGCCGCGCGCGTGGTGTCCGACGGCCGCACCCCCATCTACATCTACTCGGACGTGCTGGGCGCGAACCGCCGCGAGCAGCTGGCCGGCATCTTCGACCGCGCCCGCCCCATGAAGGTCTACGGCGCGTCCGTCTTCCGCCCGGAGCTGGAGGACGCGCTGCTGCTCACCGCGCTGGACCAGGCGCACCACGGCTACGACGTGCCGTGGCTGTCCTACGTGGACCTGCGGGAGCTCATCACCGGGGCCACCTGGATGGGCGGCGTGTACTCGCGCCCCCTGGACGTGCCGGCCCTGCTGGCGCGCGCGGAGGCGTTCGGCCTGGAGCGCGCCCTCTACACGTCGCTCGCCATCGTCGCGCGGCTGTTCCCGGACGCGGAAGCGCAGGCCACCGCCGCCTTCCCGCCCCTGCGCCGCGCCACCCGCGAGCTCCTGGACCGGGGGGTGGTGGGTCCCGTCAGCACCCCTGGCCGCGCCTCCGCCCTGCGGGGCGTGGACCGGCTGCGACGCCTCCTTACAGGGCAATAAGCCTGTCTGCTCGCTGTGCGTTCAGGGCCCCCGGGCTTTCTTTCGGTGCGCCTGTCGGCGTATGAGTTCATGACGCCACCTGTTGAAACCAGGACCTTTCAAGAATGCGTATTGCCATCATCGGATCGGGCTACGTCGGACTCGTCGCGGGCACCTGCTTCGCGGACTCCGGAAACGACGTCGCGTGTGTGGACATCGACGAGCGGAAGATCCGCATGCTCCAGGACGGGCAGGTGCCCATCTATGAGCCGGGTCTGGAAGAGCTGATCCGCAAGAACGTGAAGGAGAAGCGCCTCACGTTCACCACCAACCTGGCCGAGGGCGTGGCGAACGCCCAGGCCGTGTTCATCGCGGTGGGCACCCCGGAAGGCGAGAGCGGCGAGGCCGACCTCCAGTACGTGCTCGCGGCGGCGCAGGCGGTGGGCCGCGCGATGAAGCAGTACACGGTGGTGGTGGACAAGAGCACCGTGCCGGTGGGAACGGCGGACAAGGTCCGTGACGCCATCGCCAAGGTGACGAAGGTGGAGTTCGACGTCGTCTCCAACCCGGAGTTCCTCAAGGAGGGCGCCGCGCTGGACGACTTCTTCAAGCCGGACCGCGTCGTCATCGGCGCGGACACCGAGCGCGCCCGGCAGCTCATGGGGGAGCTGTACGCGCCCTTCGTGCGCACGGAGAACCCCATCCTCTTCATGGACACGCGCTCCGCGGAGCTGACGAAGTACGCGGCCAACGCGATGCTCGCCACGCGCATCTCCTTCATGAACGACGTGGCCGCGCTCTGCGAGAAGGTGGGCGCGGACGTGGACTTCGTGCGCAAGGGCCTGGGCGCGGACAAGCGCATCGGCTACCCGTTCCTCTTCCCCGGCGTGGGCTACGGCGGCTCCTGCTTCCCCAAGGACGTGAAGGCGCTCGTCACCACGGCGCGCGAGTACGGCCTGGAGCTGGACCTGCTGCGCGCGGTGGAGCGCACCAACGAGCGGCAGAAGAAGCTGCTCGTGAACAAGGCCGTGAAGCACTACGGGTCGCTGGAGGGCAAGAAGTTCGGCGTGTGGGGCCTGGCCTTCAAGCCCAAGACGGACGACATGCGCGAGGCGCCGGCCATCGAGGTCATCGAGGGCCTCATCGGCAAGGGCGCGCAGGTGATTGCGCATGACCCCGTGGCCGCGCACGCGTCCAAGCGCGTCTTCGGCGACCGCATCCGCTACGCGGAGCTGCCCTACGACGCGCTCGAGGGCGTGGACGGCCTGTTCGTCGTCACCGAGTGGAACGAGTTCCGCCACCCGGACTTCGACCGCATGAAGTCGCTGATGAAGACGCCCGTCGTCTTCGACGGCCGCAACATCTTCCAGCCCGCGCGCATGCGCGAGCAGGGCTTCACCTACTTCGGCATCGGCCGTCGATGAAGCAGGGCGGTTCGCTGGATTCCCTGACGGGGCTGCGCTTCCTGGCGGCCCTGCACGTGGTGTTGTTCCACTTCGGCACCGGGTGTCTGACGTGGGCGCCGGAGTGGCTGTACTACCTGGTGGGTTCCGGCTACGCGTCCGTGGGGTTGTTCTTCCTGCTGTCGGGCTTCGTGCTGGCGTACAACTACTTGGACGTGGACGGCAGGATGGAGACGCGCCCGCGCGCCTTCTGGAGCGCCCGCGTGGCGCGCGTCTACCCGGTGTTCCTGCTGACGTTCCTGCTGTCGGCGTGGCCCACCATGCATGTCTCGCTGGGGGTGAACACGCTGCCCATGGCGACCGCGAAGCTGGGCACCGCGGGCTTCACCACGCTGGCGCTGCTCCAGGCGTGGGTGCCCAAGCTGGCGCTGTACTGGAACCCGCCGGCCTGGTCCGTGTCGGTGGAGGCCTTCTTCTACTTCCTGTTCCCCGCGCTGGCGCGGCGGCTGGTGGGGCTCAAGGGCACGCGCCTGAAGGCGGCCCTCGTGGGCGTGTGGGTCCTGGGGCTCGTGCCGCCGCTGCTCTACGTGGCGCTGCGCCCGGATGGGCCGGGGCCGCTGGACGTCACGTCCGGAGGCCTCTGGCTGGCGGCGTTGAAGTTCAACCCGCTCTTGCGCCTGCCGGAGTTCCTGATGGGCGTGCTGCTGGGCCTGGTCTTCGTGCGCGAGCGCGCGGCGGCCGCCTCCCGTCCTCGCTCCGGTGGGGTGATGGCGGTGGCGGGCGCGGCGCTGCTGCTCGTGGCCTTCATGCTGGGCGGACGGATTCCCTATCCGCTGATGCACAACGCGCTGCTCGCGCCCGCGTCGGCGCTGCTCGTCTATGGCCTGGCGCGCGGCGGCGGTCCGCTGGGGCAGTTCCTGTCCCGGCCGTGGCTGGTGCACCTGGGCGGGGCCAGCTACGCGCTGTACCTGCTCCAGTACCCCGTGAGCGAGCTCGTCATCTGGGGAGCGAAGCGCGCGGACCTCACGTCACCGTGGGGCCTGCTGGGGGTGCTGCTGGTGCTGGTGGTGCCCGCGTCGCTGGCGGTGCACCGGTGGGTGGAGACGCCGTGGCGCTCGCGCGTGAAGCGGGGGCTCCAGCCGTGGGTGGATGGGGCTGCGTCACCGGCTCCGGCACGCGTGGCCCCGGGCGCCTGAGCGGGTCTTCCGGAGCCTTCCGGCAGCCTTCCGGAGCCTTGCGGAACCTCGGGGGCGCCGTCGTCAGCGGGAGACGGCGCTCAGCGGGCGAGGCCGCAGGCCTTCTTGCCTTCCTCGGTCTCGATGGCGCGGCAGTCGCAGGCGTCGATCTTCGCCTCGCACGCGATCTCATCCTCCGGGGTGGGCTCGACCCGGGCCTCTTCGTCGGCGGCGCGCTGCTGGCAGGCCTGCTTCTCCACCGAGTTCAAGGCGCACTCGCAGAGCTTCTCGGACAGCTCGCGGCAACTCGTCTTGCACGCGGTGAGTCCGGAGAGGGAGGCGCAGAGGACGGCGGCGGTGAGCAATAGGCGACGCATGGGCTTGGGCGAAGATGCCAGATGGGTCCCCGGATGCAAGCGATGTCCCGGCGCGCCCGCCCTCCGGGAGACCCCGTGCCGCCTGGCTGCCCTCCGGCCCCGGCGCCCCTGCCTGTGCCCCCGCTGTAACGAAACCCGCTACAGCCCCGGGTGGGGCCGTAACCCAGCGTGTCACGGCTCGTCTGGCTGTCCGGTGATTGCAGGGAGATACGTTCTGGCGTGATTCGTGCTCCAATAGGCCCGGTCACTCGCAGTCGTCCCGGGCCCCGGGTTGAGGTCTCCGATGATCGTCCTCCGATATTTTCCGCTTCGAGGTGCGCTCATCACGCTGGCCATCACCTGTGCGGTGGGGACGGCGTTCGCGGGCTGGACGCCTGCCCCGGAGCCTTCCGCGTCGCTGTCGTCGGCTCCGGAGAACATCACCCTCAACGACGACCCCGCGAAGCGGTGCGACGAGTCCCCGGGCGCCGCCAGTCCCTTCGACGACGTGAGGGCGCCCTCCGCGGGGCTGGACACGCTCGAGATGCCCTGAGCGAAGGGGCCTCCTGCCTCCTGTGCGGGGGGACGGCCCGGGCGCGAGTGCCGGCGCGCGTGGAGGGCGTGACATACTCGCGCCCCTCCCATGGCTCCCGAGTCCCGTCGCGCCTCCCGGTACACCCTGTCCGCCGAGGCCGCGCTCGCGGCGCTGCTGGTGCTGGGTCCGGTGGCGCTGGGCGGCGCGGCGCGCTGGGTGTCCTGGCCCCTGGGCGTGCTGGCCGGGCTGGCCGCGGTGCTCGCGGTCCTGGGCGCGCGGCGGCAGGGGGAGTCCCCGCGCGTTCCGCTCCTCGCGGCGCCGCTCGTGGGGGGCGTGCTGCTGTGCGCGCTGCAGCTCGTGCCGCTGCCGCCAGCGGTGCTCGGGTGGGTGAGCCCGGAGGCCGCTGCGCTGCGCGAGGACGTGCTGGTGCCGCTGGGCCTCACGGGCTTCCGGCCGGTGTCGCTGGACCCCTCCGCCACCTGGCGCGAGCTGGCGAAGCACGGGGCCTATCTGCTGACGTTCCTCGCGGCGGTGCAGGTGTGCCGCGTGCGTGCGTCGCGCAAGCGGCTCTTGACGGTGCTGGCCTTCACGGGCGCGGCGGTGGCGGCGGTGGGCCTGGGGCACGCGCTCTTCGGCGTGGAGACGCTGTTCGGCCTCCGGGCGTACGTGCACGCGCGGCCGCCGCTGGTGACGCCGTTCGGCAACCCCAACCACCTCGCGGGCTTCCTGGGGCTGGCGGCGACGGTGGCGGTGGGCCTGGCGCTGTCGAAGCAGTCACGCGCGCAGGCGTGGCCCTTCGCGGCGGCGGCGCTCGTCTCCGGCGCGGGCGTGCTGCTGTCGCTGTCGCGCGCGGGCATCGTGTTCTTCGTCTTCGGGCAGGTGCTGCTCGCCGGCTGGCTGTCGAAGCAGCGGCGTGAGGCGCGCACGCCCGCGAGGCCTTCCTGGGGCCGGGGCGCGGCGGTGCTGCTGGGGCTGCTGGCGACGCTGTCGGTGGGCGTGTACCTGGCGGCGGATCAGCTGTGGGCGGAGGCGCGCACGGCGGACAGCGTGGAGTCCCTTCGCCACGGCAAGGTGGAGCCCTGGCCGATGATGGCCCGCGCGGCCCGCGCCTTCCCGGTGCTGGGCATGGGGCGCGGCGCGTTCGAGGCCGCGTTCCCGCGCTACCAGACGGAGCCCAACCCCAACACCTTCACGCACCCGGAGAACGCGGTGCTCCAGGTGGCGACGGAGTGGGGTGTGCCGGGCGTGCTGCTGCTGGCGCTGGGCCTCTGGGGCTTCGTGCTCCTCGTGCGGCGCGAGGGCCACGGGCCGGTGGACCTGGCGGCGCTGTCGGGCGTGGCGGCGCTGGCGCTGCACAACCTCTTCGACTTCAGCCTGGAGCTGCCCGCGTGCGCGGTCGCCGTGGCGGTGGCGCTGGGCGCGGTGGCGCGGCCTCGCGACGCGGAGCGCATGTCCGCCCGGCGCACGCGGACGGGCGCGCTGCCCACCGGCCCCGCGCTGGCCCTGGCGGCGGGGCTCGCGGCGGTGGTGCTCGTCGCGCTCGTGCCGGGCGCGCGGAGGATGGCGGACGCGGAAGGACTGCTGGCGGACCGCGTGTCGGCCCGCGCACCCGGAGCGGAGGTCCGCGCGCTGGGGCTCTCACTCATCGACGCGCACCCGGCGGACTACCTGCTGTACCGGCTGGTGGCGATGGCCTCCGTGCGGGACGGGGCGGCGGGCGCGCAGGAGGCGTTGGCGTTCGTCAACCGCGCGCTGTACCTGCGGCCCCTGGACGCCCCGTCGCACCGCGTGGCGGCGCGCGCGCTCCTGCACCTGGGCCGGCGCGCGCAGGGCTTCCTCGAGTACCGCCTGTCGCACGAGGCCGGCGACACGCGCGTGCTCCTCTCCGAAGCGCTGCCCCTGGCCCGCACGCCGGAGGAGCTGCGGACGCTCACGCCCGAGGCGCCCGGACAGGCCCCGGAGCTGGCCGCCGCGCTGCTCGCCGTGCCCGAGCGTCGCGCGCTGGGACTGGCCTGGCTCGCCTGGGCGCGAGAGCACTTCGAGGGACGGCCCGAAGCGACAGCGCTGTGGATGCACGAGACGCGCGGCCGGCTGGCGCAGGGGGAGCTGCCCGCGGCGGAGGCGGCGTGCGCGGAGGTGGAGCGACGCGCGCCGGACGCCCTGGCCACGCACCTGCTGCGCGCGGACGTGTGGCGCGCGCAGGGCAGGGGGGCTGAAGCGCTCCAGGCCCTGGAGGCCCTCGCGAAGCGCTTCCCCCATGAGGTGGAGCTGGCCTTCACCCTGGCCGCGCGGCAGCAGGAGGCGGGGCTGACGCGGCGGTCGCGCGACACGCTGGACGCGGTGGCTCCCTTCCTCACGAACCTCCAGCAACGCGCGCGGCTGCTCTCACTGGAGGCGGACTGCTTCGAGCGCGAGGGGCTGCTGGCCCGAGCGCTGGAGCAGCGCCGCTCGGTCGTGGGACTGCAGCCTGGCCCGGACAGCCACTTCGCGGTGGCCCGCTTGCAGGAGCTGCTGGCGCGCTACGACGCGGCGGCGCGGTCGGTGCACGAAGGTCTGAGGCTGATGCCACCGGGAGCAGGCAGCCGGCGCGCGGAGGCCGAGGCCTGGGCCACGCGGCTGGAAGCCCACGAGCGTGCTCGGGTGGACGCACGTCGGCGGGAGCGGGTGGAGGATCCACGAGCGCGGGAGCTGGAGCCTGCTCCTCCCGGCTCGATGCGGGTCAGCGACTCCCCCGCACCTTGACCCGTCAGGCCGGCGCGCCCGACTCCTCGATGGAGCCGGAGTAGGGCTCGTCCCTGCGCGACTCGGAGGGAGGCTGGATGAACGTCGCGACCAGCGGCCACTCCAGGCGCGCGAAGTCCTGGAAGCGCAGCTCCAGGGCCTCCTCGTGTGAGCCCGCGCGGAAGAGCAGGCGCTCGTTGAGGCTGAGCGACTCATCCATCGCCACGGGCATGCCGTACAGCTCTCCGAAGGGAGGCTCCGCGCCGGGCTCGCAACCCGGGAAGTGGTCGACGAACTCGGCCTCCGTGGCCAGTCGCACGGAGTGCGCGCCCAGCATGTCGCGCACCTGGCGCAGGTCCACCGTCGCCAGCGCGGGCACGACGACGATCCACGGTTGCCGGTTCGCCTTCACGATGACGGACTTCGCCACGCGCCAGCTCGGCACGTTCAGGACTTCCACCAGCTCCATCGCGGACTCGGCCCGAGGGTGGGCATACCGCTCGAAGGGGACGCGATGGCGCCGGAGGTACTGCTGGATGGCGATCGGGATCATGGGGACGTCACCTCCTTGCCTTGAAGGTGTGTCCGGACGACGCGTGGGGCCAATCGCCTCCAGGCTCAGGGCGGACGTGCCTGCTGGTGCCCGTCCGGTGTTTCGGAGGGCAGGCAGGCAAGGCTTGCGCCCGGCTCACTGCTGGAAATCGTACACGCTGCCCAGCTTGAGCAGGCGGGTCAGCTCGTCGAGCGCGGTCATCGTCTCGCGCGCCAGCAGCGGATCCCTCACGTCCTCGGGGCGCAGCACGTCGCGGTAGTGGCGCCGCACCCAGGTGGCCAGCGTCTCGTGCAGGGCGGGCGAGTAGAAGACGTCCGCGGTGATGGCGGCCCGCTCCGCGTCCGTCAGGGAGATGCGCTGTCGCAGGCACGCCGGGCCGCCGCCATTGTTCATGGACTGCCGGACGTCCAGGTAGTGCACCGCCTTCACCGGGTTGTCCTCGGCGACGACGCGCTCCAGGAAGGCGCGCGCATGGGGCGTCTCGCGGCTCTCGATGGGCGCGATGATGGCCATGGTGCCGTCCGGCAGCGACAGCACCTGCGAGTTGAACGGATAGGCCTTCACCGCGTCCTTCACCGGCAGCTCGTCGTTCGTCGCCACCACGGAGCGGAAGTCTGGCCCCAGCTTCTGGCGCAGCGTCTGGAGGAGCGCGGGGTGGTCCACGAACGCCAGCGCGTGCAGCATGAGGAAGCGCTCGTTGCCCACCGCGAGCACGTCGGTGTGGAACGCCCCCGCGTCGATGCCGTCCGGATGCTGCTGCGGAAGGACGACCTGCGCGGGGTCCAGCTGGTGCAGCCGCGACAGGGCCTGGCTTGCCTCCAGCGTCTGGCGCGCGGGGAAGCGCTGGGGCCCCTTCACGTCCTGCCACGCGCTGCGGCCCCAGGCGAGCAGGTGCACGGCCTTGTGCCCCGGCGTCGCGAGGCGCGTGTGGTTCGCCGCGCCCTCGTCCGCGAAGTGCGCGGCGCCCGGCAGCGGGGCGTGGACCTGGAAGTGCTTCGGATCCGCGAAGATGGCGCGCAGCACCGCGTGGGTGGTGTCCGCCTCGATGGCGCGGTGGAACATCTGCGTGAGGTTCGCGGGCGTCAGGTGCACCCGGCCGTCCGCCGTGTCCGCCGACGGCGCGACGGTGGCCGCGTTCGCCGTCCACATGGCGGAGGCGCTGGAGGTGAGGCGCAAGAGGTGCTCCGCGTCGCGCGCGGCGCGGGTGATGACCTCCTCGTCGGTGCCCGTGAAGCCCAGCGTGCGCAGCGTGCGCAGGGACGGACGCGGCTGGGGCGGCAGCACCGCCTGCCCCACGCCCAGCTCCGAAACGAAGCGCATCTTCTCCAGCCCCTGGAGCGCCGCCTCCCGGGGGCGGCTCGGCTGGCCCCCGTGGGTTTGTGACGCCAGGTTGCCCGGCGAGAGGCCAGCGTAATTGTGGGTCGGACCAATGAGGCCGTCGAAGTTGTATTCGCGCATGGGATATGGAGACGCGTCGTGGAGCGTCCTCCTCTAACAAAGCGCCTGAAGCGTACCCTGCGCTACCTGCTCATCGCCGGGATGTTGCGCCTGCTCCAGTTCCTCTCGCTGGGCGCGGCCCGCACCCTGGGGATGACGCTGGGCGGCTGGGCCTACGCCATCGCCGGGGGCGAGCGGCGCAAGGCCCTCAAGTCGCTCGCCCGCGCCTTCCCCGACCGGAGCGACGCCGAGCGTGACGCGCTCGCCCGTGACGCCTTCCGCCACCTGGCCGCCGCCGCCCTGGAGGTGGCCTCCACGCGCGCGCTGGATGCCGGGCTGGAGACCCTGGTGTCCTGGCCCCCGGAGGACCGGCGGGTGCTGGAGGCGGCGCTGGCGAAGGGGAAGGGCGTCGTCTTCGTGTCCGGCCACGTGGGCAACTGGGAGCTGCTCGCCCGGCGCGTGGCGAAGGCGGGCTACCCCAGCCAGAGCATCGCGAAGGAGACCAGCGACCCGCGCCTCACCGCGCTCGTGGAGGACTTCCGGGCGAAGGGCGGGGTGCGCAGCATCTGGCGCGGCCAGGAGGGCGCGGCCCGGGCCATGCTCCGGGCCCTGCGCAGCGGGGAGATTCTGGGCATCCTCATCGACCAGGACACCAGGGTGCAGTCCGTCTTCGTGCCCTTCTTCGGAGAGCTGGCCGCCACCCCGCGCGCGGCGGCGGACCTGGCGCTGCGCACCGGCGCGGCGGTGGTGGTGGGCTTCTGCCAGCGCGAGGGCAAGGGCTACCGGCTCACCATGGAGGAGGTGCCTGGCCCGGACGTGGCGGACCGCGAGCAGGCCGTCCAGGCCCTCACCGCCGCCCTGTCGCAGCGCATCGAGGCGGCCATCCGCCGGGCGCCCGAACAGTGGGTGTGGATGCACCAGCGGTGGAAGACGCGTCCTCCCGAGGACGCTCGCCCGGCCCTCGCCGACACAGCGGCCGCCCCGGCGCGGTGATAAGGAAGATCTCGTGTCGCGCCTGCTTGCCTTGAGCTTCCTGGGACTCCTCGCCACCGCCTGCGCACCGCGCCGTCCCGCCGAGGGCGCCGCGAACGAACCGCGCCCGGACGTGGTGCTGGAGGGCGCGCGCCTGCGCTCGTTCGAAGGCGACAAGCTGCTGGTCTCCGGCACCGCGGCGCGCGTCCTGTACCGGCGCGCGGGCGGCGAGGTGCAGGCCACGGACGTTGTCGTCCGGCTGCCGCCCGGCCAGGGCTCGCGGGGCTCACCCCTCCCCATGGCGAGCGGCACGGAAATCACCGCGCCGAATATGGACGGCAGCCTCGCGTCCAGACAGTGGGTGGGCACCGGGGGCGTCGTCGTGCGCACGGGTGACGGCATGGTGGCCCGCACGCCGAGGCTCACCTACGACGCCACGGTGCAGCGGGCGCATGGCGAGGAGGGCGTGACGGTGAAGGGCCCCGACTACCAGATGCGGGCGGACCGCTTCGTGCTGTCCGCCCCGGACGAGACGTTCACCTTCGAGGGCGCGGTCGAGACCGTGCTGGGTGGAGCGACGCAGTGATTGAGTTCCTCGTGATGGCGCTGTTCCTGGCCCAGCCGACGCCCGCGCAGGCGGCGCAGCCCACGGCTCCGGGTACGCAGGCCGTGGCCCCGAAGCCCGGCTCCGTGACGCCGAAGCCCGGTGCCCCGAAGCCCCTCGACGCGGGCACGCCGCCAGCCCCGGTTCCCGCGCCGGGCGCGTCGCTGGCCCCGGTGGACCTGCGCAACCCGGTGGACCTCTCCGCGGACCACGTCACCGGCGACCGTGCCCAGGCGGTGCTCACCGGCAACGTGCGGGTGAAGCACCAGACCATGGACATCCGCTGCGACAAGATGACCGCCTACTACAACCAGCCGCGCCAGGTGACGCGCGTGGTGTGCGCCGGCAACGTGCGCGCCGTGGATGGCGACCGGCAGGCCCGGGGCGAGCGCGCCGACTACGACGTCCCGTCCGGCGTGCTGGTGGTGACGGGCTCCCCGGAGGCCCGCCAGGGCAACACCTACGTCACCGGCACCAAGGTGCGCCTCGTCCTGGGCAACGAGCGCGTGGAGGTGGAGAACGCCCGCATCCTCGTGGAGTCCCCGAACTCCACCGCCGTCCCCGGCACCCGCAAGAAGACCCCCGCGACGCCCAAGCCCGGCGCAGGCACCGCCCCATGAGCGATGGCGCGAAGCTCTACGCGGAAGGGCTCCAGAAGGCCTTCCGCCGCCGCCAGGTGGTGCAGGCCGTCTCCTTCAACGTCGCCCCGGGCGAGGTGGTGGGCCTGCTGGGCCCCAACGGCGCCGGCAAGACGACGAGCTTCAACATGGTGGTGGGCCTGGTGACGCCGGACGCGGGCCGCGTGCGTGTGGGCGATGAGGACCTCACCCACCTGCCCATGCACCGCCGCGCGCGCCGGGGCGTGGGCTACCTGCCACAGGAGGCCTCCGTCTTCCGCAAGCTCACGGTGCGCCAGAACTTCCTGTCCGTCCTGGAACTCCAGAAGGGGCTCGGCCGCGCGGAGCGGGAGAAGCGCGCCGACACCCTCCTGGAGGAGTTCGGCCTCACCCACGTGGCCGAGTCCTGGGGAGAGACGCTCTCCGGCGGCGAGCGCAGGCGCGCGGAGATCGCCCGCAGCCTCATCCCCGCCCCCCGCTTCATCCTCTTCGACGAGCCCTTCGCCGGCGTGGACCCCATCAACGTGGGCGACCTCCAGCGGCAGATCCACCTGCTGCGCGAGCGGGGCCTGGGCATCCTCATCACCGACCACAACGTCCAGGACACCCTGGGCATCTGTGACCGGGCCTACATCATCGCACAGGGGCAGATCCTCGAAGAGGGCACCCCCGCGCAGATCGCCGGGTCCGCCCGCGCCAGAGCCGTCTACCTGGGAGACCGTTTCCGTCTCCAGGCGCCCTGACAATCCAGCCTCCCCGTATGCCTCCAGCTGCTCCGGGTGAAGTTGGCCCCGGTTTTGCGTCGACGTTTGAACATCGGGCAGGCAGGCGGGGGTTACGGCAACCTTCTGGATTTCTTGCGGATTTCTCACAATGCAATCCAGGAACCACGCAGGGGGGCACTGGACGTGGCCGAGGGTCCTTGTTAGGTTGGCACGGTCCTTGATTGGAAACTCCATTCAAGTGGCATGCCCGTCTTCTGGAGACGCCCCCTCATGGCGATGGAACTCAAACAGAGCCTGAAGCTCGCGCAGCAGCTGGTGATGACGCCCCAGCTGCAGCAGGCCATCAAGCTCCTCCAGCTCTCGCGAATGGAGCTCCTGGACCAGGTCCGCGAGGAGATGGAGCAGAACCCGCTCCTGGAGCAGCCCGAAGAGGGCATGCCGGGTGAGGTGAGCGAGAAGGAGCCGGGCGAGGCCTCGCTGGAGGCCGACAACGCCGAGGCCGTCCGCGACGGCGACATGCCCTCCGCCAACCCGGAGACCGCCCAGGAGTTCAAGGCGGACGGCGAGGGCCCCCCGGAGATCGACTGGGAGGCCTACCTCAACAGCTACCAGTTCAACGAGCCCACCACCGCCTCCAACAAGGGCAACGTGGCCACGGACGACCTGCCGTCGTTCGAAGCCAACATGGTGAAGAAGGAGGACCTGGTCGACCACCTCCAGGAGCAGCTGGGCACGCTGCGGCTCAACGAGGCCGAGCGCCGCGTGGCGGTGCTCATCCTGGGCAACCTGGACGACGACGGCTACCTCAAGCTCCCGGACATCGAAGGCGACCCGCTCATCCGCCTGTCCAACGAGGCGGACGTGCCCATGCACGTCGCCGAGCGCACCCTGCGCCGCATCCAGAACCTGGAGCCCCGGGGCTGCGGTGCGCGCGACCTGCAGGAGTGCCTGCTCATCCAGCTGCAGGCGATGAAGGACCCGAGCGCCGCGCTGCTCGGCCTCATCATCAAGCGTCACATGAAGTATCTGGAGTCCAAGAACCTGCCGGCCATCGCCAAGGACCTCAAGGTCACCCTGGACGAGGTCGTGGCGGCGGCGCGGCTCTTGCCGAAGCTGGACCCGCGGCCGGGCCGCAACTTCAGCGGGGACGACGCGCAGTACATCACCCCCGACGTCTTCGTCTACAAGCTGGGCGAGGAGGACTACACCGTCGTCCTCAACGACGACGGCCTGTCCAAGCTGCGCATCTCCGGCATGTATCGGAACGCGCTGAAGAACGGCGCGGTGAGCCCCGGGCAGACGAAGGACTTCATCCAGGACAAGCTGCGCAGCGCGATGTGGCTCATCCGCTCCATCCACCAGCGGCAGCGGACCATCTACAAGGTCACCGAGAGCATCGTGAAGTTCCAGAAGGACTTCCTGGACAAGGGCATCGCGCACTTGAAGCCCCTCATCCTGCGCGACGTGGCGGAGGACATCGGCATGCACGAGTCCACCGTCAGCCGCGTGACGACGAGCAAGTACGTGCACACGCCGCAGGGCATCTTCGAGCTGAAGTACTTCTTCAACTCGTCCATCTCGCGCGTGTCTGGCGAGGACACGGCCAGCGAGGCCGTGAAGCACCACATCAAGCAGCTCGTGTCGCAGGAAGACTCGCGCAACCCGTACTCGGACCAGAAGCTGGTGGAGCTCCTGCGCTCGCAGGGCACGGAGATCGCCCGGCGCACGGTGGCCAAGTACCGCGAGGTGCTGGGCATCCTCCCCAGCAGCAAGCGCAAGCGCTACTACTAGCGAAGGTCGCGCTCCGGCCCTGCACGTCAGGGCCGAAGTGGGGCATGAAGCGGGTCCATGAACCCTTCGGACTCCCTGCCCCCGACCGACGCCGAGGTCCCCCGCCGCGACCCCGTGCCCCTCGTCGTTCCGCCCGTCACCCTGGAGGGGACGGCGGTGCGGCTGGTGCCCCTGTCCACGGCCCACGTGCCCGCGCTCACGGCGCTCTGCGAGCCGGAGCTGTTCGCGCACTTCTCGCGTGTGCTGCGCACGGAAGCCGACGTGGCGGACTACGTCGCCGTCGCGCTCCGGGCGGCGGACGCGGGCACGGAGCGCCCCTTCGCCATCTGTGAGCAGGAGAGCGGGGACGTGGTGGGCACCACGCGCTTCCTGGAGATTCAACGCGACTTCCGCACGCTGGAGATCGGCTCCACCTGGCTGGGGCGGCGCGTGTGGCGCTCGCGGGTGAACACCGAGTGCAAGTACCTGCTGCTGCGCCACGCCTTCGAGACCCTGTCGGTGATGCGCGTCCAGCTGAAGACGGACCGACGCAACGAGCGCTCGCGCGCGGCCATCGCCCGCCTGGGCGCCACGTTCGAGGGCATCCTGCGCAACCACATGCTGGTGCGCGGCGGCATCGTGCGCGACAGCGCGTACTACAGCGTGCTCGACACCGAGTGGCCGGCCGTGAAGCAGCGTCTGTCCGGACTGCTCGCGCGGGAGTGATAGGGTCTGCCGCGCTATGTCCCTTCCTGTGCTCTTCGCGCGTCGGACCGTGGGTGGAATCCGGGTCCTCGGTGTGGTTGGAACCCTCGTGTCGCTCATCGGCTGTAGCGGCGGCGAGACGAAGGTCATGTCGCTCGCGGAGATGTCGGACCGCACGCTCACCTACGCGCTGGCGGACGTGGACGACGTGGTGACACCGGACGCGCAGGGCGCGCACCGCTTCACCGTCAGCTACTCGGTGTCGAAGGACGGCGCCCCGTGCTCCCGCTTCGCCGACGACGTGACGGCCACCTTCAACGGCGAGCCCATGACGCTGGTGCCGGGCGGCGCGTCGGACGTGGGGGGCCGGGCGGACACGTGCGAGAACAGCCGCGCCTTCTTCAACTACGACCCGGCCGCCTGGGGCCGTGAGCCGGTGGGCGACATCATCGTGCAGCTCCAGGACGCCACCCACACCGTGCGCCTCGTGCTCCAGGGCGCCAAGGCCAAGCGTCAGTTCACGTTCCAGGGGGAGGGCACCGCGGACCGGCTGCGCGTGGGGCAGACCTACGCGTTCCTCTGGGAGCCGGCGACGGAGGTGCCCGGCCCCATCGAGGTCGTCCTCTTCCGCGAGGGCGGCCGGGCGCCCACCAACCTCACCGCCACGCAGGAGGGGGGGAAGGTGAGCATCACGGTGCCGCCCAACACCCCGCAGGCGAACCACACCCTCACCCTGGGCGCGGACCTGGCCGGCGTCGTGCGCGAGTGCGTGGGCGTGGCGTCGTGCGACGGCGGCATCTTCCACTCACAGGACTTCCTGGTCTCCGTGGTGCCCTGACGCCGTGCCTTGAAGCGGGCGGGCAGGCGCACCTGGCGTCATTGCCGCTCCGCGCCAGCGGCTCCACCGTGAGGGAACCTTTTTCCCTCACGGAGCAAGCCCATGGCCCGCAACCCCGATCCCCGCAGCGCTGGCCCCAAGCCGCCCTTCCCGGAGCAGACACAGCCCGCGCCCGGCCACGAGGGCGCCATGTCTCCGGAGCCCGATTACGGCGAGCAGTCGTACAAGGGCCTGGGCCGGCTGAAGGACCGCGTCGCGCTCGTCACCGGAGGCGACAGCGGCATTGGCCGCGCGGTGTGCCTGGCCTTCGCGCGCGAGGGCGCGGACGTGGCGTTCGCCTACCTCAACGAGAGCGACGACGCGAACCACACCCGCCGCGTGGTGGAGGCGTCCGGCCGGCAGGCGCTGGCGCTCGCGGGCGACATCGCGCTGGAGGCCACCTGCAAGAAGCTGGTGGAGGACACGGTGAAGCGCTTCGGGCGCATCGACGTGCTCGTCAACAACGCGGCCTACCAGGGCAAGTCGGTGGAGAAGTTCGAGGAGCTGGACGCCGAGCGCGTGGAGCGCACCTTCCGCGTCAACATCCTCGCGATGTTCCACCTGGTCCGCTACGCGCTGCCGCACATGAAGGAGGGCTCCACCATCATCAACACCGCGTCCATCCAGGCGTATCAGCCCTCGCCCAACATCCTCGACTACGCCACCACCAAGGGCGCCATCGTCGCCTTCACCAAGGGCCTGTCCCAGGAGCTCATCAGCCGCGGCATCCGCGTCAACGCCGTGGCGCCCGGGCCCGTGTGGACGCCGCTCATCCCGCAGTCCTTCGACGGGGAGAAGGTCAAGGAGTTCGGCAAGAGCAACCCCACGGGCCGACCCGCACAGCCCGCGGAGCTGGCGCCCTCCTACGTGTTCCTCGCCTGCGACGAGTCCCGCTTCGTCACCGGCGACATCCTGGGCGTCACGGGCGGCATGCTGCTGGCATGAAGCGGGGATTCCGCGAGGTCCCGGACAGGAAAATGGGGCCCGGGTCGGAATCCCGCTCTCGTGGTGGGCAGCGGACACAAGACGTGTCCTCTGGCGGTCGCTTGCGCGAGCGCGTGTCGTCGACAGGAAATGCCAACCTGGAGGGACGGGTTGCTTTCGGCGTGGGCTCCGTCTCTGATCTGTGACGGAGCTTACCTCTCTCCCTAGGAGGCGGCCACGCATGCAGCTCAACATCACCTTCCGTCAGTTCGGAGCGTCGGATTCCCTGAAGGAGTACGCCCGTGAAAAGGTCGATCGGGTGAACCGACTGCTGGACCGGGCTGGAGAGGCCCACGTGGTCCTGTCGTTGGAGCGGCACCTGCACCACGCGGACATCACCATCCACTCCGGCGCCTGGATCCTCCGGGGGCGTGAGAAGAGCGATGACATGTACGCGTCCATCGACCTCGCGATGGACAAGATCGAGCGCCAGCTGCGCCGCTACCGCGACAAGCTCAAGTCGCACCACGGCAAGGAGAAGGTCCACCACCGCCAGGACCTGGTGAACACGCTGAAGGTCCGCCACGACGTCTTCGAGGTCTCCGAGTCCCTGGACTCCACCGAGGCCTCCGAGGCGTCCGTCACGCCGGTGACGCCGGTCACCGCCGGGTCCCGGACCGACACCGCGCAGGCGGCCGAGGCAGGCATCGCGCGCCTGGTGCGCACCACGCACCTGGCCATCCAGTCGCTGTCGGTGGACGACGCGGTGATGCAGATGAACCTGATGAACAACGACTTCTACGTCTTCCAGAACCAGCAGTCGCAGGCGCTGTCCATCGTCTACCGCCGCAAGGAAGGCGGGTTCGGCCTCATCGAGCCGCACCTGCCGTCCGAACCGGTGGCCGCCACCGGCACCTGACGTCCAGGTGTCCGGCCCACCCCCCGCGTT
>NZ_RAWB01001200.1 GCF_003612055.1 Corallococcus llansteffanensis
TCAGTCATCGGCGCAGGATCTCCCGGTCTTTGTCTAGTTCGGCCAGCGTGGCCTCGAACAGCGGCGGTGCGTCGCGCAGCAGCGAACGCACCTTCCACAGGCACGCTGCAGCGCCCAGCGCATACAGCGCCGCCATCACGGCAAGGGACTGCCAGCGATACGTATCCCAGCACAGGATGACCACCAGCGCCGTCAGCGTCATGATGGACAGGGCGATCAGGCTCACGGCCAACATGCCCAGGAAGGCGGTGCCGAGCAGCCGTTCTTTTTCTTCAGCCAGCTCGACGCTCGCCAGCTCGAGCCGCGTCTGCAGCATCGAGACGACCGTGCCGGCCAGTTTCTTCAAGGAAGCGAACAGCTTGGGGCTGGTGTCGTCGGTCATGAGGAGTGGAAAGGGTGCGAGGCGGATGGCGCCAGTGCCAACAC
>NZ_RAWB01001201.1 GCF_003612055.1 Corallococcus llansteffanensis
GGCGAGCGCCCATGCGACGTGTTCACGCACGAGTTCCGACGCGTCATCAGCGCGTGCATGCAGGGCGGCCGTCAGGAGCGTGCGCGTTGTATCCAGCAGCGGCCCGCGCAGCGCGTTGCCGATCGCCACGGCAATGTTGCGCAGCCAGCGCTCGTGCCCGATGCGGCGGATGGGGCTGCCCTCGAGCCGTTGGTTGAATTCGGTGTCCGTCCAGCTGAACAGCTCAGCCAGCGTAGCCGCGTCCAGTCCGTTGCGCACGTCAAAGTCCGCCAAGTTGGCCGGTACGGCAAACTTGTTCCACGGGCAGATGAGCTGGCAGTCGTCGCAGCCATAGACGCGGTTGCCCATCGCCGGGCGCAGCTCAACCGGAATGCTCCCCTTATGCTCGATGGTCAGATACGAGATGCAACGGCGTGCATCCACCG
>NZ_RAWB01001202.1 GCF_003612055.1 Corallococcus llansteffanensis
CCTGATCGTAGTGCGAATCCATGTCCGACCCTCCTCCAGGCTACTTCGAGCCCCGGCGCGACCCAGTGGCCTCGTCCCGGAACACGGACAGCACACCGGACACGTCCAGCCGGGACGTCTTGATGAACAGCCGCAGCGCGCGCTCCACGTGCTCGGCCAGCGTGGCCATCTTCTCCAGCCGCTGGAGCCGCTCCGGGGACAGCCCATCCTGCGTCTCGGCCAGCCGCCGGGCCTCCGCCAGGTCGGCGCGGATGCGCGCGACGAAGCCCGCCTCGCGCTCCTCGATGACGTGCGTCACCATGCGGACCAGATCGTTCTCCGCGCCGTAACGCCAGACGGTGTCCTGGGGCAGGCGCACGCGCTGGATGACGCCCCAGCGCTCCAGATCGCGCAGCAGCATGGAGACCCCGCCCTTGGACAGGTC
>NZ_RAWB01001203.1 GCF_003612055.1 Corallococcus llansteffanensis
GTGTCCTCCCGGCCGGTGCCCGCGGAGGTCAGGACGCCCATGCCCGTCACGGCGACGAGGGGCCGGCCGCGGCGGTCGCGCATCGAGGACGGGGCGGATGTCGTGGTCATGGGGGTGCCGGACGCCCTCTATGCGGCTTTCACGAGGCGCGCCGCGCCCTCGCCGCGGCGGTGGCCGACCGAGGTCACGAGAGCCTCCCCGACCTCGCCCGCCGCGATGAGCGCCGCCGCGAGGGCCGTTCCGGCGATCGCCTGGGTCTCCAGGGTGTGGCCGAGAAGGTCGCCCGTGACGTGGAGGCGGGCGGCGGGCGCGAGGCGGTCCAGGGCGGCCGCCTCCTCCTCCGTGATCCCGGCGACGCCGGTCATCCCCGAGACGACCGCATCGGGGCGGGCGCCGAGCTCGGCCGCCTGGCCGGCCAGGATC
>NZ_RAWB01001204.1 GCF_003612055.1 Corallococcus llansteffanensis
GAATGACGCAGGCAGCGGCCCGTTCGACGCGGTGATACTTTGGTTTGTGATCACAGGCTGCGCTGTGCCGCCATTCACGCTATATGAGAGGCTCAGCAGACCGTCTTGTGTGATACTAAGTGCGTAGGTGATGGGGGTCGCGTTCCCCCGAACCGCCTTGCTGCCACCTGCCGAATTCTTTCCAGCAGCTTCCTGGCTATAGAGCTTGACGGTACTACTTAACGTATCGCCGCCAAGATAGTTGTAGTTATATGGAATCTGCTCGGTCGTCTGGCTGCCGTCGTCGATGTAGTAACCGTTCGCGTCCTGCTGCCCCGTACCGCTAAAGTTGTATAGATAGCCTGCTGCACACGTGCTCTGCACAGCGTTCATCTGCGTCGTGCTCAAGGCCGACGGATAATACTTCGCGTACTTAGTGGACA
>NZ_RAWB01001205.1 GCF_003612055.1 Corallococcus llansteffanensis
CACCAGGTCCTCCCCGCCCACCGCCACGCGCGTGGACAGCATGTGGCGCGTCGGGCCCTCCAGCAGGCGCACCTGCAGCGCGCCTCGCGGCACCGCGCCCTCCACGTGGCGCGCGCCCCGCAGCAGCAGCTCGCCCTGGATGAGCACGTCCTCACCCCGGGGCGCGTGCAGGTTCGGCCGCGAGTCGTGACAGCCCAACACCCAGGCGCCCCGGCCCTCCTGCACCCAGCGCACCCGCAGCCCCGCCGGCAGCGCCTCCAACGTGCGCCGGGTGGTCTCCACCTCGAACGTTCGCTCCGCTTCCGCCATCTGGCCCCCTCAAGCCGAACAGCACTACTGCATAGTTACATATTAGCTGTGAGCAGGAGGCAGTGTTAGCGCGTATTTCACGGGTTCAGGGGTCCGGGGGGGCGGGCGGGGAG
>NZ_RAWB01001206.1 GCF_003612055.1 Corallococcus llansteffanensis
CCGTTAACCGGTCAGACTCTGGTGTTGTGGGCGCTGCCAGTGGTGTTGTTACTGCTGATGGCACTGATCCTCTGGCGAGTGAGGGCGAAGCGATGAAACAGCCTCAAATACCGGTGAAAATGCTGACAACACTCACGATTTTGATGGTATTTCTCTGTGTCGGCAGTTATCTGTTAAGTCCAAAATGGCAGGCGGTACGTGCGGAGTATCAGCGTCAGCGCGATCCGCTACATCAGTTTGCCAGCCAGCAAACCCCGGAAGCGCAGCTTCAGGCATTGCAGGATAAAATCCGCGCTAATCCACAAAACAGCGAACAATGGGCGTTACTGGGCGAGTACTATCTGTGGCAAAACGATTACAGCAATTCGCTGCTGGCGTACCGTCAGGCGTTGCAACTACGTGGTGAGAACGCTGAACTGTAT
>NZ_RAWB01001207.1 GCF_003612055.1 Corallococcus llansteffanensis
ACTTTTACTTTGCCGGTGTCGACAAGTGGCTCTTCGACGTGGCCGTCACCGTCAACGACTGGTGCATTGACCTGGCCACCGGCGTGCTGGACACCGAGCGGACACGTGCAATGCTCCATGCGTATCACGCTGTGCGCCCGTTCACCGATGCCGAAACGCGGCACTGGCAAGATATGCTGCGCGCTGCTGCGTACCGCTTCTGGGTCTCGCGCCTGTGGGATTTCTATCTGCCGCGCGATGCCGAACTGCTCAAGCCGCATGACCCCACCCACTTCGAGCGCGTGCTGCGCGAACGGGTTGGCGCGGGCGCCCTGACTCTGGATCTTCCCCAACCATGCAACTGATTGAAGTACCGGCCAAGCAAGGCTACGTCTGGCTGCGCCAGGGTGCGTGGCTGTTTCGCAAGAACCCGATCGGGTTC
>NZ_RAWB01001208.1 GCF_003612055.1 Corallococcus llansteffanensis
CTGGCCCGAGTACAACCTCCTCTACGCCCATCCCTTCACCTGGCTTTGGACTCGGGCCAAGATGCACGACTGGTTCGAGCGGCACCGCCGCTGACTATGTTGGATTACTTCGCGGACACTCCACTAGCGACCGTCCTCGTCCGCGTCGTCCGCGCCTCCGGTGTCCCCGGACGCGCGGCCGAGCAGCCGGTCCACCTCCGCGTGCGCTTCTTCCGCCTGCGCCGCGCTGATGCGGCGGTAGATCTTGAGCGCATCCACCAGGCGGTGCGAGTGCTTCAAGAGCGCGCGTGAGCCGCTCCTGGGCGAGCGCTTGCGCGGGGACGGCAGCATCGACGCGAGCACCGCGCCCTGGGCCACGGAGAGCTGGGACGCGGACACGCCGAAGTGCTCGCGCGCTCCCGCTTCAATGCCATACACGC
>NZ_RAWB01001209.1 GCF_003612055.1 Corallococcus llansteffanensis
ACCCGGCCGCATCCCCCGGTGGCTGGCAACTGCTTGGCCGCACAGACGCGGCGCTCTTCATGCCGCAGCGTAATCCCCCCACGCTGCTGGCGCCCGGAGACCGCATCCGCTTTGTTGCCTCGAAGGTGCGCGCATGAGTTCGAAACCCCAACCCATGATCGAGATCGTGCGGGCCGGCGTGCTGGCGTCCGTGCAGGACCTGGGCCGCACCGGCTATCGCCGTTTTGGCGTGTGCACGTCGGGCGCGCTGGATCCGCTGTCGCTGTATGTGGGCAACCGCTTGGTTGGCAACCGCAGCGATGCGGCGGGCATCGAGTTCACGCTGGGCAACGCCACGCTGCGCTTCCACGCCAATGGCCTGATCGCGCTGACGGGCGCCGATTGCCGCGCCACGCTCGACGGCGCACCGGTGCATGCT
>NZ_RAWB01000120.1 GCF_003612055.1 Corallococcus llansteffanensis
GGTGGGAGGATGGCGCCGTGTGACGCAGCCCGGGAGCGCGGTGGAATAGGCGGCCGGGGCTTCCGTCAGGGAGAGCATCATGAATCGCATTCTCGGCATCGCATCGGTGGGGTTGGCTTCGGTGGCGCTCGGCGTGGCCCTGTGGGGGCCCGGCAGGACGGAGGCCCCGGCGGCGGAAGCGGCGCCCCGCGTGCAGGACGCTTCGGCGGACGTCCGGGCGCTCCAGACGCGCGTGAAGGCCCTGGAGGAGACGGTGCAGCTGCTGTCGCGGCGGCTGATGGCCTTCGAGCAGCAGCCCGGCACGACCACGGCCGGCGCGGGCCCCGCGCCCGCGGGCCTGGAGGCGGAGGTGGCGAAGCTGCGCGAGGAGGTGCGCGGCGTGATGGTGGGCGAGGCGCTGAGCACCGACAGCGGCAAGGCGACGTTGAAGGAGATGCTGCGCACGGTGCAGGACGAGCAGCGCAACGAGCAGCGCCAGCAGTGGCAGCAGCAGATCGACCAGATGCGGACGCAGGCGGAGGCCGAACGCAGCGAGCGCCTCAAGACGTTCATCTCCGACGCGAAGCTCAGCTACAGCCAGGAGCAGGAGCTGACGAAGCAGCTCAAGGCCGAGGACGCGAAGCGCCAGGAGCTGATGGCGGGGCTGAACGGCGGCGGCGCGGGCCAGGGCCGGGACATCCGCCGGCAGATGCGCGACCTGCGCACGCAGACCGACCAGGAGATGCAGAAGGTCCTCAGCGCGGATCAGCTGGCGAAGTACCAGGAGATGCGCCGTGAGGACGCGAGCCCGCGCGGCGGTGGCCCCCGCGGTGGGCCGGTGGGCGGTGGCGGTGGTGGCTGGGGCGCGCGCGGCGACGCCACGCAGTAGCGCTATCCGCCAGACTCCTTCCGGGCTCCCAGCGGCCGGAAGGAGGAGGCGCCGTCGGAGGTGGTTTCCACGCGCTGGACGTCCTGGAGGTCGAAGGCGTCCGCCAGGGCCACCGACGGTGTGCACAGCAGCACGGGGACCCGTGAGGACGCCGCGCGAGCGGATTGGACCCGGTCCCAGAGGGCATTCGCGGGCAGGTCGCCCTCGGGCTCGGTGCCGGGCTCCTGCAGGAAGAGCAAGGACTCCTCGTCCACGGTGAAGGCCCCGGCGGGCTGCACGCGGAAGCCGCGCAGGAACCGGTTCATCCGCCGAGCCGCCCCGTCGGCGATCTGCCCGAGCCACTCCGCTTCTCCCGTGACGGGTCCGGGTACGTGCTCGGGGAGGGCAGGGGGGAACGTGGAGAGCCGGGCCTCGTCCCGGGGTGCGTCGTGCGAGGGGTCGATGAAGGGGATTCCCAGGCCCGCCACCAGGTCCAGCTCCTCGCGGGTGATGCGCCACCGGCCGTCCGGGAAGCGGCGCAGCTCCACGCGGTAGTCGTCACCCTGGACGCCCAGCACGCACGTCACCGGGCCGTCCGCCACATCGGTCAGGTGCTCCTGGAGCCGGCCTTCGGCGAGTGCTCGCAGGAGCGTGAAGAGACGGATCAGGTCGCGGGTGGCCGTGCCGTCCGGATCCAGCAGCACCTCCAGCGGTTGGGGGCGCAGCACCACGTCGCGCAGGGAGCGGAAGCCCGCGACCTCGATGCGCGTGAGCCGGAGGAACATGGGCGGAGAGCCTACGCCAGCGCGCGGCGGGACTTGCCCCGGTATTCCCTCCAGCCCTGCTCCACCCTGGCGCCTGAGTCCCTCCGTGGGCCGCGTCTGAAACAGCGACGCCGCGAAGCTCCCGTCGGAGCTCCGCGGCGCGGGTCACTTCGGGACCTCGCGGCGCCTACTTCCCGCCGAAGATGCCCTTGAGCTTCTTCTTCGCCTCTTCCGCCGCACGCTGCTTCGCCTTCTCCTGCTCGGCGCGGGCCTGCTCCTCCAGCTTCTTCTTCTCCTCGTTGACGCGGGCCTCCGCCTCGGCCTTGGCCTTGTCCTGGCCGCCGGTGATGACGTCCTGCACCGCCTTGCCCTTCTCGCCCAGCAGGTTGCCCGCCACCGACGCGCCCGCCAGCTTCAGGATGGTCGTCGCCGCCGGCTTCACGTCGATGCCCGTCACCTCCGGGCTCCACGCCTTGCCCGTGAGCTTCAGCCCCACCGGGATGGGCTCCGTCGGCGTCACCTTGCCCACGGTCAGCGTCTTGATGGTCGCGGGCGTCAGCGAAATCCCACCCGTCAAATCCAGCGTGCCATCCAGCTTGATGCCGCCGTCGAAGCTCATCGCCGCTTCCGGCCGCGTCCAGGTGATGGGCTTGCTCAGCTGCGCCACGCCGTTCTTGATGGTCACGCTGAAGGGCAGATCCGCGCCCAGCGACGTCACGTCCCCGCTCTTCAGCGCCTTCGCGAACGGCAGCGCCTTGGCCAGCGGCCCCGTCGCGGACGACACCAGGTCCTTGCCCAGGAACGTGCCCTCCAGCAGGTTGCCGCTGATGCCGCCCAGCAGCGTCTGCTGGAGCTTCTCCATCGTGTAGCCCACGCCCTGCACGTCCACGTTGCCGTTGAACTTGCCCGTCAGCACCTGCTTGGGCGTGCGCGCCGCCAGCGCCTGCGCGACCTGCAGGCCCTGCACCTGCACCTTCGCGGAGAAGGGCCGCGCCTCCGGCGCCGGACCCAGGCGGATGGTCGTCCCGTCCGCCACCACCTTGCCGCCATAGATGCCCGTCGAGAACTTCTCCACCGTGATGAGGTCGTCCACCATCTTCACCACGCCCGTCACGTTGGAGAGGTCCATCGCCGTGTAGCGCAGCGACGCGATGGCGAACTGGATGTCACCCCGGTAGCCGTTGAACCGTGCGGGCTCCACCGGCGGCTCCGGCGGCGGCTTGCCACCCGTGCGCGCCAGGACCTCCTCCTCGCTCATCAACAACTTCTCCGCATCCAGCCGCGCGCTCTTCACGTTCGCCTTGAACGTCGTCGTCGCCTTCTTGCCCGTGCCCGCAAGGGCCACCGTGGCGGTGCCCGTCACCGTGTCCTCCAGCGCGTGCAGGGTGAGGCTGGAGACGTTCACCGTCATGCCGCTGCCCGTCTTCGCCGGCGCGTAGGTGCCCGCCGCCGCCACGTCCAGCCGCTGCCCCGGGGCCTTGTTCACCAGCAGGCCCGGCCGCATGTCCACGCCGTCCAGGTCCGCCTTCGCGTCGAAGCGCAGCGCGCCGCCGCTCGCCGCCGCGCCCGAAATCTGGGCGCTGAGCTTCATCGCGCCGCCGGCCTCCTTCGACAGCTGATCCGGCACCCGCAGCCGCA
Source organism: Corallococcus llansteffanensis (assembly GCF_003612055.1). Lineage (GTDB taxonomy): Bacteria > Myxococcota > Myxococcia > Myxococcales > Myxococcaceae > Corallococcus > Corallococcus llansteffanensis. The sequence goes on from NZ_RAWB01000120.1 coordinate 3,250, forward strand.
CCGGCGTCAGGTCCACCGCGATGTGGAGCGCCTGCGCGTCCTGCGTCCCGCTGCCGCGCACGTCCAGCCCGATGGGGCCCGCCACCATGCCCTTGAGCTGCTTCTTCAGGGGCGGGTAGTACTCGGCGAGCACGGCGGGATCCAGGTTGCGCCCCACCAGCTCGAAGCCCTCCACCGCGGGCTTGTCCGTGAGCAGCCCCTTCACCTTGCCCTTGCCCGTGATGGCCGCGGGGCCCAGGTCCAGCTTGAGCTTGTCCAGCGCCAGGTCACCCGTGGCCATGTCGCCCGTCACGTCCGTGTCGAGCACCACGTCCAGCGCCTTGCCGCCCTCCGCGCCCGCGAACTTCATCCCCAGCGCCTTGATGACGCCCACGAGCTTCGTGGGGCCCTTGCCGCCGGGCACCGCGCCGCCCAGGTCCGCCTTCCAGTCCGCGTCCAGCGTGCCCGCCTGGAAGCCCACGTCCGGCGGCAGGAACGGCCCCAGGGGCGACAGGTCGATGCGGTCCGCCTTCAGCGTCACCTGCTCCGGCGTGGGCACCAGCGTCGCCGGCAGCGGCGCCGCCTGGAGCGTCATCTTGAGGTTCTGCTTCTCCGCGAGCACCGCCGCCGCCAGGTCCACCTTCAGCGGCTGGCCCACGCGCAGATTTTTCACCTCGATGTCCAGGTCGCGCACCGCCAGCTCGCGCGCCTGGGCGCCGCCCGCGCGGTCCACGAAGCGGATGGTGCCGTCGGTGAGCGCCGCGCGCTCCACGTGCACGCCCGACAGGTCGGTGGGCTGCGACTCCTCCTCCGGCGTCTCTTCCTTGGGCTGCTGCTGGGCCAGCTTCTCCTGGAGCCGCTGCACGTTGGTGGTGCCGTCGGCCAGGCGGATGACGTTCACGGTGAGGCCGGACACCTCGGCGTTCTTCACCTGGATGTCCTTGCCGCGCGAGGACAGCAGCGGCATCGCCGCCACGCTCACGTCCACCTGCTTCAGCTCCGCGAGCGGCAGGTCTTCACCCTCGGCGGGGCCCACGACGACGTCTTCAATCTGCGCGCCGACCTGGGGAAAGAGCTTCGTGGAGATGTCGCCAATCGTGATGGGGCGCCCGAGCTTCTGCGAGTACGTGGCCGCCTGATCACGCGCCGTCTTCAGCAGGATGGCGTCCAGCCGCCACAGCACCACCGCCACGATGGCGATCAGGAGGACGAGGATGCCCCCCAGCACATAGGGCCAACGCTTCTTCTTCACAGCCGCCACGGTTCCTCCTCCGTCGGGAGAGCGGTCGAACGCTTAGCGCAGCGCCGGGTGGGCCGCATCCCCCATGGGGACCCGGACGCCCTTCCTCGGCGGGAAAACTTCCACTTTCCAGCGTGACGGCCCCGGTCCGGGGATAATCACGCCCCCCGAAACCTCACGCCTGCCTGTCCGCTCCCGAGGGCGCGCACGCGCCCCACTTCCGAGCTCCGGCCCGCTTTCGTCCCCCTGCATCTAGGTACGATGGGGCCGTCCAGGAAGGTGCCTCACAGCTCGATGACGTCCGGCTCCATCCCCGGCGGCGTGGCGGGCGCGTCCGGCCCCCCCTCCAGCACGAAGCCCCAGGGCGCGTACACGGAGCCTCCGGTGTACGCGTCCACGTAGAGCACCACGGGCGTGTCCAACCCTTCGTAGGTCACCTCGAAGATGGACAGCTTGCCCTTCGCGGTGCCCCGGCCGTCCACCTCGGTGAACTCGCAGCAGTCCCCCATCCGGCGCCACGCCACGGGCTGCCCCTGCGGTCCGCGCAACAGCCCGAAGTACGCGCTGACGCCCTTGTCGCCCCAGCCCACGCGCACGGGGTTCTCCGGCCGGGTGCCGTAGGTCAGCGGATCCGGCCGCTTCGGCATCAGGGGCTGGGTGCGGCGCATCACGTCCTCGAAGGACGTGCCCGGGGAGGCACACGCCGTCAGGGCCAGCACCCCGGCACAGGCGAATCGGAACAGGGACATCGGGACCTCCAGGCGGTACGCAAACGCCTCCCAAGCTGGCGTTCCCCCCGTGGCCCGCGCATCCCCTGTCAGGCCGGGGCCGTCCTCTGGCGGACGCAGCCCCCCGGCCAGCGCACACGCGCAAGGTCCCGGGGGGACGGGTCCGGTCCGTCGTGGACGGGGACGGGGCCCTTCAGCTGAGGGACTTCAGCTCCAGCCCCAGCTCGCGGCGGTAGCGCTCGAAGCACTTCGCGCCCGCGGACAGGCGCAACAGCGCCCCTTCCGCCAGGGGCCGCGCGCACGCGGGGTTCGCGGCCACCAGCGGACGCAGCACCTCGCGGTTCCACGTCTCCGAGTGCTTCACGTCCAGCGTGGAGTGCACCGCGTAGTAGCGCCGCACCCGCATGTCGAACCCCAGACGCTTCAGGCCCTCGTTGACGCACGCGGTGCGGCCCGGCGCCGTCTCCTCGACGATGCCCAGCGCGCCCACCGCGAGGTACGTGTAGCGGCGGTTGAACGCGAACGCGCAGAGCAGGTTCGCCAGCGCGTGCGCTTCCCACACCGTGTCCTCTTCGGTGGGCTTCAGCCCCAGCTTCGCCGCCATCTCCGCGAGCATCGGCCCGTGCATCGCGTCCTCGCGCCCGCGGCCCATCTCGTCCCAGTAGTTGCGCGCCAGCTCCAGCTTCGCCTGCGTGGGCAGCTGCAGCTGCGTCAGCGCCACCAGGTCGTCGAAGCCCGCCTCGCCCGCGACCTCCTGCGTGAGGAACCAGCGCAGCTGTTCCAATGAGGCCTGCTTCGCGAGCCAGGGAAACAGCGGGTCCTGCTGCCCGGGCCCCGTCTCCTTCAGGTCCTCGAACCACGCGATGAAGCCGTCCGCGTCCTCCGGTGCCTCGGCGGCCCAGGCCGCCACGCGCTGTCGCTCGGCCTCCACGTACTCGCCCTCCAGCAGGCGCAACTGTGTCTCCGCCTGCACGTCCGCTCGCCAGCCCTCCGTGGGAAAGCCTGGCGCCAGTCGCGAGTGGTTGAAGCGCAAGAGGGTCCGATGCATCCGTTCAGCCAGGCGTGCGTCCTCCGTTCCTGCTTCCCCAGCCACCTCGCCAAGCCCGCTCATGGTGCGCAACCTCTCCACATGTCTGGGAAGGCAGGAGTGCCTTCCGACCACATGTATGGGGATGACCTTGAACACCGGCCACTTCGTACCTGCCACCTTCGCCGTGAGTCAGGTGCGCTGCGAAAAGGACCACGTCCGCTCCCGCGACTGTGCGTATCAGGTCGCGTGGAACATCAATCCGCATATGAAGGTCGGTGCCGTCGCGTGGCGCCGCGCGTGCGGCCAGCACCGGGCGTTCCTGCGCGTCCTGCGCGAGGCGGGCGCGAGCTGCTTCGAGCTGCCCTTCGTCCACGGCGCGTACGACTCCGTCTTCGCCAAGGACAACGCGGTGCTCGTGTCGCAGGACGGAGAGCTGCGCGCGCTGCTCGCCACCATGCGCCACGGACAGCGCCGGGGAGAGCAACGCGCCCGGGCCCGGTGGCTGGCCGCGCGCGGCTTCGACGTCATCGAGCCCTCGTGCGTGCACATCGAGGGCGGTGACGTGGCCATGCTGCCCGCGGGACGGGGCGCGCTCCTGGGGTACGGCCAGCGCTCCACGCAGCGGGCCGCGGGCGTGCTGGAGGCCTTCCTCGACGCGCCCGTCACGCCGCTGGAGCTGTGCGACCCGTACCTCTACCACCTGGACACCGCGCTCACCGTCCTGTCCGATGGCACCGCGCTCGTGTGCCCCGAGGCCTTCACGCCCGAGTCGCTGCGCACGCTGGCGCGCACGGAGGGCATCGGGCAGGTGGTGCCCATCGCACGCGACGACGCGCTCGCCTTCGGGCTCAACCTGGTGGAGGTGGGCAACACGGTCATCGTCGGCGCGCGCGTGCCCCGCGTGGAGGCCGTGCTGCGCGGACTGGGCCGGCGCCCCGTCAGCGTGCGGTTGGATCAATTCCACCTGGCCGGGGGCAGCGCGGCGTGCCTCGTCGCGCGCGTGCACTCCCTGCCGCCCGTGGCCGCCCAGCGCTTCCGCGAGGAGCAGGAGCAGGTCGAGTCACTCTCCGCGTGAAGCGCGGGGGCTGAAAAAGAGAAGACCTCCCCGGCGACAGGCGCGCGGGGAGGTCCGGGTGAAGCAGGGAAGGCTGCTTCAGGACTGTTCGCTGGAGGTGGCTTCCGGGGCGCTCAGGCCTTCGGCCTGCCAGAAGCGGCGCGGGTGTCCGTCACCGCGCGTGCCGCCGGAGAGCTTGTCCACCCAGGGGTACTTCTGGGCCTCCTCGGCGGTGTAGCCCAGGTTGAAGACGGTGGGGCTCTTGGGCTTGTCCGCCGCCTTCTCGTACAGCGTGCCGAACACGCGGTCCCAGAAGTAGTTCGTGATGCCGAAGTTGCCCGTCTCGTTGTGGAAGTGGTGGGACATGTGCAGCCGCTTGATGTCCTTGAGGAACTTGAACTGCGGCGCGTAGTTCAGGTGCTGGATGCAGTGGCAGAACTCGTAGAAGCACGTCGTCACCATGCCCCAGCCCAGCGCCGCGGTCGCGCCGGAGCGTCCGCCGATGAGGTAGCCGATGGGCGTGAGCACCAGCGCGATGGTGGGCAGCGTGGTGTGCAGCGCGCCGAAGAGCACGCGCAGGTCGTGCGGGTCCTGGTGGTGGTCGAAGTGGATGCGCTTCCACGTCACCGCCGTCGCGGCGGACTTGTAGAGGAACCGGCCGTGCAGGATGTACCGGTGGATGAAGTACCAGCCGAACGGGTAGGCCACCGTCGCCACCAGCACCGCCGCCGCCATGCGCGCCGGGTGCTCGAACCACTTCACCGACAGCACGATGCAGGCGATGCCGATGAGGATGTAGGCGACGACGGCGTAGTACGTGAAGAACGAATAGACCAGGTCGCGCAGCGACATCCGGTCGAGGTTGTGCTTCCGGTTCAGGAAAGAGACCGCCACGGTATCCCCTCACTAGAGGTGCCACCGCGACACCCCTGCCGTCGGAGCACGCGGGACAAGAAGGCTCGCTCGCATCCCGGCCCTTCGGAAGATGCGGCGGTGCCTGAGCTAGCAGCCTGGAAGGCCCCTGGCCCAGGAACGGCGAGGGCCCTCTTAGCGTCTTCCTGCAGACATTGAGAAGCCCTCCTGTTGGAGCAGTCCCGGATTGTCCGCCTGCAAGGACTCCGTCCGACCCGAGGTCGGGCTTCCATGGTGGAAGCGCACACCCCACCTTTCCGCCCACAGGCGAGTGATCGCATGAGGGGGCCACATGGCGCGCAAGATACAGGGACAACAGGGAAGTGGGACTTCAACGGAACGTCCGGCCCGGCGGAAGACGGCCACCCGGCCGAAGGCGGACGCCCCCCCGGCCACCGAGGGCCGCCTGGAGCTGCGCCGGGACATCGCCGAGTACCGGGCCGCCGCCGAGGCCCAGGCCGACCGCGTGCGCGAGCGCATCAACGCCGCGCTGGAGATGAGCCGCCGCACCCGCGAGGAGATTGAACAGCGCATCGCGAGCGAGCTGCACGCACCCCGCGTCGAGGCGAAGAAGGCCACCACGAAGAAGGCCGCGCCGGCGCGCAAGCGCACCCGCGCCGCCACCCACGCGTCGGCGAAGTGACACCGGACCGGGCCTGCGGTGTTGAAGCCGGGCCTGCCCCGAGGGGTGGGCCGCCGGACTAGGAGCGGACGGCGGGAGCGCGCACCTGCGGGGGCAGCGCTTCCGGGCCGGAGGACTCCAGGTCCAGGGCGGAGAGCTTGTCGGCCAGGGCCAGGGCCCGGTCGCCCCCGTCCAGCGGGGACGCCGCCCGGGCCCCGATGAAGCACACCCGGGCCCGCTCCAGCAGGGCCACCTGGGCGTGGAGCTGCGCGTGCAGGCGCTCGCGCCGCCGTGAGAGCGCGTCCAGGTGGTTGAGCTCCTCACCCAGCGACGCGGCGGCGCGCTCCAACTGGCGCCGGGCCACGCCGTCCTGGGCGTCCGCGGCGCGCTTGCGCAGCTCCTGCACCTGCGAATCCACGCTGCCCTGGGACGCGGCGGAGAGCTGGCCCTCCAGCACCGTGTGGGACTCGGCCAGGCTGAACGCGTCCCCGGCCAGCTTCGCGAGCACGCGCTCCAGCTTCACGCGGCCCTCGCCCGTGGCCAGCTTGCGCGCCTCCGCCTGGCTCTGGCGGTACAGCCCCAGCGCCCGTGTCACCAGCCCGCGCACCTCGCCGGTGAGGGTGGCCTCCAGGCGCATGCCCCGGGTGGCCACCGCGTCCAGGTCCATGGCCAGGTTCACCGGCAGCGTGCCGATGCCCCAGAACAGCGCCACCACGGCGTAGTCCACCAGCAGCGGGAAGTAGCCCCGGGCCGGCAGGAAGCGCGCGTCGAGCACCTCCTGCACGTACAGCCCCAGCACCGTGGTGACCGCGGCCGCCCCGGCGCTGAGCACGAGCTGGGTGGACGTGCCCACCCCATCGCGCCCATGGCCACGCCAGGCGATCAGCCCCGCGGCGATGGCACCCGCCACCGCGTGCTGCAGGGGGTACGGCAGGCCCAGGACATAGGGCAGGGCGGGCAGCAGCACCACCGCCGCGCGCATCAGGGCGCTGTACGCGGGCTGGGGCTTCACCGCCGTGACGGCCGCCGCCGCCAGCGCGAAGTAGCCGGGCTCCACCGGGACGTGCAGCACCTGCCGCGCCACGCCTGCCACCAGCGCCATGGCGCCCGCGCCCACGAGCGCGAAGAGGCAGCGCGACTCGAAGTCCTCCCGGCGGATGAGTTGGATGGAGAGCGACATGGCGCACCGTCCCGAACGGCGTGAGCGACTAGTAGGAGTTGTTGTGCCCGAAGCTCTTCATCGTCTTCTTCTTGAGGTCGAGCATCTCACGGCGCACGTCCGCGTCGCTGTGGGCATTCCCGTAGGCTGCCTGGGTCGCGTCCACGTCCGCAAGCTCCCCCGCGAGCGCCGACGCCGAGCTGCCGAAGAGGCGACGCGCGTTGTCGAGCAGATTGACGGCTCCCTGACGGTTGCCGCTCTTCATCGCCTCCGCGGCCGCATGGAGCTGCTGCGTGCCCAGCGCGCGGATGGCGTGCACCCGCACGTCCCGGTCCAGGTTCGCGTGCACCACCTGCGCGTCGTTCGTCACCTTCGCGTCCAGCGACAGCAGCACCTGCGACGGCAGGTCGGCCGTCACGTCCACATACGACAGGCTCGCGCCCAGGACGCTCATCTGGGACGCGCCCTCCGGGGCCACCAGCGACACCTTCGCCACCACGCGCGCGGACTGGCCGCCCGTCAGGTCGTACAGGGGCACGCGCACCGTGCTGCCCTCGCGCGTGGACGGCAGGCCCATCACCTCCACGCCGCTCACGCCGGGCGGCAGCGTCAGCACCAGGTTCACGTTGCGCGCCACGGTGCTCGCGGCCTGCTCCAGCTCACGCGTGAAGATGGAGGCCAGCTGCGACGAGTCGCTGACGAACCCGGAGAAGCCGCCGCCGCGCTCGGCCATGCCGCGCATCAGCGCGTCGTTGAAGCCCTCGCCCACGCCCAGCGCGCTCACGGTGATGCCCAGCTCGCGCAGCTTGCCCACCTCGGAGAAGAGGCCCATCTCGGACACCACGCCTTCGGTGGGCTGGCCGTCGCTCAGGAGGATGGCGCGCGTCACCCGGTACTGCTTCGTGTACGGGCGCAGCGCGTCCGCCGCCGCCTGGAGCCCGCCGCTGATGTTGGTGGAGCCGTTCACCTCGATGGCGGAGATGGCCTTGAGCAGCTCCGCGCGCGTCTGCTCGGTGATCTCCACGCTGGGCAGCGTCGTCACGTCGGAGCCGTAGTGCACGAGCGCCAGCCGGTCCCCCACGCGCAGCTGGCTCACCAGCGCCTCGGCGGCGCGCTTCGCGTCCACCAGCTTGCTGCCCATCATGGAGCCGGAGCGGTCCACCACCAGCGCCAGGTTCACCGGCACGCGCTGGGGGTTCTCCGGCGCGCGCGCCGACACCTCGAACCACGCGAAGGCCTCGCTCGGCCCCGTCTTCACGTACGCGCCGGACAGCTTGCCCGTCAGCTCCACCGGGCCCACGCGGCCGGACCCCGGCGTGCCCACGCCCAGGGGCAGCACCGTGCTGATGGGCGCCTCGCCCGGCTGCACCACCGTGTGGCTCTGGTCCAGGACCGACGGCGCGGCCGGCGGCTGGTGGACGAACGGGGGATGCTCGGAGCGGGTCGCGAAGAGCGCGTGCATCCCATCGAGCGCGAGGGCGCCCACGACGAGCAGGCCAGCGAGGGACAACAGCAGTTTGGTGCGATTCATGGGCGCATGACCTCAAGACAGGAGCGAGCGGACGAGCACACGCTCGCAGACGGGCTCCCCCCACGCATCGGTCACTGGGAGGAGGGTCCTCCCGATGACCGATGGATCCCCCCTTCCGCGTCCGCTTGCGTCAGATGACGTCCCGCGGACCGTGTCGCACCAGCGCCTCCACCGCGCCGCGCACGCGCGCCTCGTCGAAGGGCTTCTCCAGCACCGGGTTGGGGATCTGCGACAGGAACTCGCGCGCGCCCGTGGTGAAGGCCCCGCCGGACACGAAGATGAAGCGGCGCTCCAGGCCCGGGTGCGTGCGCCGCACGGCCTCGTACACGTCGCGGCCGGCGAGGTCCGGCATCATCACGTCGCACAGCACGGCGTCGAAGCCCGGCGTCTGGCCCATGCGCTCCAGGGCCTGCCGGCCGCTGGTGGCCACCTCCACGTCGTGGCCGCGCAACAGCCGCTGCAGCACGCGGCCCACCGCGGGCTCGTCGTCCACCACCAGCACCCGGCCTCGCGGCGTCACGGGCGCGTGGGGCACCGGGGCCTCCAGCGGGCGCAAGCTGGGAGCGGGCACCGGCGCGGGCAGGAGCACGCGGAAGGCGCTCCCCCGGCCCACGGTGCTGTCCACGGAGATGTCGCCGCCCATCCCGGTGATGATGCCGTGGCAGATGGACAGCCCCAGGCCGGTGCCCACGCCCACGGGCTTGGTGGTGAAGAACGGGTCGAAGATGCGGCCCAGCACCTCCGGCTGGATGCCGCTGCCCGTGTCGCGCACCTCCACCATCACGCGCCCGCTCTCCATGCGCGTCGTCAGCACCACCTCGTGGTCGTGCGCGGAGCCCTCCGGGATGGCCTGCGCCGCGTTCACCACCAGGTTGAGGAACACCTGGCACAGCCGGCCCTCGTTGGCCATCACCTGCGGCACCGTGCCGTAGTCCCGGCGCAGCCGCGCGCGGTGGCGGATCTCGTTCGCCGCCATCATCACCACCGAGTCCAGCACCGCGTGCAGGTCCACCGGCGTCATGCGCTCTTCGTCCGGCCGGGAGAACGTCTTCAGCTGACGGACGATCTGCCGCACGCGCTCGGCGCCCTCGCACGCCTCGCCCAGCACCTCCTGCCACTCGGCCACGTCTGGGGGGCGCACCCCGCGCGCGGCGCCGGGCATCAGGTGGTGGCGGAACTCGTCCGACAGGAAGGCCAGGTTGGAGAGCACGAACGCCAGCGGGTTGTTGATCTCATGCGCGATGCCCGCCGCCAGCGTGCCCACCGACGCCAGCCGATCCGCCAGCGTCAGCCGCGCCTGGAGGTGGCGCTGCTCCGTCACGTCCCGCGCGATGGACACCACCGCCGGCTGCCCGTCGAAGCGCAGGGGCAGCGACGCCAGCTCCACCACGCGCGTGCGTCCGTCGCGCAGCACCAGCCGTCGCTCGCTGGTGAGCGGGGCCGCGTCCGCGGGCGCCGGGCCCGTGCCCGGCACGTCCGCCAGGAACTCCGACAGCCGGCGCCCCACCAGCTCCTCCGCGCTCTGGAAGCCCAGCGTGGTGACGAGCACCGCGTTGGCGTAGACGATGTGGCCGTCGCGTTCGATGGCCGCCGCGTCCGGGAAGCCCTCCATCAGCGCGCGCAGGCTGGCCTCGGAGCGCTTCAGCGCCTCCTCCACCTGGCGCCGCTCGGTGATGTCGCGCGCCAGCCCCTCCACCGCCACCACCTTGCCGTGCGGGTCCGTCACCGGCGCCACCACGTGCTCCAGCCACAGGGTGCGCCCGTCCGGGTGCAGGAAGCGCAACACCACCGGCACGCCGTCCGACGCGCGGGGAGACTCCAGCAGCTGCTCCAGCGCGGGCCGGTCCTCCGGGTGCACCTGGCGGTACCAGAGCTCCGGATCCGCGTAGTGCGCCTCCGGCCCCAGGCCCAGCTTCGCGTGCACCACGCGGCTGACGTACCCGAAGCCTCGCGGCGGCGCGCACCGGTAGAGGTACAGCACGTCGGACGCGTTCTCCGCGAGCTGGCGGAAGCGGTGCTCGTGCTCGCGCAGCGCGCGCTCCGACTCGCGCCGCTCCAGCGACACGGAGATGGCGCCGCTGGCCGCGGACAGCAGGTCCACCTCCAGCCGGTCCCACTCGCGCGCCTCGTAGCAGTTGTCGAAGCCCACGAAGCCCACCAGCCGGCCCTGCACGCGCAGGGGCAGCACCAGCAGCGACAGGACGCCCTGCGGATCCAACAGCGCCCGCTCGGCCGCGGGGAAGGTCGCCACGCGCCCGGTGACGACCTCGCCCCGCTCCAGCAGGGGGATCCACCGGTCCATGTCCGGCCGCATGGGCAGCTCCTGGAGCAGCGGGTTGTCGATCTCCGGGATCACGCCGGGGGCGCACCACTCGGCGCGCTGGCTGCACACGAGCGTGCCTTGCGCGTTGGTGTGCGTCTCGAAGACGTAGACGCGGCTCGCGCCCGAGGCCAGGCCCAGCGGCGCCAGCGCGGGCCCATACAGGTCCCCGCCCTCGGGCACCGACAGCAGGCGCTGCTGCATGTCCACCAGCGCCGTGAGGTAGCGCTCACGCCGGGCGAGCGCGTCGTTCGCACGCTTGCGCTCGGTGATGTCGTTGAGCGAGCCCGCCATGCCAATGAGCGTGCCGTCCTCGTCCTGCGTCACCCGGGCGAAGACCTCCACCCACCGGAAGCCTCCGTCGCGCGTGAGGTAGCGCACCTCGTGCTGGACGAACTCGCGCTCGCCCGTGATCAGCGACTGGCACACCTCCAGCGTGCGCGCCTGGTCGTCCGCGTGGATGAAGTCGAACGCCGACCGGCCCAGGCTCTCCTCCACGGAAAAGCCGGTGACCCTCGTCCACGCCGGGTTGAGGAAGATCCACATCCGGTCCAGGTCCGTCTGGAAGACGACCTCCTGGAGCGTGTCGATGACCTGCCGGAAGCGGCGCTCATTGGGGGTGCCGTCGGGCCGGGGAAACGGCATCTGCATGCTTGAGACTCGCGATGGAAGAACTTCGCCGTGCGAATGGAAAGGCGCGGGCGACGGACGTGGGGAGTCGAACGATTGAGGATCGCCGCCATGCAGGCAAGGGGGCTTGCGGGAAGAGCGGGATGACGGGAAGCATTCCCTGTGCTTGATGGTGATGGGGCGGGCCTGCGGTCTGCCTTCCTTCCCGGGAGGCGGAGATGACACCATGATGCGTGCGGAAAGCCCCAGCCTGTCTTTCGGCGTCGCGTCTCCCGCCGACCGCTCGGATCCTTCCCCGGTTTCCCCGCAGGCTTTTCCGGTGACTTCCTTGATGGAAGGGAACGAGCTGGACCTGTCCGCCCGCGTCATGGACGCGGAGGGTCTGGCCCTCGTCGAACACTCGGGCCGCGTCCTTGCTTTCAACACCCACGCCTGCGCCCACTTCGGCATTCCAGCGCCCGCCACCGTGGAGCACGGCCGCCTGCCTGGCTGTGAGTGGCTGCGGAGCGATGGCACCCCGCTGCCCCCTGACGAAGCGCCCCTTGCGCGAGCGCTGGCGGGCGAGCAGGTGGACGCGGCGGTGTGGACGGTGCTGCGGCCGGACGGGACGCGCCTCCGGCTCCAGGCCACGGCGGCGCCCGTGAAGGGAGGGGAGGGGCAGGTCGCGGCGGCGCTCCTGCGCACGTACGCCGTGGAGTCGCGGCCCACCGTGCTGGACACGTCGCGGCTGCTCGCGGAGGCCGGGGCGCTGCTGGGCGCGTCGGTGGACGCGGAGGCGCAGCTGGGGCCGCTGCTCAAGCTGCTGGTGCCGGCGCTGGGGGACGGGGCGCTGCTGGTCCTGAGGTCGCCCGGCAAGGATGTGAGCGTGGTGGCGTCGCTGCACGTGGACGCGGGCCGGGACGTGCTGCTGCGCGAGCTGCTGGAGCGCTACCCGCCGGATCCCACCCTGCCGGGCGGGCTGTCGCACGTCTTCGTCACCGGGGCGGTGGCGCGCCTGTGCGTGATGTCCGAGGAGCACGTGACGACCATCGCGCGGGACGTGGAGCACGCGCGGCTGATGCGGGAGGTGGGCCCGCACGGGTGCCTGAGCGTGCCCGTGGGCGCGCGCGGCAACGTGCTGGGCGCGCTGATGCTGCTGCGCTCCAACGTGCTGCACGCCTTCGACGCGGAGGAGGAGCGCTTCCTGGCGGAGCTGGCCCACCGCACCGCGCTCTACCTGGAGAACGCGCGGCTCTTGCGCGAAGCGCGCGAGGCGGTGCGCCAGCGCGACGAGTTCCTGGGCATCGCGAGCCACGAGCTGAAGACGCCGCTCACGCCGCTGAGCCTCAAGGTGCAGCTGCTGCAGAAGCAGGTGACGGTGCTGGCGCGCGAGGGCAAGCCGGTGCCCACCGAGCGCGTGTCGGAGACGCTGGACGTGGTGCAGCGCCAGGTGCGCCGGCTGTCGCGGCTGGTGGACAACCTGCTGGACGTGTCGCGCATCAGCGCGGGCCGGCTGCGGCTGGAGGTGGAGGAGCTGGACCTGGCGAGCGTGGCGGCGGAGATCCTCTACCGCTTCTCCCCGGCCGCGCAGCAGCAGGGCACGGAGCTGGAGCTGCACGCGCCGGTGCCGGTGGTAGGCCGCTGGGACCGGCTGCGGCTGGAGCAGGTGGTGACAAATTTATTGTCCAACGCGCTCAAGTACGGCGCGGGCCACCCGGTGGCGCTGGCCGTGGAGGCGCACGGCACGACGGCGCGCCTCACGGTGACGGACCACGGCATCGGCATCGCGCCGGAGGACCTGGCGCGCATCTTCGAGCGCTTCGAGCGCGCGGTGAGCGACCGGCACTACGGCGGCCTGGGCCTGGGCCTCTACATCACCCGCCAGATTGTCGAAGCGTTCGGCGGCACGGTGCAGGCCCAGAGCGAACCCGGGCAGGGCTCCACCTTCATCCTGGAGCTGCCCCGGGGCGACATCCCGGAGGAGTGGCTCACCGCGCACGCGGCGCCGGGGCCCAGCAGCGAGTCCGGACCGGACTGAAGCGCGCGCCCGAAGCTCGGGCGACGCTCAGGCGACCTCCAGCACCGTCCACTCGCGCACCTCGCCCGCGAGCGTCACCTCCACGGTGTCCCCGGCGCGGCGGCCCAAGAGGGCGCGGCCCACGGGCGAGCTGGGGGTGATGACGGACAGGAAGCCGTCGCCGCCGGGGCCGGTGAGCTCCGTGCCGGCGCCCGCGGGGAGGACGAAGAAGGTGCGCTCGGCGAAGCCGTCCTCGTCCTCGGTGCTGACGTCCACCAGGGCGCCCAGGCCCACGGGCCCCTGGCGCGGGAAGCGGGGCAGCTCCTTCTGGCCGAAGGCGGTGAGCGCCTGGAGCTCCTCCTGCAGGCGGCGCGCGCGCTGGGCCTGCCCCGTGGCGAGGCTGCCGTACTCGATGGCGGCGCGGCCGTCCTCCTTCTTCTCGGACTCGGTGGCGAGGCTGCGGGCGGCCTCGCGGGCGTCGGCCTCGGCGCGGTGGGCCAGCCGGTCGCTCTGCTGGAGGCGCTCGGCCAGTTGGTGGAGCAGGGTGTGCTTGTCGAGTGGCATGGCGGTCGTTACAGGACTGTAGCGTCCAGCGGAGCAGCCTCCAGTTTTCGGCCCGGCCCGGGCGGGGGGTTGGGGTTACGATGGCCCCATGACGCCTCAGGAACGCTCGCAGAAGGCCCATGAACTCGTCGCGAAGGGCGCGGTGCTGCTGGACGTGCGCACCCCGGAGGAGTTCCAGCAGGGACACCCCGAAGCCGCCCGCAACATCCCCGTGCAGGTGCTGGCCCATCGCCTCTCCGAGGTGGGCCCCGTCGGCACGCCCGTGGTGGTGTACTGCGCCGCGGGAGGCCGCAGCGCGGTGGCCGCGGAGCTGCTTCGCAAGGGCGGCTTCCCGGAGGTGTTCGACCTCCAGTCCGTGAAGAACTGGTAGGCACGCGCTGTCGTCCCCGTCCCGCACCGCCGGCTTCCTCCTCGTCGCCCTGTCCGGCGCCTCGTTTGGCGCCCTGGGGCTGTTCGCGCGCCTGGCCTACGCGGCGGGCGCGGACATGCCCACGCTGCTGTTCCTGCGCTTCACGCTGGCGGGGCTGGTGCTCACCTGCGTGATGCTCGCGCGCCGGCAGCGGTGGCCCCGGGGGCGGGTGCTGCTGGGGCTCGTGGCGCTGGGCGCGCTGGGCTACTTCGCGGAAGGCAGCGCCTACTTCCTCGCGCTCCAGCACGCCTCCGCGGGGCTGGTGGCGCTGCTGCTGTACCTCTTCCCCGCGCTGGTGGCGGTGCTCCAGGTGGCGCTGGGCCGTGAGCACCTGAGCCGCACCCGCTGGCTCGCCGTGGGGCTGGCGCTCGTCGGCACGGCGCTCACGGTGGACCCCGGGCCGGACGCGAAGCCCCTGGGCATCGCGCTGGGCGTGCTGTCGGCGGTCATCTACGCGCTCTACGTCCTGTCCAGCGCGCGCGTGGTGGGCCCGGCGGGGCCGCTCGCGGCGAGCACCGTCATCCTGCTGGCGGCGGGGCTCTCCTTCGGGTCCCTGATGCTGGTGAAGGGCCCGTCCTTTCCCCAGACGCCCGGGGGCTGGGGCGCGGTGGCGGGCCTGTCGCTCCTGTCCACCGTGGTGGCGGTGCTCACGTTCTTCGCGGGGCTGCAACGCATTGGCCCGGTGAACACGTCGCTCCTGTCCACGCTGGAGCCGGTGATGGCGGTGGTGCTGGGCGCGCTCTTCCTGGGCGAGCGGCTGTCGCTCCGGCAGGGCGCGGGCGGCCTGCTCATCCTGGTGGCGGTGGTGGTGCTGGCGCGGGCGGAGCCCGGCCGCCCGGAACCCGTGTCCCAGGCGGCCCGCTCCTGAAGCCGCGCGGAAGCCGTGTCTACAGGCGGTGCAGGAACTGGTGCACGTCGTGCACGAAGCGCTGCGGGCGCTCCGCGTGCGGGGCGTGGCCCGTGTCCGGGTAGAGCAGGTAGGTGGAGTTCGGGATGGCGCGAGCGAGGGCGCGCTGCTCGGCGACGGAGAAGAAGCCGTCATGGTCCCCACCGATGATGAGCGTGGGCACGCGAATCTGTCCCAGCCGCGCGGAGTGGTCCTCCGCGATGAGTCCGTCCAGCGCGTCCTGCCACACGCGCGCGGGCACCTTGGAGCTCTCCGCCACCAGGGTGTTCAGGTAGGACGCGGGCACGGGCTGGTAGAAGGTGCTGGCCTGGAACTCTTGGATGAACTGCGGATCCACCGGGTCCGTCAGCGTGTCCACGGCGGCCTTGAGCCCCAGCGCCACCTCGTTGCCCGCGACGGTGGGCGCCGAGCCCACGAGCACCAGCGCCCTCACGCGCGACGGCGCGTCCAGCGCCACCTGCTGCGCGATGAAGCTGCCCATCGAGTGGCCCACGAGGACGGCCTTCGAGACGTGCATCGCGTCCAGGAAGGCCACCACGTCCCGGGCGAACGCCTGCTGCGTGTAGCAGCACGCGGGGCGGGACGAGTCCCCGTGGCCGCGCTGATCCAACGCGTAGAGGTGGAAGTCGCGCGGGAAGCGCGGCAGGTCCAGGTCCCAGGTGTGGTGTGAGTCGGTATAGCCGTGCAGGAAGACGACGACGGGCCCGTCCTGACGGCCCTGCTCCACGTAGCGGAGCGTGACGCCCGTGGACAGCCGCACGGCACCTTCGCGGGGACTGGCGCCACCCTGGCGGTCGCTCGCCTCCAGCGCGGCAGGGGAACTCATGAGGTCGGGCGAAGCGCCCGTGTCGGACTCAGGCCCACAGCCAGCGAGCAGCAACAGCGCGAGGAGGGAGGGAAGGGTGCGCATCATTCAGCAGGGCCTTTCGGAAGCGGACGCGGCGGGTCGTTCCGCCGTCGCGCCCACCATCCTAAAGTGACCTCTGACATCCCTTCCGAAAACCTGATGCGGTGGGTTGTATCCCACCCGCCAAGGTCCCGTTGGACTCAGGGCCGCCGGGCGAAGATGAACTCGCCCACGCCGCCCAGGCGCTGCTCGCGCCGGACGACGTGGAAGCCCGCCGTCTCCACCAGGCGGAACGTGTCCCGGTTGAGGCGGCAGCCGCCGGAGAGCTTGCGCCACGCGGGCGTCAGCAGGTCCTGCGCGGTGGCGAGCACCGGGTTCGGGGCCCGCACGTGCTCCAGCAGGCGCAGCTCGCCGCCCGGCTTGAGCACCCGCATCACCTCCGCGAGCGCGGTGGCCGGCGCGTCCACGCAGCAGAACACCAGGCTGGAGACGACCGCGTCGAACGACGCCTCCGCGAACGGCAGCGCCTGCGCGTCCGCCTGGAGCAGCGCCACGCCGCTGCGCCGCACCCGCGCGCGCGTCAGCGCCCCCAGGTCCACGTCCACCGCCGTCACGGAGGTCACGCTGTCCGGGTAGCCCGGCAGCGCCAGCCCCGTGCCCGCGCCCACCTCCAGCACGCGGCCGGAGAGCCCCTCCACCAG
>NZ_RAWB01001210.1 GCF_003612055.1 Corallococcus llansteffanensis
TGCCCGAGACGCGCATCGGCTTTCTCCCGGACGTGGGCGCCACGAGCTTTTTGAGCGTGATGTCGCCCGAGCTGGAGCTGTATGTTGGCCTGACGGGCGTGACGCTGAACGGCGCCGATGCGCTGCATTGCCACCTGGCCGATATGTGCGTGCCCGCCGAATGGCTTGCCTCATTCGAAGACCGCCTGCAGCGCATGCCGCACGACGGCGATCTCATGCAGGCCTTGCGCCGCGTGTTCGAGCCGCCGTGCAACATTGTTCCGCACGCGCCGCTGGCACAGGCGACGCCGTGGGTGCAGCGCTATTTCGACCGCCGTTCGTCGGTCGATCGCATTGTCGCCACGCTGCGCGAGAGCCTGGAGCGCGAACAGGCACGGGAGCTGCGCCAATGGCTTCAGGCGACGCTTGACGCCATGAC
>NZ_RAWB01001211.1 GCF_003612055.1 Corallococcus llansteffanensis
GAACGGTGGGAGCAATCTCCACCACCCGTGACGCCGGGATTCGGCGCGATCGGGGCAACGTCGCCGCCGGCGTACCCGCTAGCACCCGCAAAGCGTCGCCGGCCAGGAAACCGGCACGCACCAACGCCCGCTTGGTGTGACCCATCGACGGCAACAACGGGACCAGTTGCGGCATGGCATGCACGAGATGAGGAGCGTTGCGTGTCATCAGGATTCCGCGTTCGACGGCGCTGCGCCGGGCGATGCCCACGTTGCCGCTGGCCAGATAGCGCAGACCGCCGTGCACCAACTTCGAGCTCCAGCGGCTGGTGCCGAACGCCAGATCATGCTTTTCCACCAAGGCCACCGTCAGACCGCGGGTGGCAGCATCTAAGGCAATGCCAACACCGGTAATGCCGCCGCCTATCACGATGACGT
>NZ_RAWB01001212.1 GCF_003612055.1 Corallococcus llansteffanensis
GTCCCCAATTCAGCGTGAGTGTGTGCCTGCGTGCACGACGTTCCGCGCGGCCCTAAAGTGCGGCGTTCCTGCCACATCCCGCCGGTCTGCTGCCATCAAGCGGGTGTTTTGCACATGCTAAACTCCCGCCTTTGCGCCAACCCTTTCCGGGCCGTTGTGCTGCCTGTGTTTCGCGGTCTTTCTTGACGCGCTCCCCGGGTGGCTCGCCGGCCCTAGCCATCGATGATCACGGGCCTTCTCAAGAAGATTTTCGGCAGCCGTAATGAACGGCTGATCAAACAGTACCGCCGCAAGGTGGCGCAGATCAATGCGCTCGAGCCCAAGTTCGAAGCGCTCACCGATGCCGAGCTGCAGGCCAAGACCGAAGAATTCCGCCAACGCTTTGCCAAGGGCGAGACGCTCGACGCGCTCCTGCCC
>NZ_RAWB01001213.1 GCF_003612055.1 Corallococcus llansteffanensis
GGGCGAGTTCCTGGCCCAGGGCGTGCGGGTCGAAGTAGGCGAAGAAGCGGCGGATGCGGTCGCCATCCCACTCGATGATGGAGACGCCCTCGTAGGCGACGGCGGCGCCGTTGTGGGCGGTGCCCTGCGTCTCCCACTCCAGGGCCACGCGGTCACCGGATTCGATCATGTTGCGGAAGGTGGACTTCACCTGGCCGAGGGTGCCTTTGTATTCGGTCCAGAAGCGGCGGGCGCCGTCGGCCCCGGAGAAGATGCTGGGAGAGGCGACGTTGCTCACCTGGGCGTCGTCGGCGAAGAGGGCGACCAGCGAGTCGATGTCGCCGTGCTCCTCCAGTTTCAGCAGTGCGTCCACGAACCGCTGCGCTCGTTCCATCGGCATCGCGCGTCCTCACTCAGGGGAAGGTGTTTCCGGG
>NZ_RAWB01001214.1 GCF_003612055.1 Corallococcus llansteffanensis
GGTAGTGGTGAACGCCTGCTGGTGGGAACCAACGGCGTGTTCCTCGAAGTGGTTCGCCCGTGGCTGCGGGTAGTTCGCAAGATCGCAAGCTACGAAGTCGAAACTGCCGTCCCCTACGGGACTGTCAATGAGGAGACCGAGTTGCCATGCGGTCAACTTCCAGCTGAACTGGTTGGCCAGTTTGGCGAGATGGCGCGTGCGTCGATGCCGAACGAAACCGGTGCTTGGATCGTCTGGAATGGCGTCTCGTGCGAGTTCCGGCTCGTCCCTGTCGCAATCTTGGATCACGGCTCCGGACATCTGCGTTACGACCGGCCGGTGCTGCAGGAAAACGAGCACTTGGTCATGGACTGCCATTCCCATGGCACGTTTGAAGCCTTCTTCTCGGGAACCGACAATCAGGACGACAGGCA
>NZ_RAWB01001215.1 GCF_003612055.1 Corallococcus llansteffanensis
GGTCTGACATGCGCATCAATCGAGTAATGGCCGGCGCCGTGGCCTCTGTGCTGGCGCTGGGCGCCGTGACCCCGGCCTTCGCCGACAACGACCATCGCCGCGACCACGACCGCCGCGAGTGGCGCGAGGATCGCCGTGAGTGGCGCCAGGACCGCCGCGACTGGGAGCGCGACCGCCGCGAGGCCCGGCGCGACTGGGAACGCGACCGCCGCGACTGGCACCGTGACCATGATCGCTACTACCGCCCGGCACCGCCGCGCGTGGTCTATCGCCCGGCCTATGGCCCGGGCTATGGCTGGAAGGTCGGCCACCGCTACCGCGACTACTACCGCGGCCCGGTCTACGTGGTGAACGACTACCCGCGCTACAACCTGCGCCGCCCGCCGTACGGCCATCAGTGGATCCGGGA
>NZ_RAWB01001216.1 GCF_003612055.1 Corallococcus llansteffanensis
TCTGTACGCCGGGCCAGGATAGAAACCATGAAGCTGCTTGAAGTCTGATATCCAGTGGGAGCCATCGTAGATCGCCATGTGTCCGTGAGGGTGCCCGGGGGCGGGTTGAATCACGATCACGTCTCCCTTCATCGGCGAGCCTATCGCCTCATGGAACCCGGCGGCCAGCAATGATGGGCCGTAGTCCTTTGCCGAGCGGGTGCGCTGCAAAGAAATACCGCCCCATTCAATCGCCTTGCGCACGTATTCTGCGCAGCGGCCCACACTATTCGGCTCGATATTGCTTGCTGCATAGTTTGCAGCTGAGATGCCGTCATACATTGCGTGCTCCTGAGAAAGTTGGCAGAGGAGCCTGCTTTCTACACGGTGCACGACCGCAAATGCATGAGCCGTTTCTGAAAATCCAAC
>NZ_RAWB01001217.1 GCF_003612055.1 Corallococcus llansteffanensis
GCGCGTGGTGCAGCGACGCCCAGCGTCAACAAGATCAGCAGCGCAATCGCACCGGCAAACGTCGCCTGCCGGCGTGTGTCCCGCTGAATCAGAAAACTTTCCATTCATCCCCGGAGTTCGAGACTGTGCGTGTCCGACCTGCCCGCGTGTCGGTGTGCCTACATCCTAGGGAGCGTCAGGCGGTGGGAAAAGCCTAGGCGATGACCCGGGCAAGGAGGAGATCGCTACGGCTGGCCTAAGTCGGGTGGCCTAGGCTTGCCCACAGGCCGGTTCCAAGGGAATTGAAGGGAATCTTTAGTAGTGTGGGTCCGGCATCTCACGGTTGTTGAATCACTCGGGCCCTGGACCGACGCTGTATGGAATCACTCAATCACACGCTGTTTCTTTGGATCAACGCACCGGCCGACG
>NZ_RAWB01001218.1 GCF_003612055.1 Corallococcus llansteffanensis
ACCCCAGGGCAACTTGTAGCCTTGGAGCGTATCGACGACCTCGCGCTTCTGCGGGTCGATCACCTGCACAGTGTTCGAGCGGCCGCAGGCAAGCAGCAGCTTCCGATCACCCGGCGTGAAGCTGAAATGCCAGCAACGCTTGCCGACCGGAATGGCGGCCACTTGCGCAAAGGTGCGGGCATCGAACACCTGCAACTGATCAGCGCGGCTGGCAGCCACCCAGAGGTACTGGCCCTCGCGGTCAAACGCGATCCCGTATGGTCCCTGCCCAGTGGGCACGGTCTTGATCGGCTTGAAACCGGCATCCAGCAGCAACAGGTTGTTCGAGTTTTCCAGCGTCACCACATAGGTCTTTCCATCCGGCGCGATCTTGATGCCGCGCGGCCGATTGCCGTATGGCGCGACAT
>NZ_RAWB01001219.1 GCF_003612055.1 Corallococcus llansteffanensis
AAGTAATAATCATCACGCGCAATTTTTTCAATATAATCTTTGTCATTCAGATTATTCAACTTTTCTTTTAACGCAATTTCTTCATTTTGTTGCTTTTGAAACTGTGCTTCTTTCGCTTTTCGCTCCTGTGCATCGATATCATTGCGATGTTTTTGGACAACAAGCAAGATTGATAAAACAACAATTATCGCAAGTAATACGCCCGCAAATACTGTAATACGCCTACGAACAACACGCATTTTCATTTTTTGACGTTGTTTTTTCTTGTTCTCTTGCGACGTGTACTGATTTTCTATATGTTCTACTTTATTTTTCATTGCTTGTCACCTCCAATTTACGCTTCTTCAAGTCGACGCTCTTCAACGATTTCATACATGCCCTTCGCGTTATCTTTAGATGCATATTC
>NZ_RAWB01000121.1 GCF_003612055.1 Corallococcus llansteffanensis
CCATCGTGCGTTCTCCTTGGAGTGCGGCCGGAAGCGACCTTCCGGGCGGGAAAAGAGTCGAACCGGATGCGGTGGGCACCCTGGGAAGGAGGCAGCGGTCCCGTTCCACCGACGACACCGGGAGTCACCAGTGGCCCAGCTGCCAAGAAGGGAGCTCTGAGGAGGAAGCCCCGCATCCGGTCCGACACCCGGACTCCATTGCAGCCCGTGGGCCAAGGCCCCCAAACCCGTCTCCCAGGGGGAACTGCCCCCCAGGGGCCCCTCGTGCGCGGGGCAAAGTGCCCCAGCCGGGGCATTTCGCCCGGGGGCAGCGTGCCCCAGGCCCCTCCGGAGCGCTTTCACCGGGGCCAGGGAGCGCGCCCATGGCACGGCGGATGCTCCAGGCCCCTCAAGTCCCATCCCCGGGTGCCCGCCGCACCCCGCCTCCAGGAGGTCACTCCCATGGTGCACGAGCAGACGGAAGGGAGCGCGCGTGGCGCGGCCTGGAAGGACCCCAGGCCAGCGCCAGGGCGGGCCCCGCGCATCCTCATCGCGGATGATCAGCCGGAGATGCGCGCGCTCATCCGCAAGATGCTGGTGCGGCGGGGCTATGAGGTGGTGGAGGCGTCGGACGGACCGGGCCTGGTGCAGCTCCTCATCGACGGGCTGACCGCGGACGAGTCGCGCGCGCCCGACCTCATCATCACCGACGTGCGCATGCCGGGCTTCACCGGCCTGGAGGTGCTCGCCCGCCTGCGCCGCGAGCAGTGGACCACGCCCGTCATCCTCATCACCGCCTTCGGCGACACGCAGCTGCACCGCGAGGCGCTGCGCCTGGGGGCCGCCTGTGTGCTCAACAAGCCGTTCGAGCTGGAGGAACTGCGCGGCGCGGTGGAGGCGGCGCTCGCGGTGTCCCAGGACTGACGCGACATCGAGCCTGGCGCGCTAAGGTGTCGCCGCTCGCGAAGCCGTCGCCCTCGCAAGGAAGCCCATGCGCCGCATCTCCTGGTCCCTGTCGTTGTCCCTGCTGTGCCTGGGGTGCGCGCCCGCGCAACGCCAGGCGCCGGACGCCGGGCCCACCGAAGTCGTGCCGCAGCGGCTGGTGGCGCGCATCGTCCACACGTATCCGCACGACCCGACGGCCTTCACGCAGGGCCTCCAGTTCCACCAGGGCCAGCTCTACGAGAGCACCGGCGAGGAGGGCGACCTGCGGCGCATCTCCCTGGAGCAGGCCGCGCCGCTGTGGGTCCAGCCCCTTCCGGACGTGTTCCCCGAAGGGCTCGCCAGTGACGGCACGCGGCTCTACCAGCTCACCTGGCAGGACGAGACGCTGTACGTGTGGAACGGCACGGCGCCCACGCAGGAGAAGCAGGTGACATACACGGGCGAGGGCTGGGGCCTGTGCTTCTGGCAGGGGCAGCTCGTGAGGAGCGACGGCACGGCCACGCTGCGCTTCCACGACCCGAAGGACTTCCACGTGAAGTCCCAGGTGCAGGTGACGTTGCAGGGCACGCCGGTTGAACGGCTCAACGAGCTGGAGTGCGCGGAGGACGGCGTCTACGCCAACGTCTGGCACACCGACCACGTGCTGAAGATCGACTACGCGACGGGCCGCGTGCTGGCGGTCATCGACGCGTCGGAGCTGGCGCGGACGGTGCGCAGCCGCGTCCGCAGCTACGAGGCGGTGCTCAACGGCATCGCGCAGGAGCCCGGCACCGGCCGACTGTTCTTCACCGGCAAGCTGTGGCCCGACCTCTTCGAGGTGAAGCTGGAGCCCGCGACCCCGTAACCGGCGGGTGCAAGGCTTTGCGGCCGCGCTTCAGGGGGCTTCCGGTGCGCGCGGTCGGGAGAAGCGTCGCCGCACGGTGCGGGTGACCTCCGCGTCCCAGCGCGGTGACAGCACCTCCAGCACGGTCCGCTGGAAGGGCAGGGCACAGGCCAGACATGCCAGCGTCGCGGCCAGCCCGATGAGGCTGTTCTGCCAGGAGGCCAGGTTCCACTGCCCGGACCAGGACCACTCCGCCAGGCTCTGCGGCCAGAAGTAGTGGATGGGCCACCCGGGTCCACTGCCAGCGAGGTCGCACAGCAGGTGCCCGTGGAATGCCACCACCGACAGCAGCGCCACGGCCACGCGCCGCCGTGCCAGCGCGGCACAGACCGCCATGGTGACGAGCACCCCCACGTAGCCGTGAAAGAGGACGTGGTGGTAGCGCGCGTAGAACTCCTCCCCCGCGAGCAATGACAGTCCATCCAGGTCCGGCGCGAGCCCCGCGCAGGTGACGAGGATGCGGTCGCGCCGTTCGCGCAGGCCTTGCGCCAGCAGCCAGGACAGTTCGGCGTGGACGATGGGGCTCATGGGATGCGCAAGCGTACGGCGTCCCCGCGCGGCCGTCACCTGCCCCCAAGGAGGGTGTGTGACATCCGTGAAGGTTCCTGGCGCTCCGCGTTGAAAAGGTGGGGGTATCACTCTTCATGAATTCCATCTTCGAATACCCAGACAGACTCAGAATCCTCTCGAACGGACGCCAGACAGGCTTTCCCAGGCAGGACATCGCCACGCTGTTCGAAGCCCACGCCCGCGAAACTCCGAATGCCATTGCAGTGCGCTTCGAGGGTGGGGTGCTCAGCTATGACCTGCTCAACCGGCGTGCGAACCGCCTGGCGCGGCGGCTCCAGGCGCGGGGGGTCGGGCTGGAGCAGCCTGTCGGCATCCTCACCGACCGCACCCCGGAGACCCTCGTGGGGTTGCTGGGCATCCTGAAGGCAGGTGGAGCCTATCTGCCTTTGGATCCCAGCCATCCGGCGGAGCGTCTCGCGCTGATGATCGAGGACGCGGGCCTGCGAGCACTGGTGGGCCGGCCCGAAGACGTCCAGGGGCTGCGCTTCCAGGGGGATGTCCTCGAACCCTCCGTTCCGGACCTGTCGTCCGGAGAAGACGACGCGCTGAACGTGAAGGGCGGCGCGGGGCCCGACTCGCTGGCCTATGTGCTGTTCACGTCGGGCTCCACCGGGAGGCCCAAGGGCGTGTGCATTCCGCATGCGGGCGTGGCCCGGCTGGTGCTCGACGAGGGCTTCATGGGGTTCCGGCGTGAGGACCGCGTCCTCCAGGCCGCGTCCTTCTCGTTCGATGCCTCGACGCTGGAGGTCTGGGGCGCGCTCCTGAACGGGGCCTCGCTGTGCCTCGTCTCGCGGGAGACGCTGCTGTCGCCTCCGCTCCTCGCGGCGAAGCTGCGGAGCGACGCGGTGTCGGCCGCGGTCCTGAGCACGTCCCTGTTCCATCAACTGGCCGAGGCCATTCCGGACGCGTTCGGCGCGCTCCGCGTGCTGATGGTCGGGGGCGACGTGCTGGACCCCAAGTGGGTGGGACGCGTGATGGCGCACGGGAAGCCCCAGCGCCTGCTCAACAGCTATGGCCCCACGGAGTGCACCACCTCCGCGACGGCGCATGAGCTCCTCGCGCCGCCCGTCCCGGGCAGCTCCGTCCCCATCGGCAGGCCGCTCGCGAACCTCCAGGTGTATGTGCTGGACGAAGCGCTGGCGCTCCTCCCCGTGGGTGAGGCGGGAGCGCTGTACCTGGGAGGAGAGGGGCTCGCGCGGGGCTACCTGAACCGCCCCGACCTGACAGGCGAGCGGTTCCTTCCGGATCCCTTCAGCGGCGCGCCCGATGCACGGCTGTATCGGACCGGAGACCGTGCGCGGTGGCTCGAGGATGGCAACCTGGAGTTCCTGGGGCGGATGGATCACCAGGTGAAGATCCGGGGTGCGCGGGTCGAGCTGGGGGAGCTCGAAAGCGTCCTGCGATCCCATGCACAGGTGGGTGACGCGGTCGTGCGCGTGCGCGAGGTGTCACCGGGAGACAAGCGGCTCGTCGCCTATGTCTCTCCCCGCGAGGGAGCGTCACCGGACGCGGCGGAGCTTCATGAGTTCCTGCGCTCGAAACTTCCGGACTTCATGGTCCCCCATGCGGTCCTCGTCCTGGAACGGCTGCCGCTCAATCCCAGTGGCAAGGTGGACCTCCAGCAACTGCCGGCTCCGCGTTTCGGCTCGGGCGAGGGGGCAGCGCCACGCACGCCGCTGGAGCAGGACGTCGCGCGCATCTGGTCGGAGGTGCTGGGGACGGAGCAGGCCGGGACGCGCGACCGCTTCATGGAGTCGGGAGGGGACTCGCTGCTCGCGGTCCGCCTCATCGCGCGGCTCGAACAAGCCCTGTCCGTCCGGTTGCCGGTGCGGGCACTCTTCGACAGCCCGAACATCGTGGAGCTGGCGCGGCTCGTGGAGGATGCGAGGGGGGAAGCCCGGGGCGTGGACCTGCCCCCGGTGGTCCCCGTGGACCGGAGCCGGCCCCTGCCGCTGTCCGATGCGCAGCGGCAGCTCTGGCTCTTGAGTCAGGTGGCGCCCCGGAGCGCCTTCTACAACGAGCCCTTCACGCTGTATCTGCCGGGCGACCTCCAGCCGGAGGCGTTGGAGCAGGCCTTCCAGTCGCTCATCGCCCGGCATGAAATCCTGCGCACGACGTTCGGCGCCACACCCGAGGGGCCCGTCCAACGGGTGGGCCCCGGCGCTCCGTTCCACCTGCGGAGCGTGGACCTGCGAGCGATTCCCGAGGGGCTTCGGAGCGCGAAGGCGTTGCAGCTGGCCACGCAGGAGGCGCGCGTGCCGTTCGACCTGGAGCAGGGGCCGTTGCTGCGGGCAACGCTGCTGCGGCTGAGCGCTTCGGAGTGTCGCCTCGCCCTGGTCATGCATCACCTGACCGTGGATGGCTTCACGATGGCGACGTTCCTCCAGGAGCTGCATGGGTTCTACCAGGCGGCCCTGGTTGGAGGGCTTCCCGCGCTGGCGCCCGTGCCGCTCCAGTACGGCGATGCCGCGGTCTGGCAGCAGGGCGCGCGCTACCAGGAGGCCATCGCTCCGCACCTCGCGTACTGGAAGCAGTCGCTCGCGGGGGCCCCGGCCCTGGCGCTTCCCACGCAGCGTCCCCGTCCTCCGGTCCAGAGCTTCCATGGAGGCAAGCACGTCGTGCGGATCTCCCGGGAGCTGCTGGAGGCGGTGAAGGCGTTGGGGCGCCGCGAGGACTCGACGCTCTTCATGACGCTGCTGTCGGCGTTCGGCGCGCTGCTGCACCGCTACTCGGGAAGCGACGACTTCGTCATCGGCGCGGCCTTCTCGGGGCGGAGCCGCGAGGAGCTGCGCGCCATCTCCGGGCACTTCGTGAACCTGCTGCCCCTGCGGCTGCGCTTCTCCGAAGGGCTGGGCTTCCGGGCGCTGCTGGCGCGCGTGCGGAGGGCCTGTCTGGAGGCACTGGAACACCAGGACGCGCCGCTCCTGCGCATCGTGGAGGCGGTGAACCCGGCGCGCCTTCCTGGCGTCAATCCGCTCCTCCAGGTGTCGTGCACCCTGGAGCCGCCCATCTCGGTGCCGGGTTCGGGGTGGAGGGTGGAGCCGCACGACGTCGATACGGGGACGTCGAAGCTGGACCTCTCCCTCGAACTGGATGAGCGACCGGATGGCATGTCCGTGCGGCTGGAGTACGCGCTCGACCTGTTCGACCCCTGGATGGTGGCCCAACTGGGGGAGCACTTCGTGGCGCTGCTCCGCGAGGCCGTGCGGAACCCCGAGGCGCCCGTCCTCACGCTGCCGCTGCTTTCGGAAGCAGAGAAGGCGCGGCTGCTCACCTGGTCCCAGGGGCCGGTGGAGGACGGAGCCGGCGCGGCCTGTCTGCACCACCCGTTCGAAGCGCAAGCGGCGCGCACTCCCGATGCGCCCGCCCTGGTCTTCCAGGGCCAGTCCATGAGCTACCGGACGCTGAACGCGGAGGCGAACCGGCTGGCCCACCACCTCCGCTCGCTGGGCGTCGGGCCCGGGGCCTTCGTGGGCCTGTGCCTCCAGCGCTCCTTCGAGCTGATCTTGGGCATGTTGGCGACGCTGAAGGCGGGCGCGGCCTACGTGCCCCTGGATCCGACCTATCCGAAGGCGCGGCTGGAGTTCACGGCGCGGGACGCGGGGCTGACGCTCGTCCTCTCGCAGGAAGCGACGCATCCGCTCGTGGCCGATACGGGCGTCCAGGTCGTCGTGCTGGAGCAGGTGCGCGGCGCGCTCGCGGCGGCTTCTTCCGAGGACCCACGCGTCCCCGTTACCGGGAGCGACCTGGCGTATGTCATCTACACCTCCGGTTCGACGGGCCAACCCAAGGGGGTGCTGCTGGAACACCGGAGCGCGGTCCACCTCTGCGAGACCGTGACCTCGCGCTTCGGCTTCGAACCGGGCGACCGCGTGTTGCAGTTCTCGCGCTTCGGGTTCGACTTCTCCGTCGCGGAGATCTTCCCGACGCTCTTCTCCGGCGCCACGCTGTACCTGCTCGCGCAGGCGGAGGTGGCGGCCGGAGAGGAGCTCGCGGACTTCCTGGAGTCACAGCGCATCCACATCGCGATGTTCACGCCCGCGGCGCTGGGCTCCATGGCCTGGCGGGCGCTCCCGGACTTGAAGCTGCTCGTGATCGGTGGCGAGGAGGTGCCGGAGCAACTCGTGGACACCTGGGCCCCGGGCCGGCGCTTCATCAATGTCTATGGCCCGACGGAGACCACCGTCTTCGCGACCACGGTCGACTGCGTGGCGGGCGGAGGGACGCCGTCCATCGGGAAGCCGCTGCCGGGCTACGAGGCCTACGTCCTCGATGAGGCGCTGGAGCCGGTCCCCGTGGGCGTGCGGGGAGCGCTCTACATCGGTGGGATGGGATTGGCGCGCGGCTACCTGCACCGTCCCGAACTGGATGCGGAGCGGTTCGTTCCCCATCCGTTCAGCGCGGAGCCGGGCGCACGGCTCTACAAGAGCGGGGATGTCGCCAGCCATCGTCCGGAGGGAAGCCTCGAGTTCCACGGGCGCGTGGATCGACAGCTCAAGCTGCGCGGCTTCCGCATCGAGCTGGGAGAGATTGAAGCCGCGCTGAGGGCGTACCCCGACGTCCGGGATGCCGTGGTCGAACCCCAACTGCTCGCGGGGGAGCGACACCTTGTCGGCTACGTCATCCCCCGCGATGCCGACGCGGCGAAGCGGTTGCCGTCGCGTGGGCTCAGGGACTCGCTGGTCGAGAAGCTTCCACCCCACATGGTCCCGCGAGAGTTCGTGGCGTTGGAGGCGTTCCCGCTGGGCGCCACCGGCAAGCTCGACCGGCGCGCGCTGCCACTCCCTCCTTCACGAGCGCAGGCCCCCGAGGCACCGTCCAGCACGGAGCGCGAGAAAGCGGTGGAGCGCATCTGGTGCCGGCTCCTTGGCGTGGAGCGGGTGGGCCGGCAGGAGGGCTTCTTCGAGGCAGGGGGCAACTCCCTGCTGCTCGCGCGCGTCCAGTCAGCGCTCGAGTCGGAACTGGGCATCCGCTTGAGCATGGCCACGCTGTTCCAGTTCCCCACCATCGAATCCCTGGCGCGGCGGTTGGACGACGCGTTGGTGGAGCAGCCGGCCCGGACGCCGATTCCTTCCCGGAGCAGGAACCACGAGCATCCGGACCGCATCGCCATCATCGGCATGGCGGGACGGTTCCCGGGCGCGCCGGATGTGCCCTCACTGTGGACGCTGCTGGTGGAGGGCCGCGAAGGCCTCTCGCGGTTCAGCCAGGAGGCGCTGCTGGCGGCGGGAGTGGAGCCCCGGCTGTTGGAGGATCCCGCCTACGTTCGCGCGGCGGGGCTCCTCGAAGAGGCCGACTCCTTCGACGCTGGCTTCTTCGGCTACAGCCCCCAGGATGCCCGGCTGATGGATCCGCAGCTCCGGGTGTTCCTGGAGTGCACCTGGGAGGCGCTCGAAGCCGCGGGCTACGACCCGAAGCGGCTGCCTGGGAAGGCGGGCGTCTTCGCCGGGGCGGGGTTACCTCGCTACTGGCTCGAGCAGGTCGTGCCGCGCCTCCGTGCCCTGTCCGCCGTGGCCTCCGATTCGTATCGGTCCATCCTGGGCAATCCGTGGCAGTTCCTCGCCATGGCGACGGCGTATCAACTGGGCCTGCGCGGGCCCGCGCTCACGGTGCAGACCTCCTGCTCCACGTCACTGGTAGCGGTCCACCTGGCCTGCCAGAGCCTGCGGCTCGGCGAGTGCGAGCTGGCGCTGGCGGGCGGCGTCTCCCTCTTCGCCTCGGGCCCCTCCGGCTATCTGTACGAGGAAGGCGGCATCGCGTCCCCGGATGGGCACTGCCGTCCGTTCGATGCGAAGGGCCAGGGCACGGTGCCCTCCAGTGGCGTGGGCGTCGTGGTGTTGAAGCGCCTGGAGCACGCGCTGCGCGATGGGGACTCCATCCGCGCCGTCATCCGGGGCTCGGCCATCAACAACGATGGGAACGGCAAGGTCGGCTTCACCGCCCCGAGCGTGGAAGGACAGCGCGACGTCATCCTCCAGGCGCACGCGGCCGCCCGGGTGGATCCGCGACACGTCACCTTCGTCGAAGCCCACGGGACGGCGACGCCGCTGGGAGACCCGCTGGAGGTCCAGGCGCTGCGGCTGGCCTTCGGAGACCGTGGGGACACGGCGCCCTCCTGTGTCCTGGGGGCGCTCAAGAGCAACGTGGGGCACCTGGACTCGGCGGCCGGAGTGGCGGGGCTCATCAAGGCGACGCTGGCCTTGGAGCACCGCTTCCTGCCCGGGACCGTCCACTTCGAACACGCCCATCCGGAGCTGGGGCTGGAGCGCGGGCCCTTCGTGGTGAGCCGGGAAGGGCGTCCGTGGACACCGCCCGTGGGGCTCCCGCGCCTCGCCGGGGTCAGCGCGTTTGGCATTGGCGGAACCAATGCCCACGTCGTGCTCGAGGAAGCGCCACCTGTGCCCACGGCCTCCGACGCACGAGGGGACACGACGGTGCTGGTGGTGTCGGCCCGGAGCGCGGACGCGCTGGTCATGGCGACACAGCGGCTCGCGGACCACCTGGAGCAACACCCGACCCAGGCCCTGGCGGACCTCGCGTACACGCTTCAGGAGGGAAGGGCGGCCTTCGACTACCGACGGGCCGTCGTGTGCCAGGACCTCGCGGACGCCACCGTGAAGCTCCGGTTGCGCGGTCCCGCCCGGCGCGCGGCGTCCCGTGCACCGCAGGTGGTCTTCCTGTTTCCCGGCACGGGCACACAGGAGGTGGGCATGGGCGCGGCGTGGTGCCGGCGCGCGCCGGTGTACCGCGAAGCCCTGGATCAATGCCTCTCACTCTTCGGCCAGGACCTGGAGCGCGAGCTTCGCGGCGCGCTGTTCGCGGAAGCGGCGGGACGGGCGCACGCGGAGGAAGCCCTCCGCGCGCCATCGCTGGGCATGGCCGCCATCTTCTCCACGGAGTACGCGCTGTCGCGGCTGTTGAGCTCCTGGGGCATCCGTCCATCGGCCCTGATGGGCCACAGCCTGGGCGAGTACACCGCCGCGTGTCTGTCCGGCGTCCTGTCGCTGGAAGAGGCCGTGGCCCTGGTCGGCCTGCGCGGCCGGCTCTGCGACGCCCTGCCGCCGTCGGGAATGCTCGCCGTGCCGTTGTCGGTGAGCGTGCTCGCGCAGGAGCTGGATGCCGGGTTGTCGCTGGCTGCCGTGAACGGGCCCGGGCAGTGCGTGGTGTCGGGGACGGTGGAAGCCCTGGAGGACTTCGAGGCGCGGCTGCATGCGAAGGGCGTGCGGTCGAAGCGACTGCCGCGCTCCAGCGGGTTCCATTCCGCGCTCGTGGAGCCCGCGATGAAGCCGCTCACGGCGCTGGCCGCGACGATGGCGCCCAGGGCCCCGGTGATTCCCGTCGTCTCCAACGTCACGGGAACCTGGCTGGGCGCGGACGACGCGCGCGACCCCGCGTACTGGGCGCGGCACCTTCGACAGACGGTCCGGTTCTCCGCCGGGCTGGAGGTGTTGCTGGAAGACCGCGAGCGGATCTTCGTGGAGGTCGGTCCGGGAAGGACCCTCTCCACGCTGACCCTGCTGCATCCCCAGGTGGGCCAGGAGCGCCAGGTCCTGTCCACGCTCGGAGTGCCGCGGGGGCGGCGGACCCCACCCGAGACCGATGAACAGGCATTGCTCGGCGCCGTGGGACAGCTCTGGACCGCGGGCGTCCCCGTGGACTGGAGCGCGACGCGGGACCAGGCGCCCCGGCGGCGGGTCCCGTTGCCGACGTATCCCTTCGAGCGCAAGCGCTACTCGCTGGAGGCGCAGGAGCCCCGGGCTTCGCGGGAGCCCGGGCCCCGGCCGGCCGTGGAGCCCCGGGACCTCGGACGCGAGGGGGTGCGGACGCTCGTGGAGGAGCTCTGGAAGGAGCTGCTCGGGGTGGACGCGCTGACGCCCGACAGCCACTTCTTCGAGCTGGGGGGCACGTCCCTCCTGGTCGTGCAGCTCCACCGCGAGCTCAAGTCGCGGCTGACGGTCAGCCTGTCACTGCATGCGGCGCTGGAGCACCCGACCCTGGGCGCGTTCGTGCGGGCCGTCCAGGAGGAGCTGGAGCGGGCGGGAAAGCCCCTCCGGAAGCCGGCCGCGCTGCGGATGCAGCTCCAGGACGGGCGGCCCGACCAGGCGCCCCTCTTCCTCGTGCAGCCCATCGGTGGAACGGTCTACACGTACCTGCCACTCACGCGACAGCTGGGGTCCTCCAGGCCGGTCCATGCGTTCCGCGCCTCGGGGCTGGAGCCCGGCGAGGTGCTCTACCGGGACGTGCCGTCGATGGCGCGTCGGTTCGTGGACGAGCTGCTGGCGTTCCAACCCCACGGGCCCTACTGGCTGGGAGGCCATTCGTCGGGAGGCGTGATTGCCTATGAGATGGGGGCCGTCCTGCTGGAGCGGGGCCATGACGTGGCGGGCGTCATCCAGATCGACACGGTGACGGTGGAGGACTCGCGCCGGCTGGGGATCAAGAGCGTGGGGGACGTGCTTGAGTTGATCGACGCGTTCCGGCGCATCTCTCCTCGCGCGGCGGAAGGCCTGCGGGCGGCGATGGAGACCGACTCAAGGCTGCGCGACGTGGTGCTCGCCACCAATGAGGCCCTCGCCGCATACTCGCCGGGACGTCACGCGGTCCCCCTGGTGTATCTGCGCGGTCTGGAGAGGGACCCGGTCCTGGACGTGCACGCGGAGGAGTGGTGGCGGGTGCTGACGACCGCCAGCTTCCAGTTCCACGAGGTGCCCGGCAATCACTTCTCCGTCATGGAGGTGCCCTTCGTGACGGAGGTGGCGCGGATCATCGAGAACTGCCTGACGACAGGGAAGGGAGCACGGCGCGATGACCTCGACGTCGGATGAGCGTGCGAAGGACGCGAGCGGTTGGAAGGCCGAACTGGAGCAACGCTTCGCCGCGTTCATCGACGCCTACGAACGCGGGAGCCTGGAGGCCCTGGGCGAAGTGTTCTGGCATGACGACGACCTCGTCGTGGTGGGCACCCACTCCAACCTCCACTTCATCGGTTGGGCGCAGGTCGAACACTCCTTCCGCCGACAGTTCGAACACCTGCGCGACATCCACGTGACGCTGCGCTCCGGGCAGCTCTGGCACGGGGGCGCGCCGCCCTCCACGATGGCGTGCCTCACGGTGCCCGCCATGGACGTCGCGGTGACGGTGGACGGCAAGTCCACCACCTTCGCCGGGATCCGCGTGGCCTGCGCGTTCGAGCGTCGGGGGGCCGAGTGGCGGATGGTCCAGATGCACTGGTCGCTCCCTCGCGTGGAGGTGTTGGTCGACCACGCGCACCGGTAGGCGCGCTGCCCGCTCAACCCGGTGGAAGGGGCGAGCGTCGCGGCGTGCCCAGCAACTCCAGCGTGCGCACCGCCACGTCCGTCAGCGTGGAGGCGCACGGCATGCAGCCGCCACCGCAGCACGAAGGCCACTCGCCCTCCGGGTCCCGCAGCAGCGGGTACACGCAGCCCCGGAGGGACTCCGGCAGCCCGGCGTCCTCGCACGCCTGGCGCAGCGCCGCCTGCACGGTGGCATCCTTCACGTCCATCCCTCCTGCTTCCCAACCGCTCCACCTCCCCGCCACCTCTTTCGCAGCCAGACGGCAGGACTGCCCATGCCCTCCGCCCCCTTCACCGCGCTGCTCGTCGCGGGACTCGCCTCCGCGTGCACCGGACCCGGTCGCGCTCCCAGCACCCCACGGACCGACCCCACGGTGCGCTTGATGGACACCGTGCGCGCGCACGCCCGCGCCCACGGCTCCACGAAGTCGCCCGTCTGCTCGCCCTCCGTCGAACTGCTCGACCTGAAGGACCGCCAGGGCCTCGACGTGAGGCGCCTTCACGACGCCGGCCACCCCGTCGTCGTCTGGACGGTGAACGACCTGCCCACGATGCGGGCCCTGCTCCAGCGCGGCGTGGACGGCATCATCAGCGACCGGCCGGACCTGCTCGCCCAGGCGGTGCGCGACTTCGACGCCAACGCGGACGGCACGCCCGGAGACCTGCTGGACGCGGACGGCCTCCTCGATGCGAAGCGCTTCGATGCGCAGGGCCACCGGGGCGCGCGGGGCCTGCGCCCGGAGAACACGCTGCCCGCCTTCGAGGCCGCGCTCGAACACGGGATGACCACGCTGGAGCTGGACACCGTCCTCACCGCCGACGGCGTCCCCGTGCTCTCCCACGACCCGGAACTCTCCCCGGCGAAGTGCCGCCACGCGGACGGAAGCCCGCTCCCGGCCCCCGTTTCCATCGCGTCCCTCACCGTCGCCCGGCTCCAGGCCACCTATGTCTGCGACAAGCTCCTCAAGGACCGCCCCGAACAGACGAACGACCGCGCCCGCTCCCCCGAAGCCGTCGCGTTCGCCGCTCGCACCGGCCTCCCGGACCCCTACACCGTCCCCACCCTGAGCCAGGTCTTCGCCTTCGCTCAGGCTCGCCGGGTCCGCTTCAATGTGGAACTCAAACGGATCAACGGGAAGACACCCATCACCCCGGCACACGGGGATGCGGTCGCCCAGGCCATCCTCTCCCGGGGGCTCGCCGACCGTGCGGACGTGCAGTCCTTCGACCCGAGCGCCCTGCGTCTCTTGCAGACCCGTCACCCCACGCTGCGCACCGTCTACCTGTTGGAGCACCTACCGACGGACGCGGACCTCTAGGTAGCAGGGGGCCAGATGGTCAGGCACCGAATCATCTTGCGCAAAATCGTTAGGGGCCTTACTAGATGTCCGCCGTGATCCTTCCCCGCTCCAAGAACGCCACTCCGATGAAGCTCGTGCCCCGGTACGAGCGGCTGAAGCAATTGGCCAAGCGCTTCCCGGAGCTGGACCCCAGCGCCATCGAGACGTGCCTGACGATGCTGCGGCTCTCCAATGAGCTGACGTCCGCCTACGAGGCGCACTTCACGCGGCACGGCCTGTCGCAAGGGCGCTTCGTCGTGCTCATCCAGCTCTTCATCGCGGAGGACTCGGGGGAGAGCCTGAGCCCCGCGGAGATCGCGGAGCTGTCCCAGTGCACCCGGGCCACCATGACGGGGCTGCTCGACACGCTGGAGAAGGACGGCCTCATCTCCCGCGCGGACCACCCCGAGGACCGGCGCATGTACACCGTGCACCTCACCGCGCGGGGCCGCGAGTTCATCCAGGGCATGTTGCCCGACCACTACCGCCGCATCGCCACGCTCATGGCGCCGCTGAGCCACGCCGAGCGCGACACCCTGCGCGACCTGCTCGCCAAGGTGTCCTCCGGCATCCCCGCCCTGCGCGACCCCTGAGCTGCGCTCCGCTTCCCGCCCCCTTTCAACAGCCGCATCGAGCAACGACCATGACGACCCGCACCGCACCCCTGGACTCCGCTCCCGTCCCCGTCGAAGCACCCGTCACCGACAAGCCCGCGAAGCGCTCCCGCGCGAAGCAGGTGCTGCCCCTCCTGGTGGGCGTGGCGCTGCTGGGCGGAGGCGTGCGCTTCCTCATCACCCGGGGCCACGAGTCCACCGACGACGCGCAGGTGGAAGGCCGCATCGCCAACGTGTCCCCCCGCGTGGCGGGCCAGGTGGCGCGTGTGCTGGTGAACGACAACCAGCAGGTGAAGGCCGGTGACGTGGTGGTGGAGCTGGACCACGCGGACCTGGACGCCCGCCTGGAGGTGTCCCGCGCCGACGTGATGAGCGCCGAGGCCCAGCTCACCAACGCCCAGGCCCAGCTCACCCTCACGGAGGCCAACGCGGGCGCCAACCTGCGCCAGGCCCGCGCCGGCATCACCCAGGCCTCCAGCGGCATCAGCTCCTCCAAGGCGGCGCTGGACCAGGCCCGCGCGGACGTGGCCGCGTCGGAGGCGCGCTTCAAGCTGGCGGACACGGACCTGGGCCGCGTGAAGCAGCTGCGCGAGCAGGGCGCCCTGTCCCAGTCCGACCTGGACACGCGCCAGGCCGCGTTCGACCAGGCCAAGGCCGCGTTGGACCAGTCTCGCGCGCGCCTTGCGTCCACCGAGGCCGGCATCACCAGCTCCTCCGGTGGCCTGGAGGCCGCGCAGGGCAAGCTCACCGCCGCGGAGACGGGGCCCGTGCAGGTGCAGTCCGCGCAGGCCGCGCTGAAGCTCGCCGAGGCCCGCCTCAAGCAGACGCGCGCCGCGCTGACGCTCGCGGAGCTGAACGTGTCCTACGCCCAGGTGCGCGCCCCGGTGGACGGCGTGGTGAGCCGCCGCACGGTGGAGGTGGGGCAGATGGTGGGCCCCGAGCGCGCGCTGATGGCCATCGTCCCGCAGACGGACATCTGGGTGGTCGCCAACTTCAAGGAGGACCAGGTCGGTGAGATGCGCCCCGGCCAGCCGGTGGACGTGAAGGTGGACGCCTTCGGTGGCCACTCCTTCCACGGCCACGTGGACAGCCTCGCGGGCGCCAGCGGCGCGCGCTTCGCCCTGCTGCCCCCCGACAACGCGTCCGGCAACTTCGTGAAGGTGGTGCAGCGCATCCCGGTGCTGATCCGCTTCGACGGTGACTTCAAGCAGCTGCCCCTCAAGCCGGGCATGAGCGCCACCGTCACCGTGGACACCCGCGGCGAGCCCGTCGCCGCGAAGACGGAAGCCCCCGGCCACGCGTCGTTGGACACCCGGAAGGCGGAGTAGCCCCGTGGACGCGCGCCGCGACGTCATCCAGGGCTCCAAGGTGGGCATCACCGTCGCGGCCATGGCCGCCGCGCTGATGTCCGTGCTGGACATCTCCATCGTCAACGTGGCGCTGAGCGACATCCGCGCGAGCTTCGGCACGCCGTTGGATCAGATCGCCTGGGTGTCCACCGGCTACATGATGGCCAACGTGGTGGTCATCCCGATGACGGGCTGGCTCCAGCGCCGGTTCGGCTACCGGAAGTACTTCACCTTCTCCGTGCTACTCTTCACCGTGGCCAGCGTGCTGTGCGGCCTGTCATGGAACCTCCCGTCGCTCGTGGCCTTCCGCATCCTCCAGGGCATGGGCGGCGGCGCCATCATCCCCACCTCCCAGGCCATCCTCTTCGCCCGCTACCCGCGCGAGGAGCACGGCATGGCGGGCGCGCTCTTCGGCCTGGGCGCCGTGACGGGGCCGCTGCTGGGGCCCACCGTGGGCGGGCTCCTCATCGAAGCGGCGAGCTGGCACTGGATCTTCCTCATCAACGTGCCCGTGGGCCTCTTCGCCGCGTACATGGCGTGGCGCTACATCGAACAGCCCCACTTCGAGCCCTCCACGGAGAAGGTGGACAGGAACGGCATCGCGCTCCTGGCCGTGGGCATGGCCTGCCTCCAGTACGTGCTGGAGGAGGGCAACCGCGAGGACTGGTTCGACAGCCGGCTCATCACGCTGCTGGCCGTCATCGCCGGCATCGCGCTCGTCACCTTCGTCGTCCACGAGCTGGAGACCCCCAGTCCCGTCGTGGACTTGAGGGTGTTCTCCAACCGCTCCTACACGGCGGCCACGGGGGTGAACTTCCTCGTGGGCACGGCGCTGTTCTCCGGCTCGTTCCTCTTCAGCCTCTTCTGCGGTTCGGTGATGCGCTACGAGGCGTTGGACATCGGCCTCATCTTCCTCAAGGGCAGCGCCATCCAGATCCTGCTGATGCCGCTCATCGGCAAGTTCGGCAGCAAGGTGGACGGCCGCATCCTGGTGGGCCTGGGCGTCGTTGGCATGTCCGCGGCGCTGTGGGTGAACGGCCATCTGGCCACCCGGGTGGATGAAGCCACGCTCATCCTGCCGGTGTTCATGCGCGCCTGTTCGCTGGGCTTCATCTTCGTGCCGCTGTCGGTGATGGCGCTCAGCAACCTGAAACCGGAGCAGCGCGGCAACGGGGCGGGCCTCTTCAACCTCACGCGCGAGCTGGGCGGCTCCATTGGCACCGCGTGGATGAGCAGCGCGCTCAGCCGCTCCACCAAGGCGAACGTCACCGCGCTCACGTCGCACGTGGACCTCTACGGGCAGGTGGCCCAGGAGCAGTTCGCCCAGCTCAAGGGCGCCATGGCCTCCCGGGGCGTGTTGGATCCCACCGGCGCCGCCTTCGGCCTCCTGGGTCAGCGCATCAACGCGCAGGCGCTGGTGCGGGCCTTCAACGCCAACTTCAGCATCCTCGCGGCAGTCTTCGCCTGCGCGCTCGTCCTGGTCTTCATGCTCCAGAAGCCGGATCCGACGGTGAAGGTGGAAGGCGCGCACTGACCGTCGCGCGCCTTCCGGGGTGTCACCGGACTGCTAGCGGCGCCACTTCTGCGCGCTGGTGCCGTTGCACTCCCAGAGCTGCAGGGGCGTGCCGCTGGCGGAGTTGCCGCCCGTCACGTCCACGCACTTGTTGGCCTGGGGGTTCACCAGGTCACCGGCGCCGGAGAGGACGAACTGCTGCGCCGGGTTGCCGGAGCAGGTGACCAGCTGGATGGCCGCGCCGTTGTCGCGCGAGCCCCAGGCCACGTCCATGCACTTGCCGAAGGCGCGCACGGTGCCGTCCGACATGAAGGTCCACTTCTGCGCGTTGGTGCCGTTGCAGTCCCACAGCTGCAGGCGGGTGCCGTCGGTCGTGTTGGAGTTCGGCACGTCGATGCACTTGTTGGCCAGGCCGATGATGGGGCCGCCCGTGCCGCCGCTGCCCGTGGTCGTGAGCGACAGGCCGTACGCGCCCAGGATGGGGTTCACCGGCTGGAAGAAGGTGGTGCCGCCGGTGGAGCAGTTGCCGGAGCCGCCGGACGTCACGCCCTGCGCCTGGTTGCCGGACAGCCACGAGCCGCCGGAGTCACCGCCCTCCGCGCACGCGTTCGTCTGGGTGAGGCCATACACGAGCCCCGCCGAGTAGCTGACCGTGACGTTCTTCGCCTGGATGACGCCACAGCGCCAACCGGTGGTGGAGCCCGAGCGACAGACGGACGCGTTCAGCCCCGCCTCCTGCGACCCGTACACCAGCACGTTGCCGCCGCCGTAGTTGTTCACCCACGGCTGCGAACCCCAAGAGCCGTTGGTGCGCACCCACGCGAAGTCGTTGCCGGGCCAGTTGGCCGCCGCCACCGTGCCCTGGCCCACGCCGTTGAAGCCGCTCGTCCCCGTGCCCGCGCCGCCGCAGTGGCCCGCCGTCACGAAGCCGCCCGCCACCGGGAAGCCGATGGAGCAGCGCGCGTTGCCCGGGTAGTACGCGTCACCGCCGCGCAGGTCGTACAGCGGCTTGAACTCCTCGCGCGACGGCACCACGCGCACCGCGTCGCTCTTCACGCCCGCCTTCGCCACGAAGTCCGTGCCGCCCGTCAGCGCGGAGTCCTGCGCCAGCACCACCACGCTGTTGGTGATGACGTCCACGTACCACGCATGCACGGTGCGGCCGGCGGACGCGCCGTGCCGGTCCAGCTCCGCCTTCACCTGCTCCAGCTCCGCCTGCGTGCGCGCCACCC
The DNA here is from genome assembly GCF_003612055.1 of Corallococcus llansteffanensis. Lineage (GTDB taxonomy): Bacteria > Myxococcota > Myxococcia > Myxococcales > Myxococcaceae > Corallococcus > Corallococcus llansteffanensis. Next base: position 17,740 of record NZ_RAWB01000121.1, read on the forward strand.
GCTGGGGCACCGCGCCCGCGCGCCGCACCCGGGCCGCGTCCGCGTCCGTCGTCACGCCCACCACCAGCTGGCTGCCGTCCGCGTTCATCCACGCGCCGCCAAAGCGCTCGCCCAGCTCCGCGCGCAGCGTGCCCTCCACCCGCACCGCCGCGGCCTCCGCCATCAGCCGGCGCCGCGCGCCATCCGCCGTGAGGCCCAGGTCCCGCTGCATCGCGGAGAGCATGTCCGGCGACGCGTCCTGCGCGAACGCCGCGTCCGCCTGGGACGAAGCCGCCAGCGCCACGGACGGAATGACACCCAGGGTGGCGCCTGCGAACAGCGCCGTCGCGGTGGAGAACAGACCGAAGCTCCGCTTCATCGGGTCCTGCCTTTCGTGCTGCGGGGAAGCAGGAAGGCAAGCCCGAATGGGCCCTGAAGGTCAATCAATTCAAGGAATACTAAAATTCTCTGACATTTTTGCGTCGTCGAAGAAAGTGCCCGCAAAGAGAGAGGCCCGGCGCGCTGTACGAGCGCACCGGGCCTGGGACTTGCTTCGGCTACAGGGGAAAGTCAGTGCTTCTCTAGCGCTTCGAGGCCTGGCTGCGGACGCGGGCGGGGGCCCGGCGGCGACGCAGCGTGGCGGCGCCCAGCATCAGCAGGGCGGCGGCGAAGGGCAGGGTGCCGGACGTGCCGGACGCGCTGCAGCCACCGCCGGGCTGGCCGAGGGACTCGTCCCCGGGCAGGCCGTTGGGGTTGTTGGAGATGGGCGTGGCGGTGCCCGTGGGCGCCTGACCGCCGATGTTGGGCAGCGTGATGGGCGCGTCGGGGGTCGTCGGGGCCTCGGCCACTGGAGGCGTGGTGGTGTCACCCGACGTGTCCGGCACCGGGGTGGTGTCCGGCACGGGCTCCTCCACGGGCGCGGGCGCGGGAGGCATCACGTCCTCCAGCGTCGAGGCCATGGTGAAGCCGTCGTGGTAGATGGCCCCTTCGGGCTTGATGGCGTCGTCGCGGTACAGGCCCATCTTCAGGTAGTTCAGCTCCTTGCCGAACTGGTTGGCCCCGTAGGTGCGCGGCAGCGCCAGCTTGCCGTTGTGGTACAGCTCCACGAAGCCGGCCTTCTTGTCGGACGACCACTTCACGTGCAGCACGAAGTCGTGCCAGTTGCCCTTGTCGATGGACGTCTGCCAGAGCACGGGCATGGTGTTGCCGCCCACGCGCAGGTTGATCTTGTCCCCGCGCACGAAGAACTCTAGCGGCGGCGAACCACAGCAGCCTTCCTGGTGCCACTGGGTGATGACCTGCCAGGAGTCATGGACGGGGTAGTTGTTCGGGAACAGGGTGCTCCACTTGTAGAAGTACTCCTTCCCCTGCGTCTCGTGGGTCAGGTACAGCAGCTCGTTGCGGTTGCCGCTGGCGTTGATGGGATCATCGCCCTGCTTCACGACGGCCTTGAGGGCGTACTTGCCGTCACGCACCACGTCCGTCACGACCTGCAGACGGCTGGAGGCAACGCTCTGATCCCGGGTCCACTGGGACGTGTTGCCGGTCTCGAAGTCGCCCTTCCAGAGGATGCCCGCGGAGGCGAGGGCAGGCATGAGGGAGGCCGCGGCGACGAGTCGAAGGAGTTGCTTCAAACAGGGGTTCCTTTCGGTCCGGGTTGGGCGGATGGGACACGCGGGACGCGAAACTCCTTCCCGCACGTCCTCGCCTGCCAACCCCCTGTCACTCGCGCGCTCCCCGGGCCGCTCGCCGGGCCATCAGGGAGCCAGGGCCCTGCCGCCCGTCACTTCTCCAGGCATGCCAAAGCGCGTGATTCCGGGTGGATGCGGGCCCTCAAACCTTCTCGTGAGAGCAGCCGTCCAGGCGGGCCCCCGAACGTCATCCCCCCAACGGCCTGACGGCCCGGCGTCCTGTTCCCCCCTCGCATCACGCGCGGGAAGCGGGGGGATTTCTCAAGATCGGCCGTGCTGCCCGTCTATTGAATCGTGTGGAGCGAAAAACATCCGACGTGTTTGAATTCTCACCGCCTTGCTGCCCACCGCGTCATGGGACGCCCGGAGGCTGGGGGCGAAGCCAGGTCGGCGTTCGTCGGAGGTTGGTGTAGAAC
>NZ_RAWB01001220.1 GCF_003612055.1 Corallococcus llansteffanensis
GTGCCTTGGTGCGAACCATGAAGGCGTCCCAGGACGACACCGCGATCCCAAGTTGGCGCTTGACGGCAGAAGCATCGAACTGCGACCGGTGGGGAACCTTGACCACGCCGGTGCCGTCACCCAGGGCGATCTGCAAAGTGTTGTTGCAGACCACGCGGACCGAGGTGAATTGCGCAGTGGTGGCAAGTGTTCCATCGCAAGCCGTTGCCAGCAGCAGGTAGCCATCGACTTTGTCCTTGCCCTTGAGCGTGCCAGTTTGACCGGTCTTGGCGAGTGCCCAGAATTTGCGGCCTTCCTTGAGTACGCCAGCGGTTTCCAGCTCGAAGCCGCCGACTTCGGTGAGGTCGCGATAGAAGTCCAAGACCTCCAATGGTTGAACGACCTGGTAGCGGGCGGACACGACAG
>NZ_RAWB01001221.1 GCF_003612055.1 Corallococcus llansteffanensis
GCTGGGTGGGGTGCGTGTCGAAGGACAGCAGGCACCGCAGGTCCATGTACGGGCGCACCGAGCGCGGGCCCGCGCCCTGGAGGGAGAACACGAGGCCCGGGGCCACGTTCCAGTCGCGCCGGCCGCTCAGGTAGCGCGCGCCCTTCTCCTCCGTCTCCGGCGGGCGCAGGAAGAACGCACGCCCTCCGTCCACCACGACGGCCAGGCTGGCGAGCGGGCTGTCCAGGGCGGTGAAGCGCACGCTCGCGCGTGGCTCGATCATCAGGCCGTAGACGCTGTCCACGCCCAGCCCCAGGTCCAGGCGCGGCAGGACGCCGTACAGGGTCCGCGCGGACACGAGCGGGAAGCCCACCTCCAGGCCCACGCCCAGGTGCCCCGCGCCCAGCGACCGTCCTCCGTAGAGCGTTCTTCGACAGCCGGGGTTCGTGGAAGAGCAT
>NZ_RAWB01001222.1 GCF_003612055.1 Corallococcus llansteffanensis
GGACGGGGCGCTGAGGCTGGGGCCATCCGGAGCCCCAGCCTCAGCGCCCCGTCCTCCAACGTGCAATCCCAGCGGGAGCGGCGCACGTCCACCGGCCGCACCTCCACCCCGTGCCGCTGCACGTCCGCCACCAGCGTGTGCGGCGCGTAGAACCCCATGGGCTGGGAGTTGAGCAGCGCCGCCGTGAACGCCGCCGGGTAGTGGCACTTCAGCCAACTGGACGCATAGGCAATCAACGCGAAGCTCGCCGAGTGGCTCTCCGGGAACCCGTAGTGCGCGAAGCCCCGGAAGTGATCGAACCACTCCTCCGCCTGCTTGCGCGTGTAGCCCCGCGCCTCGCAGCCCCCCACGAAGCGACCCCGGTACGGGAGGATCCGCTCCTCCGCGTGCTTGTGGCTCAAGG
>NZ_RAWB01001223.1 GCF_003612055.1 Corallococcus llansteffanensis
TCGCACGGTTGCTGGCGTGCCGATCCGATGCGGTGTGGATCACCCCCGAGCGCGCTGCGGGCGACGACCTGGCGCATGGTCAACTTGCCCGTCTGGACACTGCCACGTCGGGCACCAAGGAGCCCGTCGGCCTGCTGCGCAGAAGCGTCGCCACACCCAGCGAACTGGCCAGCGCGTTCATGGAACTGCTGACCGAGCTGGCGCAGACGCCGATCTGAGCCGCCTCGCCCTCAAAAAAATTCCGACCCCATGGCCGGCATTTTTTATTTCGACGCGCAGATCAGCGGTGCGCCATCTCCACGTCATCGGCAGCATCGAAGACACTGCGATCGGTCTGCCCCAGCAACTGGCTAGTGATCGCCCCGGCCGTCATCGAGCCATTGACGTTGAGAGCGGTACGGCC
>NZ_RAWB01001224.1 GCF_003612055.1 Corallococcus llansteffanensis
CCCTGGCGAAGTCGAATGTCGTCCTGATAGCGATTGCCGCCGAAGCTGAAGTTGTGCGACAGGTTGATCGCGTTGAAATCGATATGCGCACCAAGCATCGAGTTGAAGCTTATCGCCGCTCCAATGCCTGCACCCTGTGTACCACCTTGCAAAAATATCTCCTGCGCCTGAGTGCTGCCAACGAAGATCTCGCCCATTGCTACCCACAAATAGATTGTCTTTTTCACGGGCCTCTCCCCAGACGTGTGCCAGGCCGAGGGCGTATCGACTTAAGCGGTTGGGTCCGTCCCCGCAACGCACTCGACGTTTCACTCGCGCAACGTTCCCCTGTTGTTTTCGCTATTTATCGGATCGCAAATAACCCTACGGGGTGCGGCATAGCCACTGCAGTCTGT
>NZ_RAWB01001225.1 GCF_003612055.1 Corallococcus llansteffanensis
CAACAATTGCAACAAATTGTTATGATACTGCAGAAGTTATAAAAGAATTAAAGAAAACAGATTTACAATTAAAATAACTCAACTTAGAAATAAATCCTAATTAATATTGCAGAAGAGAAGATGTGTTACATCTCCTCTTCTTTTTTATTGGATAGAAAAGCAATCATCTTTATAGGTTTACATAATATAAATATAGTAATTACGAAGCCTAAAACATTTTTATTAAAAGCAATAACTTCTTATTTAATATAAGGTCCGTCTTACTTTCAAATAACCACTGTTTACTATAGTTATTACCGATAAAGTGCTGTCTAATTAGATTGAGACTACAACTTAAAAAAGCTCCCTCACTAATTTGTGAGGGAGACAAAAATTATTTCGCATATTCTACTGC
>NZ_RAWB01001226.1 GCF_003612055.1 Corallococcus llansteffanensis
GTTGTATGGGGGTAAGCGAAGCTGCGCGTTAATGCACGAACAGCCAGATCACCAGCAACACAAGCGCGGGAACACCCAAGAGCCACGCAACGAGATAGGACATGACGACCTCCTACATGGTTGATAGGCATGTAGGAAGTGTAGAGAGACGCGCACGGGCGGAATGTCGATCTCCGCCCGTACCGTTTTGTAGGACTGTACCGAAATGACTGTCGGCACACGCCGACGCATCTCACCCGGACAGAGGAGCTTCAGCGTGTCGTGGTGTCCAGGGCGCCCACGTCACTTGGCATGAGGATTCGGCTCGCGCCGGCCTCTTCAGCCGCCTCGGCCGCTGCCACTTCCAGGCCGACAGATGCTTTGAAGAAATTCACCGCCGCCTCGGCTCCAGGA
>NZ_RAWB01001227.1 GCF_003612055.1 Corallococcus llansteffanensis
GGTCGGTCGACGTGGGCGTGGCGCAGTGATAGGCGTCGCAGATGGTGAAGGCGTCGGCCAGCGCATAGTGGAACGGAATGTCCTGGCGCGTCAGGTACGCCATCGTCGTGGTGCCCTTGTGTGGGACCCAGCCATCGTAACGCCCGCCGTTGACGGCAAGGTGCGTGTCGTTCCAGCCGTGCGGCAAGTCTTGCAGGAACTGCAGGCCGAGATCAGGCGCGCTCGGGCGGAACGGCAGCACCTCGCCCGCGCCGCCGGCCACCGGCTGATGCCACACGCTCTTGCCGCTCGGCAGCGTGACGGTACGCGTATCGCCATACCCGCGCACGCCACGGAGCGTGCCGAAGTAATGATCGAACGAGCGGTTTTCCTGCATGAGGATCACGATGTGCT
>NZ_RAWB01001228.1 GCF_003612055.1 Corallococcus llansteffanensis
GCGCGAAGGAGCGGGGAGGGGCGGTGGCCGGGTGGCTGCGCTCCACGCCCGACGATACCTGGACCACGTCCCCCGCGAGCAGCGCCCCGGCCTGCGGGGCGGCCGTGAGCAGTGGGCACGTCTCGTGGTTGAGGCCCGGCGCGTCCGCCACCGCGGGCGGCACGGAGGCGAACGCGGGGGCGCGCTCGGCGAACCGGGACAGCGTGGGGTTCGCGCGCCGCGCGTCCTCTTCGAACGACTGGTGTTGCGGACAGAAGAAGTGCGCGTGCTGCTCCACGTGCAGCGTCAGACCCAGCGGCTGGGCACCCCAGATCGCGACGAGCAGCATCGCGGTGAGGCGGGCGAGGGTGTGGGCGCGCGAGAGCATCAGGGAGTGCCGGCTGGCTTACTG
>NZ_RAWB01000122.1 GCF_003612055.1 Corallococcus llansteffanensis
GCCCACCCCAGCCACGTGGCCAGGACGGCCGCCAGCGCCCCGCAGACGAACGCGTAGCCCACGAGGAGGAAGGGCACGAACACGGCGATGCTCGCCACGTCCAGGCCCACCGCCTTCGCGTCCTCCGCGATCTCCAGCCGCGCCAACTGCAGGTGCTGCGTCACCAGCTTGCTGAAGCCGTCCGCCATGCGCCCGACGAGTGCGGCGACGCCGCGATCCGTCTGTTCACTGCCCACGTGCATGCGCTCTCCGGCCGACGCTCACGTCCTGTGCGCGTGGGCGCCAACCTAGGCACCCCTCCGCGCCGCGACAACCACGGCGCGAGAAAACTGTCCGGCGTTCGCAAGCGTCGGCCACTCAACGCGAGAACCCTCCGGACCCGGTGGAGCCTAGCCGATCAGCTGCACCGGTGGCGCGATGGGCGGCTGCACGGAGATGGGCGCCTCGAAGCGCATCACCAGCGGCAGGTGGTCCGACGCCACCCGACTGAGCGGCGTGCGGTGCGGCGTCACCGACACCGGCCGCACGCCTGAGTCCACGTAGATGCGATCCAACCGGAACAGGGGCAGCCGCGTCGGGTAGGTGCGCGCGGCGGCGCCCAGTTCGAACGCGGCGTCGTGGATGGCCTCCCGCACCAGCGACGACACCGGCCCGTTGCCCCAGGAGTTGAAGTCCCCGCACACCACCATGGGGTCCTTGCGCGCCGCGTCCCGGAGCAGGTCGGCGGACAGCAGGAGCGACTCCTGCCGCCGCCGTTCACTCACCGACAGGCCCAGGTGGAGGCAGAAGACATGGAGCTGCTTGCTGTCCCCCAGGTCCAGGTCGCACCGGAGCGCGCCCCGGGGCTCGCGGCCCGCCACGCTCAGGTCGTAGTTCTTCGATTTGAGCACCGGCAGCCGGCTCAGGATGGCGTTGCCGTAGCGCCGGCCGTTGCGGACCACGTTGGGTCCGAACGCCATGTGCATGCCCAGCATCTCCGCCAGGTGCTCCGGCTGGTCCTCCCGGGACGTCTTGCCCCGGAAGTCACCGACCTCCTGCAGGGCGACGATGTCCGCGTTCACCTCGCGGAGCACCGCGCCCACGCGGGACAGGTCAAAGGCCCCGTCCACGCCGATGCCGCTGTGGATGTTGTAGGAGACGAGGGTCAGCTCCACGCGTCGTCCACCCTCCCCTCTCTCAGGCCGGGATGATCCGCCGGGCCGCCAGCCGCACCACCTCCAGGGGCAGCGAGGCCAGCCGCTGCACGGCTGACGCCACGTCGCCCACGCCCGTCTGGATGGCCTTGAGCTGCCGGCGCGCGTCGCCGACGAGGTCCGACAGCCCGCCCTGCGAGGGCAGCGGCTCCTTCGTGGTGGGCAGGGCACCGATGGGCGCCGTCGTCCCGATGGCGGGCACCGCGGCCTCCTGCCGCTGCTTCCTGGCGTTCGCGCGCGCCGGCTGCGCGTGGGAGAACTTGGCGTCGGGCTCCGGACGGGCCAGCTCCTCGAGCTGGAGCTCCATCTTGCGCGCCATCAAGATCTCCTCCGTCTGCGCGTGGCTCTTGCCGTAGTGGACACCCTCGTGGTCGTCCACCGTCACCCGCGAGGACTGGACCAGCTGCTCCTTGTCGCGCTGCCGCAGGCCGCGCTTCTGCACGGGGAGCGTCTTGGGAACCTGGAAGTGGTCGAAGCTGTAGGAGCGAGGCATGCGCGCTCTCCTTTCCGAAATCGATGCGCTGCGTTGATGGACTGAAGCTAGGGAGCCCCTCGTCGTCCGTAACGCCTTGACACCGTGGAACCGGGAAGGCTGCCTGCCGCTCGTCCGGCCAAGAACAAGCTTTCGCCTCCCAGGGCACGCAAGTACCGACAATGTCACGCTTTCGACGCCCGCCTCCGGGACGGCCGGCCGGACGTCCACCAGGAGGCATCCGGCCGAGCCCTTCAAAGCAGAGAAGCAGACAACCAACACCCGTGACGCCGCTCCGGGAAGGTTCCGCGCGTGTGTGGTGTAAAGAACGGCCCATGCCCGCCCGGAATCATTCCGCGTCCCGCTTCCTGCTCCTCACCCTGCTCGCCTCCGGTCCCTCGGTGCTGGCCACCCCGTCGCCCGCCTCCCCTCCGGCCGTCGCCCGGGGAGAGATGGCGCCGCTGCCGGTGAAGCCCGTCAGCGGCCCCCACCTGTCGCTGCAGCCCGTCAGCGCGAAGCCGGGAGACCCCGTGCTGGTGACGGTGCGCGGCGCGTCCGGGCTGCCCACGGGGACGCTCGACGGCCGGCCGCTGCGCTTCTTCGCGTGGCAGGACGGCTACGCGGCCCTCACCAGCCTCCCGGTGGAGCAGCCCGCCGGCACGGTGGGCGTGGACGTGATGGCCCCCGGCCGGGGCCTGCCGGTGGCGCTGTCGGGCTCGCTGGAGGTGGGCGCGCCGGGCTACCGCGAGCGAGAGCTGCGCGTGGCCAGCAAGTACGTGTCGCCGCCCAAGTCGGTGAAGGCGCGCATGGAGGCGGACCGCAAGGCGTTCGCCGCGGCGTTCGCGCAGCCGTTCCGCGCGCCGCTGTTCGGGCAGAACTTCGCGTGGCCCCGCAAGGACGAGGTGACGGCGCCCTTCGGCGACCGGCGCTCGTTCAACGGCAAGCTGCAGAGCCAGCACTTCGGCGTGGACCTGGACGGAGACCCGGGCGCGCCGGTGCTCGCCGCCAACGACGGCACGGTGGTGATGGCGCGCGACAACTACGCCTCCGGCAACACCGTGCTCGTGCACCACGGCGCGGGGCTCTACACCGCGTACTTCCACCTGTCGCGCATCCACGTGAAGGACGGCGCGAAGGTGAAGGTGGGCGACGAGCTGGGCCTCGTGGGCAGCACCGGCCGAGTCACCGGCCCCCACCTCCACTGGGGCGTGAAGGCGGACGACCGGTGGGTGGATGGCCAGACGCTGCTCAAGCTGGACTTCCTGGGCGCGCAGGAGACGCCGGGCGTCGCGACCAGCTCACCAGGCCTGGGGAATCCCTAGCGCGCGGCGCGCCTCATCGGGTGTCATGGGCTCGCGGCCGGCGTCGCGGGCCATGCGCACGGCCTTCTCCACCAGCGGGCCGTTGCCCTTGGCCATCTCCTTGCCCTGGGTGTCCAGGTAGAAGTTGTCCTCCAGGCCCACGCGGATGTTGCCGCCCAGCACCAGCGCGGCCATCAAGAGCGGCCACTGCACGCGGGAGATGCCAATCACCTCCCAGGTGTCGGTGGGGCCCACCTGCCGCGCCATGTGCGCCAGGTTCTCCGCCGTGGGCGCGACGCCGCCCAGGACGCCCATCACGAAGCTGTACTGGAGCGGCGGCTTGAGCGCGCCCATGGCCAGGAGCGGCTGCGCGTTGTGGATGTGCCCCACGTCGAAGCACTCCAGCTCCGGCTTGCTGCCGCCGCGCTTCATCGCCTCCGCGGCCATCAGGATGTCGGAGAAGGGGTTGGGGAACACGAAGTCGAAGACGAAGCCTTTGCGCTTCTCTGAATACTTCGCGTAGTTCATCGAGCCCATGTTGAGCGCGGCCATCTCCGGCCCCACCTCGTGCACGTACTCCAGGCGCGAGCGCTTCTCATCGTCGGACTCCACGCCCATGTTGAAGCCGCCGGTGGAGAAGTTGACGATGATGGGGCTGCGCTTCCGCACCTCGTCGCGGATCTGCCGGTAGATGTCCTTGCTCCACGACTGGTCGCCCGTCACGGGATCTCTCGCGTGGATGTGGACCACCGCCGCGCCCGCCTCGTACGCGCGGCGGGCCTCCTCGCCCAGCTCCTCCGGCGAGTACGGGATGTAGGGACACTGCTCGCGCTTCGTCAGCACGCCGTCCAGCGCGCACGTCACGATGACCTTGTCGTTCATCGAAGCCATGGATCGAGACCTCCTTCAGGAGAAGCCGTTGGGGGAAAAGCTGCGAAGGGGTTTCAGCGGTCCTTCCACTGCGGGGGGCGCTTCTCCAGGAAGGCCGTCACGCCCTCGGCCGTGTCGTCCGAGAGCACGTTGAGCGACAGCTGCGACGCCAGGAACTCCAGCGCGGCCGGCAGCGGCAGGTCCTCCGCGGTGAAGAAGGCGCGGCGGCCCAGGGCCAGCACCGCCTGGCTCTTGCCGGCGAGCTTCCCCGCGAGCGTGGCCACCGTGGCGTCCAGCTCCGCGGCCGGCACCACCCGGTTGAGCAGCCCCAGCGCCAGCGCCTCGCGCGCGGGCAGCCGGTCCCCGGTGAGCACCAGCTCCAGGGCGCGCTTGCGGCCCAGGTGCCGCTGCAGGAGCGCCATCATCATCATGGGGAAGAGCCCCACGTCGATTTCAGGGGTGCCCAGGTCCGCGCCCTCCACGGCGACGGCCAGGTCGCACGCGAGCACCAGACCCAGCCCGCCCGCCAGCGCATGTCCGTTCACCCGGGCCACGGTAGGCTTGCGCACGTCCTGGAAGCGCGTGAGCAGCCGCCCGTAGGCACGCCGGCCCTCGTGGGTGGCCAGGAAGCCGCCGTCTCCGCCGAACTGTCCCAGGTCCCCGCCCGCGCAGAACGCCTTCTCCCCCGCGCCGGTGAGCACGAGCACGCGCACGGCGGGGTCCGCGTCCGCGCGCTCCAGCGCGTCGCTGAGTCCCTGGATGACGCCCGGCGACAGCGCGTTGCGCGCCTTCGGCCGGTCGATGGTCAGGTGCGCTTGGGGGCCTTGGACTTCGTACCGGACTTCTCCCGCTTCCATGGGGACACCTCTGGAGAGGCCTCGCTCTTCGGAAGCTCGCCCTGCGGCGGCTCACTCCGGGAGACGAGGACGCCGTGAAGGAAGGAGTCGGCGATCTGCGCCTTGGCGCGCTCCAGCATCACCGTGTCGCGCGCGTCCGCGAGCCCCACGACGAAGGCCGTGAGGCCCATCTCGATGGAGCCGAAGAGCAGCGCGGAGGCCAGCAGCGGGTCCACGTCCGGGCGCAATTCACCCGCCTCCTTCGCGCGCGTGAACATCTGCGCGCTCAGGCGGATGACGTCCACGAAGGCCGTCTGCCGGTTGATGCGGGCACCCGCAGGACTGCGGGCGATCTCCAGGATGAGGACCTTCACCGCGCGCGGGTCGACGCGGTAGGCCTCGAAGGCCACGTCCGCGATGCGGCGCACCTTCTCCACGAGCGGACCTTCGCTCTCCGCGACCAGGCGCGCGCGGGCGATGAAGCCGCTCCAGCCCGTCTCGAAGACGGTCTCCAGCAGCTCGTCCTTGTTCTTGAAGTAGTGGTAGACGAGCCCGTACGCGACGCCCGCCTCCTTGGCGACGTCCGCGATGCGGCAGCCGTGGTAGCCCTTGCGGGCGAACACGTCGATGGCGGCACGCAGGATGGTCCGGCGACGCTCGCTCTCCCGCGTCCCGCCTTCTGGCGCCGACTTCTGCTGGCCCACGCGTCCTCCACGGCTGGTTGATTCAAGAATCAATCAGCCACGCTACGGACGCAGGGCTCCGACGTCAATCCTTACGTGGGGCCTCCCGCCACGCCGAGGGGGTGGCGGGCGGAAGGCACTCACGGGCAGGGGCCTGCCTGGAGGGACTTCAGGCAGCCGAGCCGTTAAACATCACCCGGGCCACGCCCAGGAGACGGTCCACGTCGCGGGCGTTGAGGCCCCGGGCGCGGGCGAAGTCCGACAGGGGACGCAGCAGGTCCTCCGTCTGTGCGGGGGTCTGTTCGGTGCCCGTGAAGAGCTCACCGAGACTGACACTGAGGGCATTGGAGAGCGCCGCGAGGGTCTCCACATGGGGTACACGCTCGCCGCGCTCGATCATCGACAGGAAGGACACGCTGATCTGTGCGCGCTCTGCGAGCTCTTCCTGCGTCCATCGCTCCGGGCGCTGCGTGCGAAGCTCGCGAATGCGCTGGCCAATTCTTTTTCCGAGGTCCGACACGAAAGACTTCTCCTGGGGGAGGGGAATGTTCCGAGGTGAGTGCAACCATCGCGCACGGCGGGTGATTCCTACCCACCTGAACCAAAGGACCCGAAGCCGGCGACACTCAGGTTGATGCCGGCGAATTCCGGCGACTGATTGCGCCGCAGGATCATCACCCCCTCGATTCGCCAGCAGTCACACGCCGGTCCATAGGACACGCCGAAGGTCTGCTGTGCAAGGGGCTGACTTTCCTGGGAATTCAAGTCCTTATACAGAGGCTGCACCAATGCTTCGTATCGCAACCCGAGCCCGAATCCGAGTTTGATTCGCGTACCTACAGTGAGGGCCTGGGCCCGTTCGGTCGGAGAGGGGTCGGGCTGATCGGTGTGGGATGGCAGGGGGCGAGGTGCGTCTCCCACGAACATGTCCACGCCCCGGCGCACGAAGTCGGGGCCCTGGGCGAAAGGATCCAGGCCCCTGTCCAGGGACAGCTGCTTCACGGCGAGCAGGTCGTCATAGCGCGCGTACAGCGCGTTGCCCCGGCCGTTGTCGATGGTGAAGTCGGCGCCCAGCTGCGTGATGTCCCCCGTCGTGGGGTCCATGCGCACGAGCCCGCCCGCGGTGAGGACGCCGGCGCTGGCGGAGAGGCGCGCGAAGGTGTCGCGCAGCACGCCGCCGCGCACGGTGTCGCGGCCCGCGACGGGGGCATGGCGGGACAGGTCGAACCCCTGGCCGACGCGCAGGCGCAGCGGTTCGCGGTTCGTGGGGCCCTTGCGCACGCGCAGCGTCTGGTCCACGGCCACCACGGCGTGGAGGAAGCCGCGCACGCTGCCGTCGGGCTGGAGCGGCACGGCGGCGTCGAGCTCGTCGTAGAGGAGCGGGACGGTGCCGGAGCCCTCCGGCCTCGTGGCGATGAAGCCCCGGCCCCAGCCGCCGGGCACGTAGCGCAGGGCCACCGACGGCGAGAGCGTGTGGCGGTAGAGCGTGTCCTTGTCCGTGAAGGTGCGGGCCAGCTGCGAGTCCAGCACCAGGTCCGCCAGGGGGTAGCCGCGCTGATAGGTGCGGCCGGAGAACTCGCCCACGGCGACGTCCTGACGCACTCCCACCGAGGGCGTCAGCCGGGCCCAGGTGCCCAGCCCGTAGGAGGTGGACACGCGCGAGCGCAGCGACACGCGGTCGCGCGCTTCGCGCTCCGTGGCGTCGAAGAGGCCGTTGCCCTCCAGGTCGTCCTTGGGCAGCGCGAAGTAGTTGAAGTTCAGCGGCGCGGACGCGGGGCGCCACAGGCCGTAGGGCGCGAAGGTCCCGTCCCGGCCGTCATCCGCGTAGGCGCTGCGCAGGGGCGAAAGCCGGCTGTACTCCACCTGCAGCCCGCCCGTCGCGAGCCCCCCGAACAGGGGCCGGTCCGGCAGCGCGAGGGTGACTCCCGGCAGCCGCTGGAAGGTCGTCGGGCCATGCGGGTCCACCGCCACGTTGTTCGGGGTGGCCTCCGCGGGGATGGTGTTCGGCCGGAAGAAGCGGAACGGGTAGCGCAGGTCCTGGCGCAGCGACACGTCCAGGCCCAGGTAGCGGTCATCCTGGCGCTGGTACACGACGGCCGTGCTGCGCAGGTAGCTGTAGTTCTGCACGAGCACGTCGGCGGTGAGGTCGCGCGTGTAGAAGCCGTCCGACACGAAGTACGCGTCCACCCGGTCGTGCCAGCCGTCACCCAGGTCCTGCGTGTGCTGCCAGGACGCCTCGCCGCGCAGCCCGCGCCGGTCCTGGACGATCTCCTGCGTCTGCACCGGCGCATCCGGGTTGGACCGGTCGTAGACCCGGAAGAACCCCCAGGTGATGGGATCCAGGCGGGGCCGCAGGTCGTAGAGGAAGCCCAGCGTGGCGCGGCCCCGCGTGCGGTCGCTGGGGACGTAGCGGAACTCGGTGAGCAGCCGGGGCCCCTTCACGCCGTTGGGGCGCGTCTCGCGGATGGGCTTGCCTTCCGCGTCCTTGAACGGGCCGTCCACGTCCCCGCCGCCCGTGTAGTAGCCCGGGGTGAAGGTGAGGTCGTAGCTCTCCCCCAGCGTGACGAAGACGGGCACGTCCAGCGCGAAGCCGTTGAGCCCGGAGTTGGACGGCCGCGGAATCAGCAGGCCCGTGCGCCGCTCGGCCAGGGGCAGGTACAGCCACGGCAGCGCGAACACCGGCACGGAGCGCACGTACACCACGGGCCAGGTGAGGATGGCCCGCTCGCCCATGACGACGTTGGCCTCCTTGGCCTCCACGCGCCAGCCCGGCTCACCCGGGCCGCACTGGCACGGGGTGAAGGCGAGCCCGTCCACGGAGAAGGCCGCCTCCCCGGTGCGGCGGATGCGCGTGCCGCTCATCAGGACGGGCGTCTCCCCCAGCTTGCGCAACTCCTCCGGGGTCTTGGCGGCCTGGAGGGCTTCGGGGGTGACGCCCTTCTTCTGCATGAAGAGGCCGCCCTTCACGCTGGCCTCGTTGGAGCGCAGGTCCACGCGCACGTCGTCCGCGATGGCGGCCATCATGCCGCTGACGAACATCACGTTGCCGGTGGCGGTGGCCACCTGGGTGGCCTCGCTGTACGTCACCTCGTCCGCGCGCAGGACGTTGGGGCCGCTTCTGAGCTCGCAGTGGCCGCGCGCGGTGAGGATGTCCGACTCGTAGATGACGTAGTCGGCCGCCAGCTCCACCACCTCGCCGGTGGGCAGCTCCACCTGGGTGGCCAGCGGAATCTGGGCCGACACCAGGAGCGTCAGGGCGACCGGAGCAAGGAAGGTCATGCGGGGTGGGTCGGCGGTGGGCGCCGTGCCGGCAACGGCGCCCTGCCCGTCCTACCGGCCCGGGCGCGGGAAGTCGAGGGTGATGAGCCCGCCTTCCTGACGTGTCTGGTAGCGAACCCCCTGCTTCAGCTGGATGACGACGCGCACGGTGTGGCCCGCGCCGGGGACCGCCTCCACGCGCGACACCGCCGACGGGAAGAAGTGCGTGTCCAGGGGCAGCGTGTTGTTGGACTCCACCACGCGCGTGTTCTCCAGCTCCAGCACCACCTGGTTGCCGGCGTCGTTCACGGTGTAGCGCACGGGCTCGTTGGTGCGCACGAACACGCGCGAGCTGTCCGGCTGCTGCTGGAAGCCCACCAGCGTCATCGTCTTGCGACGCGAGGACGCGGAGCCCCCACCGCTCTGCCGGGCCTCTCGCGGCGCGGCGGCGGCGCTGCCCTGGCTGGGGCGCGCGGTGGACTCGCGGGAGGCCACCGTGCGCTCCTGGCGGCGCTCGCGGGCCTCGGCGGCCTGCTGGCGCTTCGCCTCGGCGGCGGCGACGCGGGCCTGCTGCTGCTCCTCGCGGCGGGCCTGGGCGGCGGCCTGGGCCTCCTCGGCCTTCTGACGCTTCGCATCGGCGGCGGCGGTGCGGGCCTCCTCGGCCTGCTGGCGCTTCGCCTCGGCGGCGGCCTGGGCTTCCGCGCGCTTCGCCTCGGCGGCGGCCTGCGCGGCGGCGCGGCGCTCCTCGGCCGAGCTCTTCGCGGACGCCTGGGCCTGTTCGGCCTGCTGGCGCTTCGCCTCGGCGGCGGCCTGTTCGGTGGCGCGGCGCTCGTCCTCCGCGCGCTTCGCGGCGACGCGGGCGTCCTCCTCCTGGCGCTTGCGCTCGGCGATGGCGGCCTCTTCCGCCGCGCGGCGCTCGGCGTCCTGGCGCTGCGAGGCGAGCCGCGCCTCCTCCTGCTTCTTGCGCTCGGACTCGGCGTCCTCCTTGGCGCGGGCGGCGGCCTCGGCGGCGGCCTTCTCCTGGTTCTCGCGGTCCGCGCGGGCGGCGTCGGCGGCGGCCTTCGCGGCCTTGTCCTGCGCGTCGCGGTCCGACGCGGCGGCGCGGGCCGCGTCCTGGGCATTGGCGCCCGTGGGGGTGTTGGTCGCGGAGGCGATCTCCGCCGTGCCCTGCTGCTGCTGCGGAGGCGGCGTGTTGGCGGCGACCGCGGTGCCCCCTCCGGCGCCCAGGACCTTCACCACCAGCTTGCTGCCGGCGGCCTGGATGTCCGTCTCCACCTCGCGCTCATAGCCGATGAGGATGCGCGCGATGGACGCGGACTCCGTGCCGTACATGGCGGTGCGGATGCCCGTCACGGTGCCGTTGGCCACCGGGATCTCGGCGTCCACGCCCTGGAAGACGGCGCCGGACACGTCGATGACGAGCCGGGGCGGGTCCGTCATGGTGAAGCTGTTGAAGTCCGGCTTCTTGTTGCCGGAGATCTCCACCGTCCCACCGCTGACGGTGATGCCGGTGATGGTGTTGAGGTCCGCCGGCGCCGACTGCTGCGCCAGCGCCACCAGGGGCACGAGCACCCATCCGAGCAGCGACACCGCAAAGGCCTTCATCGACCACTCCCGTTGACGTTCGCCAGAGGGGCGGGAAGCTAGCACGCAGCCGGGGCGCTCCAACTTTTCAGGCCGGCGGGAACGTCCGAGCTTCAACGCAAGCGGGGCAGCACGGGCGAACGCGTGCGGTGCGTGCGTGTGTATTCAATGAGATTCTTGATGTCGTAGCAGATCTGCCGGATGTCGTGCCCCATGGTGAGCTCGACGTGGCTGTTGCCCTTCACCGGCCGCCACAGGAGGTACTCGCTCCTGGCGGCGCGATACACACTGCGGGTGGACTCCACCGACGCCAGCGGATCCAGGTCCCCGAAGATGATGGCCATGGGGATCTCAATCTTCCCGAAGCCGCGCTTGAAGTCGTAGTCGGTGCGGTAGCAGACCATCTCGCCCCGGCGAATCCACCGGGCGAACTGCTCGATCACCTTGCGCGGCTCGCGCTCGCCGCCCTCGCGCAGGAGCCAGCGGATGTCGTCGCGGCTGACGCGCTCGGTGTTGACGAGCCGGTTCAGCTTGCGCGTGAAACGTTGATACAGCGGCGAGTCATCCGCCTGCGCGAGCTGCCGCTCCACGAACTTGAGGACGACGTCCACCGGCACCGCGTTGAAGACGAGCGACTTGGGGGTATCCGCCGCCAGGCGCTTCTGGAGCCTGGGGCTGAAGACGCCCGCTCCCTTCGCCAGGAGCCCCTTGCCGAACGCGCTCGCCCGGCGCTCCAGGTTCATGCCCCCCAGGGTGAGGTCCACCGCGCTCGCCACGAGCGGCGAGCCGTGCGCCAGCATGCGCAGCAGCATGAAGCCACGCCCCAGGTCCGCGGGGGCGCCAATGGTGATGAGCCCCTCGAAGTCGTCGTGGATGCCGGCGTAGCCGTAGCCCAGCATGCCGCCCATGGAGTGGCCGCAGTAGAAGACGCGCTCGCGCCGGGTGATGCGCTTGACGCCGGAGACGGCCGCCGGCAGGTCGTAGAGGAAGTAGCTGTCCAGGTCCCAGCCGTAGTCCAGGTCCGTGGGCAGCGGGCGCTTGAAGCGCTCGGCGCGCTCCTTCTGGAAGGCGATGGAGCTCTTGCCGTGCCCGCGCAGCTCCAGGATGTGGATGTCCACGCCGAAGAAGAGGAGGTTCTTGACGAACTGGCCGCTCGTCCAGGTGTGCCGGTTCTGGGAGAAGCCGTGCACCAGCAACAGGGGCTCACCGAACAGCGGCTGCGCGAAGGCCTGTTTCACCGGCCGGTAGCGCGTGATGACAAGCGACCATCCGTCCGCCGTCTCCACCACGTAGTTCGTCTTTGAGTACAGTTGCCGGAAGTCGACTTCATCGACGGTGGGCATCGGAGGGCCTGGTAGAGCCGATCTCCAGTCCGGCAAGCGCATGTTTCAAAGTTACTGCCGGTGCTGCATCGCGCCAAGGTTTCGTGCGAGCAATCGTTTCACCGCACCTACCAGGAACAATGAGCCCGTGCACAACACGAGCCCGTCCGCGGTGCCGTCCGCATCCACCCGCGCACCCGCGAGGGCCTCCTCCAGGGAGCCGTGCACGACGACCCGTGAACACAAGGCCCGCGCTTCGTCGGCGTAGCGCTCCGGGGCGAGCGAGCGGGACGTGTCCAGGGGCGTGAGGTGGACGGAGGTCGCCAGCGGAAAGAGGGCGCGCATCATCGGACCGCGGTCCTTGTCCGCCACCACGCCGAACACGAGGTGCAGGGGCCGGCCCGCGTAGAGCGCGCGCAGGGCCTCCAGCAGCACCGCCACGCCCGCCGGGTTGTGCGCGCCGTCCACCACCACCGGGGGACGCGCCGCCACCTCTTCCAGCCGGCCGGGCCAGCGCGCCGTGGCCAGCCCCACGCGGGCGGCCTCCGGGGTCACCGCCACGCCCCGGGCCTGGAGCTCTTCCAGGCAGGCCAGCGCTACCGCGGCGTTCTGTCGCTGGTAGGGCCCCCGCAGGGACAGGGTCAGGTCCTCGAGCGTCCAGGCGAGCCCCTGGTACGCAAGCCTGCCGGTGTCGCGCACGTCGAACTCGAAGTCGCGCCCCTCCAGGCGGACCGGGACGCCGAGCTGCTCCGCGCGGAGCAGGAGCATGTCCAGGGCCTCGGGGTCCTGCCGCGAGAGCACCACCGGCACGCCCGCCTTGAAGATGCCCGCCTTCTCCCCGGCGATCTCCCGGAGCGTGTGGCCCAGGTACTCCATGTGGTCGAAGGACACGGGGGTGACGCACGTCACGACGGGGTTCGCGGCGCTGGTGGCGTCCAGCCGTCCGCCCAGGCCCGTCTCCAGCACCGCCACGTCCACGCGCTCGCGGGAGAAGTGCCAGAGGGCGACCACGGTGCCGAACTCGAAGTACGTCATCGGATCCGACAGCGCGGAGGGGTAGCGCTCCAGGACCTCCAGGATGCGCTGCCCGAAGACGTCGTCCGGGATGTCGTCGCCCGCGACGCGGATGCGCTCGTTGACGCGCACCAGGTGCGGCGACGTGTAGAGCCCCACCCGGTGGCCCGCGGCCTGGAGCGCGCTGGCCACGAAGGCGCAGGTGCTGCCCTTGCCGTTGGTGCCGGCGACGTGCAGCGCCGGGTAGTCGCGCTCCGGGTGGTCCAGCGCGGCCAGCGCGTCCTTCACCCGCTCCAGCCCCAGCTTGATGCCGGAGGGGTTGAGCGCCTGGAAGAAGCGCAGGGCCTCCTCGGGGGTGGAGGGCGCGTCCATGAGGGGCGCCCTACCCCAGCAGGCCGAGGATCTGGCCCAGCTTCGTGCGCAGCTCCTTGCGGTGGACGATGGCGTCGATCATCCCGTGCTCCAGCAGGAACTCCGAGCGCTGGAAGCCCTCCGGCAGCTTCTGGCGGATGGTCTGCTCGATGACGCGCGGGCCCGCGAAGCCGATGAGGGCGCGCGGCTCCGCGAGGATGATGTCGCCCAGCCAGGAGAAGGACGCGGCCACGCCGCCGGTGGTGGGGTTGAGCATCACCGACACGTACGGCTTGCCGCTGTTGCGGAAGCGCGCGATGGCCGCGGACGTCTTCGCCATCTGCATCAGGGAGAAGATGCCCTCCTGCATGCGCGCGCCGCCGGAGGCGGAGAACACCAGCGCGGGGCACTTGAGCTCGTAGGCGCGCTCGAACACGCGCGTCACCTTCTCACCCACCACCGAGCCCATGGAGCCGCCCATGAACTCGAAGAGGAAGCAGCCCAGGGAGACCTGGTGGCCCTCGATGCGGCCCACGCCGGAGATGAACGCGTCGTTCTCTTCCAGGTTCTTGCGCGTGGACTTCAGGCGGTCCTTGTACTTCTTGGTGTCACTGAAGCCGAGCGGATCCAGCGGCTCCAGCTCCTTGTCGAACTCCTCGAAGGAGTCCGGATCCAACGTCGCCGCGAGCCGCGAGCGCGCCGTCCAGGCGTGGTGGTGTTCGCAGTGCGGACACACCATCCAGTTCTTCTCCAGCTCCTGACGGTAGATGATCTCGTCGCAGCTCTCGCACTTGGCCCACAGGCCCTGCATGCGGGACGGCTGGGGCTCTGCGGCGGGCTCGGCTTCGACGGCGATGCGGGGCTTCTTGGAGAACCAGGCCATGAGGGCACCGGGGGTTAATCCGCCTGCCGCCCACCGTCAATACCCCCGTACGGCGCGCCGCGGCACGACCCCCGCGGGACGGGGGCCAGAAGCCTGCTAGAACTGGAAGGTCTCGCCCAGTTCCAGGACGTTGACGGGCAGCGGGGCCAGCTCCTTCTTGAGCTGCGTCACGAAGGCGGGCTTCAGGTGGTAGAGCATCACCTGGGCGCCGTTGCGGTCGAACTTGCGCAGCTCCGAGCCCACGGTGGCGGGCGTCAGGTGGCCGGAGATGTCCGCCAGGGCCTGGAGGCTGTTGGGGAAGCTGGCCTCCAGGAGCAGCGCCTTCAGGTCCTTCGTGGCGTTGAGGGCCTTCCACAGCTTGTCCGTGGGGCCGGTGTCGCCGCTCATGGCGAGCGAGGACTTCCCGTCGGAGATGATGAAGGCGCACGACTCCACGGGGTGGCTCACCGGCACGCTCTTCACGGTGTAGGGGCCTACCTGGAAGGTGCTGCCGGCGCGGAAGGTCTTGATGGCGAGGACGGGCTTCAGGCGCGTGGGGATGCGGGTGAAGTCCGGCCAGAGGGCGTTGTTGAACATGTTCTCGCGCAGCGCCTTGGCGCACTCTCGCGAGGCATGGATGGTGACGGGCCTGTCCCTGCGGCCGATGACCAGGTCGGCGAGCAGCGGCAGGTCCTTCACGTGGTCGAAGTGGCTGTGGCCGACGAGGATGTCGTCGACCTTGCAGAGCTGCTCCAGCGTGAGCGTCCCGGTGAGTGCGCCCGCGTCGAGCGCGAGCACGTCATCCACGAGGAAGCAGGTGCTCCTGCACGTGGGAAGCTCGCCACCGTGGCACCCGAGGACTTGCAGCTTCACGCTAGAGGTCTCCGAACTTCCACTTCATCTCGAGGTAGTTGAGGAAGTCATGCAGCCGGGCCGTGTCATACACGGTCAGTCTGTCACCGCTGCGCTCGATGAGCCCCGCGCGCTCCATCCGGTCCAACATGCTGCGAACGGCGGGCTCGCCCACGCCGATCTGCCGGGGCATCTCGCGCACCGCGAAGTCGATCTCCACGCCCTCCTCCAGCGGCCGGCCCCGCGTCTGACAGGCCTGGAGGATCTGGTGGACCACGCGGCTGGCCGGGTCCCCGTGGAGCAGGTTCTCGATCTGCGCGTCCGCCTCCGACAGGCGCTCGGCCAGCTTCTTGATCATCCGGACGGCGATCTCCGCGTTGCCGCGGATCATCGCCTCGAACGTCTTGGGGTCGATGACGAGCAGCTTCGCGTCGTCGTAGACTGCGGCGGAGGCGTTCCGGGGCTTGTTGGAGATGATGGCCATCTCCCCGAAGAATTCGCCCGGCCCCAGCACGGCGAGGACCTTCTCCACGTCGCGCACGCGCTTGGAGATCGCGATCTTCCCCGACTGGATGACGAACATCTCCTTGCCGATCTCTCCCTCACGGAAGAGCTCGGTGCCCTTGGGGAACTCCTTGCCAAATCTTTGAAAGAGGGTTTCCTCGGCGCCCATCTGACCAACGAGTCAATCAGCCCCCACCCCACCGGTCAAATATCGCGAGAGCGATATCGCCGGCTGCCTGGGCGCCCTGCCCTGCGCCCGACCTACTTGGTCGTCGCGGTGAAGACGCCGTCCCAGTCCCCGGGAGGCGGCTGGAGGCGGTGGGCGGCCACGGCGTCCAGGTAGCGGCGTGAGACGGGGTCCTCTGGCCAGCGGGCAAGCACGGCCTGGAAGCGCTCCTGGGCGCCGTCCCAGTCGCGGGCGGAGAAGCGCGTCAGGGCGTCCTCGAAGGTGGCGAGGGCCTCCGCGTCCGCGGGCGAAGGCGCTCCCAGGGCGCGCAGCTCGTAGAGCCCCACGGGTTCGCGTTTGCCCTTGACGAGCACGGCGCCCAGGCGGCGGGCGGTGACGTGGTCCTTCACGAGCGCGTGGGTGTGCTCGGAGATGAGGACGCGGGTGCCGTACTCCTTGTTGAGGCCCTCCAGGCGGGAGGCGAGGTTCACCGCGTCGCCCATCACGGTGTAGTTGAACCGGTCGTGGGTGCCCATGTGGCCCACGTTCATGAAGCCGGTGTGGATGCCCACGCCGATGTCGACCTCCGGCTGGCCGGACTCGCGCCAGCGGGCGTTGAGCGTGTGGAGCGTGTCCAGGAACGCGAGCGCCGCGCGGCAGGAGCGCAGCGCGTGGTCCGGTTGATCCACCGGCGCGCCCCAGAAGCACATGATGGCGTCGCCGATGTACTTGTCGAGCGTGCCCCCGTGCCGGAAGACGACGTCCGTCATCGGGGTCAGGTACTCGTTGACCAGGGCGACCAGGCGCTCCGGGGACAGCCGCTCCGACAGCGTGGTGAAGCCTCGGATGTCGGAGAAGAGGACGGTGAGCTCCTTGCGCTCGCCGCCCAGCTTGAGCCGCTCCGGATGGGCGAGCACCTGCTCCATCACGCTCGCGTCCAGGTAGTGCTGGAACGCGTGGCGCAGGCGGGCCTTCTCGTGGTCCACGGAGAGGTAGCTCAGGAACAGGAGCCCCACGGCGGTGGTCATCAGCGAGGCCACGGGCACCACCGTGGCCACCTGGATGCCAATGCCGAACAGGGTCTGATCCACCTGGAGGTACGTGCCCACGAGCACCACCGCCGCGACCAGCATCCATGCGGTGCGCACGCGCGGCAGCAGCCGGGCCAGGAGCAACGCCGCCGCGAGCATGAAGGCCGCCTCCAGTCGCCACGCCATGGCGGGCCGGGTGAGGAAGTCCTGCCGGAGGATGTTGGAGAGGACGGCCGCGTGGACGAAGACGCCGGGCTCCAGCTCGCGGAACGGCGTCACGCGCTGGTCGAAGTTGCCCGTGAGGGTGAGCCCCACCAGCACGGCCTTGCCGCGCACGGCGGCCGCGTCGAACCGGCCGTCCACCACGTCCCCCAGGCTGAGCGTGGGGAAGACGCTGGCGTCGCCCGGGTAGTTGACCAGGAGGAAGGGCTCGGACTCCGGCAGCGGGACGTAGCGGTGTGCATGGTGCTGCCGTCGCAGGCGCAGGCCCACGAGCCGGCCCGTGTCCACGTCCAGCATCGGCTCCACGGCCTCGGCGCCCACGTAGGCGGCGGCCACCTGCACATCGAGCGACGGCAGGAAGCCCCCTGCCCCTTCGAGCTTCGCGAGCGGGGGCAGCCTGCGCAGGGTCCCGTCCGCGTCGGGCACGGCGCTGAAGAAGCCCAGGCGCGCGCTGGCGCGGGCCAGCTCCGGCAGCGGCGTCTGCGCGGAGTGGTTGCGCCACCCGGGCACCCCGGCGAAGTCGTGCGCGATGCCGGCGGCGGGCGTGAGGGGGCTGAAGAAATGGCGCAACAGGTGCGGCGCGAGGAGCGGGGCCCGCTCCTGTTCCTGCGCCGCGAAGAGGGCCTGGTCGCCGGACGGATAGACGATGACGCCCTGCACGGCCTGGGGCGTGCGCGCGAGCGCGGCTGCCAGCGCGGCATCTCCGGTGTGGGTGGCGCTCGCGGCCAGCTCCTTCCTCCAGGTGGCGAGGGCCGGGGCCACGGTGAAGACCTCCGGCGTCTCCTGGAGCACGCGGTCCAGGGTGCGGGCGGCCTCGGCGCGGACCTGGGACGCGGCAGCGGGGTCCGCGTCGGCGAAGACCATGTCCAGGCCGACGGCGGTGGCACCCGCGTCCCGCAGATGATCCATGGCCAGGGCCAGCTTCTCGCGGGGCCAGGGCCAGCGGCCGTGCCGTTGCACGCTGCGCTCGTCCACGGCGACCACCGCGACGTCCGGGTGGGGGGCGCGCGGGCCGCGCAGGCGGAACTGGGTGTCGGTGACGCGGCCTTCGAGGACGTGGACGCCGCGCACCAGCAGGGGCACGGGCGGAGCGCCGTCGGACACGAGGCCGATGGCGGGCGTGGCCTCCACCCAGGCGTGGAGGCCACAGAAGAGCGCGGCCACCAGGAGGGCGAGCACTTCGAAGCGGTGGCGTGACAGGACGGTCTTCATGCCGGGGGGCATGGTAGCCGCAAACCCGACACCGGGGCTCCGAGGCCCGAGACAGGGGGCTCCGGGAGGGATACAAGGCCGGCCCGTGGGAACGACCTACAAGCAGTCCGGAGTAGACATCGAGGCCGGCGACGCGTTCGTCGAACGAATCAAGCCCCATGCCGCGCGCACCACGCGCCCCGAGGTGTTGGCCGGGGTGGGTGGGTTCGGCGGTCTGTTCGCCCTGCCGCCCGGCAAGTACCAGGCGCCGGTGCTGGTGGCGGGCACCGACGGGGTGGGCACCAAGCTCAAGGTGGCCTTCCTCGCGGGGCGCCATGACACGGTGGGCATCGATCTCGTCGCCATGTCGGTGAACGACATCCTCACCTGTGGCGCGGAGCCGCTCTCCTTCCTCGACTACTTCGCCACCGGCAAGCTGGAGGTGGACGCGGCGGCGGAGGTGGTGAAGGGCATCGCGCTGGGGTGCGAGCAGGCGGGGTGCGCGCTCTTGGGCGGGGAGACGGCGGAGATGCCGGGCTTCTACGCGCGGGGCGAGTACGACGTCGCGGGCTTCTGCGTGGGCGTGGTGGAGCGCTCGGCCATCATCGACGGCAAGACGGTGAAGCCGGGGGATGCGCTCATCGGGTTGACGTCGTCGGGCCTGCACAGCAACGGCTACTCGCTGGCGCGCAAGGTGCTGCTGGACGACGCGAAGCTCCCGCTGGACGTGACGCCCCTGGGGCTGGACCGCCCGCTGGGTGACGCGCTGTTGGAGCCCACGCGCATCTACGTGAAGGACGCGCTCGCGCTGTGCCAGGCGGTGAAGGTGAAGGGCATGGCGCACATCACGGGCAGCGGTATCCCGGGCAACCTGCCCCGGTGCCTGCCGGACGGGACGCGCGCGGTGCTGAGCGAGGCCTCGTGGAAGAAGCCGGCCATCTTCGACCTCATCGCGAAGACAGGCGGCGTCGCGCGCGACGAGATGTTCAGCACGTTCAACATGGGCCTGGGCCTCATCGTCGTAGTGGCGAAGGAGGACGTGGCGAAGGCGCTGGAGGTGCTGCGCGGCCGGGGCGTGGAAGCGTCCGAGGTGGGCCGGGTGGAAGCGGGCCAGGGCGAGGCCACGGCGGTCATCGACCCATGAGCGCGCGCCGGGCGCGGCTGGGGGTGCTCGTCAGCGGCGGCGGGAGCAACCTGCAGGCGCTGCTCGACGCGGCCCGGCAGGAGGACTTCCCGGCCGAGGTGGCGTGCGTAGTGTCCAACGTGCCCACCGCCTATGCGTTGGAGCGCGCGCGGCAGGCGGGCGTGCGCGCGGAGGTGGTGGATCACAAGCACTTCGGAGCGAAGGCGGACTTCGAGGCCGCGCTGCGCGGCGTGCTGGCCGACGCGGGCGTGGAGTGGGTGTGCCTGGCGGGCTTCATGCGGCTGGTGAGCGCGGACTTCCTGAAGCACTTCCCCGGGCGCGTGCTGAACATCCACCCTTCCCTGCTGCCCGCGTTCCCGGGGTTGCATGCGCAGCGGCAGGCGCTGGAGCGTGGCGTGAAGGTGGCCGGGTGCACGGTGCACTACGTGGACGCGGGCACGGACACGGGGCCCATCATCGCGCAGGCGGCGGTGCCGGTGCTGCCAGAGGATGACGAGGCGAGCCTCAGTGCGCGCATCCTCGCGGAGGAGCACCGGCTGTATCCGCTCGCGGTGCGGCTGGTCGTGACGGGCGCGGTGACGCTGGACGGGCTGCGCACGCGGGTGGACGCCATCGTCACGGGAGATGGACGCGCGCTGCGCAGTCCGGGTGCCCCGAAGTGAAACAGGACGCGGCACGGGGGCCTGCTTCCGGGGACCCCGCTGCGACCACCACGGCTTCGGCCCGCGACAGTGTGGCACCGCAGGCATCCGAGGCCTCGGCCCGCGACAGCGCGACGGAGCCAACGCAGGCGTCCGAGGCTTCAGCTTGCGACGGCGCGGCGAAGCAAGCGCAGGCGTCCGAGGCTTCAGCCCGCGACGGCGCGGCAAAGCAAGCGCAGGCGTCCGAGGCTTCAGCCCGCGACGGCGCGGC
>NZ_RAWB01001229.1 GCF_003612055.1 Corallococcus llansteffanensis
GTCAAGATCAAGGTGGGCGATAAGGTCAGCCAAGGCACGGTGATCGCCACGGCGGAAGCGGGCGCGGCGGCGGCTCCGGCGCCTGCGCAAGCACCGGCTCCGGCCGCAACGCCCGCTGCTGCGCCGGCCGCATCGGCCCCCGCACCGCAAGCGAGCAAGCATGCCGGCGGCGCTGATATCGAATGCGAGATGCTCGTCCTTGGCTCGGGCCCCGGCGGTTATTCGGCCGCCTTCCGCAGCGCGGATCTCGGCATGAGCACTGTGCTGGTGGAGCGCTTCTCCACGCTGGGCGGCGTTTGCCTGAACGTGGGCTGTATCCCGTCGAAGGCGCTGCTGCACACCGCGGCTGTCATGGAGGAAGTCAAGGCCATGGCCGCACACGGCATTGT
>NZ_RAWB01001230.1 GCF_003612055.1 Corallococcus llansteffanensis
ATACTGCTCATTACGTGACGCTCCTTCAGGATGCTTCCACTGCGTTACCGCGGACAAGTGCGCGCGCCAACAGCGTCGCCAGTCCGAATCCGAGGGCCGTGATCAATAGATAGTTCGTCGCCAGTCGCGTCGCTGCAAAGTAAGCCAGTACGCCTATCAGCGCCGGAGCCAATCTTCTCTGCGATAGGTACTGTTCGATGGCGAGGATGGTGAACAGTGACGGCAGCGCGAAGTCCAGGTTGGGAATCCAATCCGCAACCTTTTGTCCGAGCAGCACACCAAGGACGGTTCCCGCGATCCAATAGACGTGATGGATCAACGTCACTGCCATCGCGAACTGCTGCCGTTTGTCTGTGGGAAGGGTAGTGAGAACGGAATAGTTCTCGTC
>NZ_RAWB01001231.1 GCF_003612055.1 Corallococcus llansteffanensis
GCGTAGAACGTCTCCGGACGCCCGTTTGAGTGATCATAGATTGCAAGCATCGATCCCAGCGTGCGGGCAGGCTCACACAGGATCTAGCGTTGACACATGGGTGGACCCCCCATAGCTTGGGTCTGGTCGAGCCGTCGCCCCCCGTTCCGGGAGGCCGCTCCCCAGACCTGGAGGCCGGTGTGGTTTTCTTGCGCGAAGCCTCCAACTGTCGCACAAATCGCTACACGCCGGTCCGCTGTTGCCAACCCCGCGGGTCCTGAACTCCACACAGGACCTGAATCCGAACATCGCTAAGTCATTTCAACGGGGGATGTCGGCCCCGTACGGGACGGAAGCGCCGTCCCGTGGCTTTGCCATTGCCTTGCCCGGAAGTGAGCCGCCCGTGAC
>NZ_RAWB01001232.1 GCF_003612055.1 Corallococcus llansteffanensis
CGTCACACCCAGCACGTGCCATCAAGACTATCCTCCGGCGCGCCTCCCCAACTGAATGGTTCTTCACATTATCACTTCACAATCAAAACACCATCAGATGAACTCTGCCGTGGTATGAAGCTCAGTTGGTAGCCACCTAATCGCATGTCGACATCCGCGGGGACCGGGGTTGGGCAACAAGGGATTGCCTATTGTAGCCTAGCATGCATTCAGCACTGCGGCACAGCAATCGTGTCCAACATGTCTCCAGTCATAAGACGGCTTTCTCCACGATATCTGCGATTACTCTCTACGAGTTTTGATCTCTATCTTCTCCCAATTTTGAGCTTACGTTTGAGACCCGCACGCGCAGCTCAGCACACCTGAAACATTCATTAATTATATA
>NZ_RAWB01001233.1 GCF_003612055.1 Corallococcus llansteffanensis
GTCCTTCACGTAATAGCCGAACACGGTGGCGCCGGAGGACGTGCGGCGCGCGGCGTTGCGCACCAGGTTGCTGAGCCCGTGGCCGTAGAAGATGTTGTCGCCCAGGATGAGCGACACCGGGTCCTTGCCCACGAAGTCGCGGCCGATGATGAACGCCTGGGCAAGGCCCTCGGGCCGGGGCTGCTCGGCGTACTCGAAGCGCATGCCCCACTGCGAGCCATCCCCCAACAGCTCCCGGAAGCGCGGCAGGTCCTGCGGCGTGGAGATGATGAGCACGTCGCGGATGCCCGCCAGCATCAGCGTGCTGAGCGGGTAGTAGATCATCGGCTTGTCGTGCACCGGGAGCAGCTGCTTGCTGACCACGCGGGTCAGCGGATACAGCCG
>NZ_RAWB01001234.1 GCF_003612055.1 Corallococcus llansteffanensis
GACTAAGATCGCAATCGTCGATTGCGGCATGGGCAATCTGCGCTCGGTGGCGCAAGCCCTGATGGCCGTTGCTCCGGAGGCCGATGTGCGCATCAGTGCGCAAGCGGATGAAATCCGCGCCGCCGACCGCGTCGTCCTGCCAGGGCAAGGCGCCATGCCCGACTGCATGGCCGCGTTCGACCAGTCCGGCCTGCGCGACGCTGTGCTCGAGGCATCGCGCAGCAAGCCGATGCTCGGCGTATGCGTCGGCGAGCAGATGCTGCTGGAGCGCAGCACCGAGGCGCGCCCCGGGCAGCAATACACCGAAGGGCTGGGCCTCATCAAGGGCGATGTGGTCCGCTTTGATCTGGACGGCAAGTTGCAGCCGGACGGTTCGCGGTAC
>NZ_RAWB01001235.1 GCF_003612055.1 Corallococcus llansteffanensis
CTGGACGCTGCCCACGTCCAGCACCAGGTGCTCCGGCCGCAGGTGGGGCCGCAGCGCCAGCAGCACCTCCCGCACCTGGGGCACCGGCACCGCCACCACCACCAGCTCCGCCCCCTCGAGCAGCTCCGGCACCGACCCGGCCCGCAGCCCTTCCGGGAGCGCGGCCCCCGGGTCCATCGCCCGGTAGCCCAGGTCCGCCGCTTCGAGCAGCGCTCCCAGCGCACGTCCAAAACGTCCGTATCCCACCAGGGCGATTCTCGGCATCCTGTAAGTTTACATGAATAGCGGCAAAGTGCGGCATGCCCCTGGAGTGCCTGGGGGTGGGGGAAACACGACCGCCGGGCCCCTCTGGAGGAGGAGCCAGGCGGCGGGTGCTGCCC
>NZ_RAWB01001236.1 GCF_003612055.1 Corallococcus llansteffanensis
CGCAGGCGTCCGAGGCTTCAGCTTGCGACGGCGCGGCGAAGCAAGCGCAGGCGTCCGAGGCTTCAGCCCGCGACGGCGCGGCAAAGCAAGCGCAGGCGTCCGAGGCTTCAGCCCGCGACGGCGCGGCAAAGCAAGCGCAGGCGTCCGAGGCTTCAGCTTGCGACGGCGCGGCGAAGCAAGCGCAGGCGTCCGAGGCTTCAGCCCGCGACGGCGCGGCAAAGCAAGCGCAGGCGTCCGAGGCTTCAGCCCGCGACGGCGCGGC
>NZ_RAWB01001237.1 GCF_003612055.1 Corallococcus llansteffanensis
CGGGCAGGTGAACCGCACGGACGTGGCGGACGAGCGCCGGCTGCGGATGCGCGCGGCGGCCGGCGGGTTCACCGTCGAAGGCAAGCAGGTCATCCTGGCGCCCATGCCCGGCAAGGTGGTGAAGGTGCTGGTGAAGGTGGGCGACGAGGTGACGGAGGGCCAGGGGCTCGTGGTCGTGGAGGCCATGAAGATGGAGAACGAGCTCAAGAGCCCCAAGGCCGGCAAGGTGACGGAGGTGTTCGCCAAGGAAGGCAC
>NZ_RAWB01000123.1 GCF_003612055.1 Corallococcus llansteffanensis
GCACGATGCCGACCCCGTAGTGCGACGCGCTCTCCGTGAGGCTCTCGAAGCCCGCCTCGCGCAGCACGCGCAGCACCTGATCCGGCCCCAGCGCGTCCGCCACGCGCACCGCCGGGATGTTGTAGCTGGACGCCAGCGCCGCGCGCAGCCGCACCGGGCCGTGCACGCGCCGATCATAGTTCCTGGGCACGTACGCGCCCCCCGGCGTCGCCAGGTGCACCTCCACGTCCGCGAGCACGCTGGAGGGCGTGAACCCCTTGCTCAGCGCGAGCCCGTACGCGAACGGCTTCAGCGCCGACCCTGGCTGGCGGAGCGAACGCACGCCGTCGTTCTGCCCGCCCTTCGAATCGTCGAGGAAGTCCGACGACCCCACGTACGCGAGCACCTCGCCCGTCGCGTTGTCCAGGACGATGGCCGCCGCCTCGCCCACCCCGCGGTCCTCCAGCCCCCGCAGCTCCTCCACCATCGCCTTCTCCACCGAGGCCTGGAGCGCGGGGTCGATGGTCGTCTCGATGCGCGTCGCGCGATCCAACCCCAGCGCCGGCAGATGCTTCAGCAGCGCCGTCGTCAGGTGCGGCACCTCGAAGCTCCGCTCGGGCGGCACCAGGTCCAGCGGCGTCTCCGCGGCAAGCCGGGCCTCCTCCGACGTGAGGAAGCCCTCCTCCTCCATGCGCGCCAGCACGCCGCGCATCCCCAGCAGCGCCGCGTCCGGGCGCCGGTACGGGTCGCGCCGCGCGGGCGAGCGGGCCATCCCCGCGAGCAACGCCGCCTGTCCCGCCGACAGCCGCTGCGCCGACCGCCCGAAGTAGCTCCGCGCCGCCGCCTCCACCCCGAAGGTGGAGTTCCCCAGGGGCACCCGGTCCAGGTACTCCAGCAGCACCTGCTCCTTGGGCAGGTGCGCCGTCAGCCGCAGCGCCCACAGCGCCTCGCCCGCCTTGCCCCACCACGAGCGCTGGCGCGGCACCAGCCGCCGCGCCAGCTGCTGCGGAATCGTGGACGCACCGGACACGATGCGCCCCGCCTTCACGTTGTCGCGCGCCGCCCGCGCCACCGCCACCACGTCCACGCCCGGATGTCGCGTGAACCGCTGATCCTCCGCGGCGATGAAGGCCGCGCGCACCAGCGGGGGAATGCTTGCCCCCGCCAGCCCCACACTGCGTCCGTCCTCGCGGGAGAGCACCTCGCGCAGGGCATGGCCCGTGCGGTCGGTGATCACCAGCGAGGACAGCGCCTCGCGGGACAGCAACCTTCCGGGCAGGGGCATGGCGATGAAGCCCGCGCACCCCAGCCCGATCAGCGCCGCGACCACCGCCACGGCGCGCGCCATCCCGCGAAGCGTGAAGCGCTTCATCACTTCGAAGCGACCTCTTCCGGCATCACCACCGGGAAGCGTCCACCCTCGGAGCGTCCGAAGACCTCCGGCGTGTACATCTCCTCCGCGTATGCCGGCTTGAGCACGAAGTCTCCCGGCGTCGTGGCCCGGGCGACGAAGCTCGTCACGTGCACGCCCGGCGGCAGCTCGTCGGCGAAGAAGATGACCCGGTCATCCCGCATCTCCGTGTGGTTGAACGGCGACCAGAAGCGCGTCGCCCACGGGCTGCTCTCCCCGTCCGTCTCCGACAGGTCCTCCTCGCTCTCGTACTCGTAGCCCTCGCCGGGGCCCTCCTCCTCGCCGGAGCCCACCGGCCCGGGCAGGCTCGCGGTGGTGGCGAGCGACGTGTCCACCGCCTCCAGGCCCGCGGGCAGCGGCACGTCCACGACGACGAAGTTGCGGCGCATCGACGTCGCCACGCGCACCCGCACGCGCACCAGCTCGCCCGCGCGCGCCGCCTTCGCCTGACCGCCGCCGTTGTACGGCTCGAACCAGCGCTGGACGATGAGGCCCCGGTCCATCGGGTCCAGCGGCATCACGGCCGGCGCGTAGCGCAGGAGCGCCCCGTAGTAGAGGTTGCCCATGCCGTTGACGCCGAAGGTCAGCGGCTGCGCCTTGTCCGCCGGGCCCAGCTTCTCCACCGGCACCTGCACCGTCTTCACGCCCAGGTCGCGGCCCCTGAAGTCGGCGGACGCGATGACCTGTCCACCCAGCTTCACCACCGCCTCGAAGGCCGGCACGTCCTTCTCCTTGCGGCGCACCACCTCCGAGAGCGCCATCAGCGTGAAGGCCGCCTCCTGGGTGTTGCGGAAGCGCCCGTCCCCTTCGCGCGAGGACGCCAGGTAGCGGCTCATCTTCGCCACGTAGGGATGGTCCGGCGTGACGCTCACCAGCGTCTGGAGCACCAGCGCCGTGGTGCGCGTGTCGGACGACCAGAGCGGCGCGTACGTCTTCGCGTCCGTCTCCTGGAAGTGCACGCCCGCGGTGGTCTCCTGCGCCTTGTTCAGCAGCTCCTGCAGCAGCTTCTGGCCCTGCTCCCGGTTGCCCTTCCCCACGAAGATGGCGTCCGCCAGCATCGCCTGGGCGAAGAGCGGCAGGTCCGCCCGCTTCTCGAACAGCTCGTTGTAGTACGACGGCCGGGGCGAACCCGTGCGCGCCAGCGTGTAGAGCGCGAAGGCCCGCGTCTCCAGTCCCGGCGTGTTGCAGTCCGCGCCGCACCGGCTGCACACGCCCGACGCCACCTTGTCCGCCAGGAACTTCTTCGCCTTCGCCAGCCCCTCCGCGTTCACCGGGTAGCCGACCTCCTTCGCCCGCGCCAGCGACAGCGTCGCGTACACGGAGGCATACGGCGACGTGCAGTCGCTGGACGCCCAGAAGCGGAAGCCGCCGTCGTGGTTCTGGAGCGCTTCGATCTTGCGCACCGTCGCCGTCACCACCGCGTCCGGATCCAGCGTGCCCTGCGTCTTCAGCGCGTCATCACTGAGGAAGCCGCGGACGAACGCCTGCTTCTGCTCGTCCGAGCCGCCCGTCCACGCCACGCCGAACTTGCCGGACAGCTCGCGCAGCGCCACGAACGGCACCAGCCGCGACGACATCTGCTCCAGACACCCGTAGGGGTAGTCCACGAGCTGGTTCATCGACTCCTCGAAGCCGCCCATCACCGTGGACGACATCGTCACCGTGAGGCCGCCCACGCCGGGCCGCACGCCGCCCGGCGGCTTGAGCCCCTCCACCCGTTCGCTGGTGGTGTCGCCATACGTGGCCACCGCCTCCAGGCCTACCGGGAGCTGCACGGGGATCTTCTGCTCCACCCCGTCCGTCTCCCCGCCGCCCGTCACGGAGAAGCGCAGCACCGCGGTGCCCGGCTGCTCGGCCACGAAGGTGAAGCGCACCTCGCGGGCCTTGCCATCCACCAGCGACACCGTCTTCTCCGACGGCCCCTCCACCCGCACGCCCGTGAGCTGCGCGGTGACCTTCGCCTCCTTGATGGCCGGGTTCGTGGTGTGGATGACCACACCCGCTTCCGCCTTGTCGCCCACGCGCACCAGCCGGGGCAGCGCCGGCAGCGCCAGCAGCGGCTTGGACACCTGCACCTTGCTCTCGCCGACGCCGAAGCGGTCCGCGTCCGTCACGGCGATGGCCATGATGCGGAAGGTGGTCAGGTTGTCGGGCAGCGTGAACTCCACCTTCGCCTGGCCCTGGTCGTCCGTCTCCACCGACTGGAACACCGCCGTCGTCTTGAAGTTGGACCGGAAGCCGGAGCCCGTCGTGTCGGAACCGCCGGAGCCGCCCGGCTTGGAGCCCTTCTCCCCGTACAGCTTGCGCAGCACCAGGTGGATGAGCGGCTCGCCAATGCGCACCGACAGGCCGCGCGGCTGGAACAGCGCCTCCACCGGGTCCGGGGCCCGGTAGCCCGTCAGGCGCAGCACGCCCTCGTCCACGGCCCACAGCGTCACCTCCGACTTCGCGCCCTTGCCCGCCGCGTCCTTCACCGCGACGTTCACGGTCACCTTGTCGCGCGGGCGCTTGTCCTGCGCGTCCGGCGTCAGCGCCACCGACAGGCGCTTCTGCTTCTTCTCCACCTTCAGCTCGGTGTAGCCCACGCGCACGGAGGGACGGCCCGGGTCGTCCCCGGACTCGATGCCCTTGGACGCCTCCACGCGGCCGCGCACCAGCACCACGCCCACGAAGACGTTGGGGATGGCCCCCTCGCCCAGCGGGATGTCCAGCGCGGTGGCGCTGCCCTTGAGCTTCACGCGGCGCACGCTGAGGACGCCCTCGCGCTCCACCGTGACGAGCGCGTCCGCCTGCGGGTACGGGCTCTTCACCAAAATCTTCGCGGTGTCGCCCACGTCATAGAGCTGCTTGTCCGCCACCAGGTCGATGCGGTCCGTGTCGTTGCGCTGCCACGACACCCAGCCGGAGCCGGTGACGTAGAGCGAGTCGCGCGTCGTCGCCTTGCGGCCCTTCGAGTCCGTGGCCACCGCCTCCAGCACGTACAGGCCGGGCTCGCCGGGCGTGAAGCGGCACGCCTGCGGGGTGGCGGCGCTCTTCACCGCGCACTTCGACACCTCCGTCTCCACCGGCTCCGTGATGGTGAACCACTGGCCGCCCTCGCCCTTCTTGCGGATGGACTTCCACTCGCGGCGCTTGACGTTCACGTCCACCGCGATGCCCTCCTGGCGCGCGCCCGCGGGCGTCACGGCCACCAGCTCCAGGCCCACTTCCTTGCCCGCTTCCGCGAAGCCGGTGGAGAGCAGGCGCAGGCCCGCGTACACCTCCGCGGGGTGGACGATGATGAGGTTGCGGTTGGCGATGCGCTGGCGGTTGACGTCCTCCACCTCCGCCTCCAGCGTGTACTCCCACGTCTTGCCGCCCGGCGTCTCCGCGGTGCCCAGCGCCAGCGCGAGCTGCCCCGCGGCGTCCGTGCGCCCCTCGCCCGAGGCGAAGGTCTCGCTGCTGTGCTCCGGCTGCTCGTCGTCCCACCACCAGGTGTTCACGCCGAAGGTGAACGCCTCGTTGCCCGGCGGCGTGAAGAAGGAGCTGGCCCGGCCCACGCTCCAGCGCACCTGCGAGTTGCCCATGGCCCCGCCGAACAGGTAGCGCGCATCCACGCGCGCGGTGAGCGCCTCGCCCGCCGGCACGTCCTGCCTCGGCACCGCCACGTCCACGCGGAACTGCGGCGCGCGGTACTCCTCCACTCGGAAGGTGCCGCTGTAGCTCAGCGTCTCGCCCGCGATCTTCAGGCTCGCGGACACGTCATACCCGCCCAGCGGCATGTCCTTGCCCAGCTTCATGTCCGAGCGGAAGGTGCCGTACTTCGTGATGACGGCGTCGCCTTCGAAGACCTTCTCGCCGCGCGAGCTGGTCACCGTCACGCGGGCCTTCGCGCCGGCGGGCGGCGACTTGAGCACGCCCAGGCGGCGGTAGCGCGCCACGCCCTTGAGCATCACGTCGTCCCCCGGGCGGTAGATGCCGCGGTCGGCGAACACGAAGCCCAGGCTGTCCGGGCTGCGCCCCTCCCACGCGCTCATCAGCGAGAACGCGCCGGGATACATGCCTCCGCCCCACGTGGACAGCGTCACGCCGATGTCGGTGTCCTTCTCCGCGGAGACCATGGCCCACGGCGTGTTCCAGGAGGACTCGTCCTTGGTGACAATGAGCTCCGACAGGCCCGGCACCTTCGCGAGCCCGTTGGCGTCCGTCGTGCCCGTCCAGTGCTCCGTGCCCGCCTTGTCCCAGACGGTGAGCCGCGCGTCCGGCACCGGGGCGCCCGTCTGCAGCGACGTCACCCACACCACGCTGGAGGTCGCGCCCATCTTCGCGTGCACCGCCAGGTCCGTCACCTGCCCCACGATGCGGCGCGGCTCCCGCTGCTTGAGCGCCGGCGCGTTCAGCCGCGCGAGGAACAGGCCCGTCTTCGCGCCGTTGAAGGCCGGGCGCAGGTCGAACGGCACGGTGCGCTCCACATTGCGCGCGGCCTGGGTGTCCAGCGTCGTGCGCACCGGCTCGGTGGTCGGCCACGCCTGGGGGCGGGAGTCCGAGCCCAGGAAGCGCGCGAGCTCCGCGGGCGACAGCGCCCACACCTCCGCCGTCACCTCCGGGACGTTGGTCACCACCAGGGGCAGCGAGCCGTCGCCGGAGGCCTCCAGCAGCGCCTCCGTGGAGCCGGAGTCGAACGAGGGCGCCACGTCGCTCAGCTTCGTCTCGCCCTGGAAGGCGGGCCCCGTCTGGCCGAAGAGGTCCTTGTAGCCCGCGGCGACCTTCACCTTGTACCGGGTGCCAGGGCGGTAGCGACCGGGCAGCGACACGTAGGGGAACTTCTGCTCCCCGCCGGACCAGGGCATCTGGGTCTGCATCCGGTCCCAGTCAATCTGCGCGGGCGGATCCAGCGTCACCTTGCCCTTGAGCGACGCCACGTCCACCTCGTTGGAGGTGAAGAGGATCAACGGGCCGTAGGGGCACTCGTTGTCACCGTACTGGAACGAGCACGCGGACACCGACTCCGCCTTGAGCGCGCCGTAGGTGGTGTAGGCGTGGCGCACCGCCTCCTCCAGGGCCAGCGGGCCTTCCACGCCCGTCAGCCCCGCGTCCACCACCAGGGAGAACGCCGTCCCGGCGGCCAGCTTCTGCGCGGGCTTCAGCTCGTACTTCACGCGCCGGTCCTGCGACCTGCGCTCCGGGCCGCTGCCCACCTCCACGGCCTTGAGGTCCGCGAACGCGGTCTCCTTCACCAGCGTGAGCGGCACCGGCGCGCCGGAGGCCAGCTCCAGGCGCGCGTGCTGCGGCAGGTCCTTCACCTTCTGGTTGAACACCAGCGTGAACACCTGCTCCGGCTGCACCCAGCGGAAGTCCGCATCCGGCTGCACGCCCTGGAGGACCGGGCGCGTGGTCTCGAACTCGAAGCTGTAGGGCGCCTCCAGCTTGGAGCCGTCCATGGCCTTGAGGCCCGCGGGCACCGTCACCGTGTACTTCGTCGCGAGCCGCACGCCGCTTTCGGGCACGAACTCCACGCTCGCGGATCCCACCCAGCGCCACTCGCCCTGCAGCGGCGGTTCAATCTTCGCGGGCGCCGCCAGCCCGCGCTCCTCGGCCACCGTGCCCAGGGCGATCATCGGCCGGGTGAAGGTGATGGTCGGCCGGATGTTGCCGTGCGCCTGGCCCTGCGGCCGCGCGGCCACGACGCTCAGGGGTCCCTGGGCCGCGGCCTCGGCGGGATCGATCTGGAGCGTGGGCGCTTCCGGCAGGGGCTCGACGGCGAGGCCGACGTTCTTCGAGGACGGAGGCGGGGTGCCGGTCTCCGGGGTGCCGCCCTTCGCATCCTTGTCGCCGCGCGAACACGCGGCTCCGACAACGAGGCAGACGAGGGCCAGCAAAGGGATTCTGCGCATGGTGGGGCTCACGGAGCTCCAGGGCGGGCACTCGTGAACTCCCCCCCGGAAAAATGACGCGAGCACCGTACCACGGGGTCCCCCACCCCGACGTCACCTCGCGTCACTCCAGGCGGCGCGGATCCGCTCCTTGGATTCCCAACCTCCAAGAGCCCTGCCCCGGGATGGGCACACGGCGCTGACGCGGCCCGCCATCCAGCTTCGGGGCGCCATCCGCGAGTGCGGAGGTGGGCGCGAAGGCCTCCGCGACCGCGACGACGAAGCCGCCCAGCAGCTTGCGCAGGTGGGACTTGGGGCGGTGACGGGACGACGCCATGGGGTGCCTCCGCTTGGAAGTCGGAAGGCATCAACATGGAAAGGGGGCCGCTCTCCGGCCATCGCACCGGTGAGCAGCCCCCGTTCGTTCAGCGGACAGTGATGCGGCGCGGCTACTTCTCGTGGCTCACGAGGATCTTCTCCATCCGTGTCGCGCAGGCGCCCTCACAGACGAGGTACACGGTGGGCTTGCCCTCCTCGTAGATGTGGGCCGTGAACAGCGCGGAGATCTCGAAGCCCACCTTGCGGGGCTTCTTGCCCGACACCAGGGTCCCGCGCACGACGCAGGGGAGCCAGTCGAACGCATCGTGCACCTGGGCTTCGGGCAACACCTTCGCGGAGCGCAGGTAGATGAGGGTCTCCTCCGCGGAGAGGGTGAAGTCCCCGCAGTGCTCCTTCATGTAGTTGTCCTCCTGCCCCTTCTGCATCCCGGCTTCGACGTGTTCGATCCGCGCGTCGGCGGGCACGCTCCACGTCGGAGTCGGAGTCGCGCCCAGCGCCAGCGGAGCCGTCAGCGCGAGCAGCACCCCGCCCGCTCGCCAGCCACTGCGTCGTCGGTCATGGCATTCCATGTCAGTACCCGAACCCCGTCCCCTCGCTGCGGGGATCATCTTTGTAACACATGACACCATGGGCAAACACGTCCGCGTTGGTGAGGGTGTATTGCGTTTGCAACGCGGTCACCAGGGCCGTCACCGCGTCGATCTGCACCTGGGAAGGTGCCTCGAAGGCCCCCTTCGCGTCCTTCACGCCCACCACTTCAATGCCAATGCTCTCGGCGTTGACGGGGTAGCGGGCCGGGTAGCTCTTGGTGGTGAGCTCGTAGTTGTGGACCAGCTCCGTCTTCTTCGAGTACCCGACGCCCTTCGTTTCCCAGAGCTTCTTGAGGGCCACCTTCTCGGTGGCCGAGCAGTTGGCTTCCTGTTCGCAACGCGCGCGCATCTCGCCGACGTGGTGCGCCGCCTGGTCCAGCTTCATCGTCTGGATGATCTTGCCGTTCTCATCCACGAGGAAGTGCGCCCCCATCCCCTTGCGCTCCCCCTTCTGGTAGCCGCCCAGGGCACCGGCGCCCGTGGAGCCGGCGGTGCGGTGCAACACGATGGAGTTCGTCGAGGCCCGCGTGCCGTGCTCCAGCGACTTGAAGCGCTGCATCTCCACGGTGTAGCCGGCGACCGTCACGTCGGGCACCTCCGGCGCGGCGGGCGCTGCCGCCGCGGCGGCCGCCTTCGCCTTGTAGCCGCTCGGGTCCACGTAGCGCGTAGGCGCGTTGAGGGCATACGCGTAGAGGTTGCACTCCACCGGGCTGTCCACGCACCGCGCCGGCTCTTGCAGGAAGAGCGGGTCCGGCGTGAGGAAGCGGTTGATCTCCGGGTCGTAGTCACGCGCGCCCATGCGCACGAGCCCCAGGTCCGCATCGAAGCCCTTCTCCACGAAGTCCAGCACGGCGGAGCTGACAGGGCGGTGCGCGCGAGCACCGAACGGTGACGCGAGCTGCAACTGCCCCAGGCCGTCCGTCATCACCGTGCCCCGGCTGTCCGCCCCCAGCATCTGGAAGACCCCGTCGTGGATCAATCCCACCACCTGGCCCGCGAAGCGGAACGGCCGCGTCAGCCCGGTCGCATCCAGCAGCGCACCGCCCTCCAGGTATGCCGCCTGCGGCGTCGTGCCCTCCAGCTTGAGCAGCCGCTGTCCCGCCTCGTCGTAGAGGAAGCGCCACGCCCGGGTGCCCCGGACGACGCGCGCCACTTGCCCATGGGGGCCGTACTCGAAGGTCAGGTCGTTCTTCGACACCGTGCGACCCATGTCGTCGAACGCGTACGTCACCGCGCCTGACGTCAGGGTGTTGCCCTGCGAGGTGAGCGTGCGCCGCACGCCATCCTCTTCGATGACCGTCGGCAGGCCACTGGCGTTGAAGTCGTAGCCATAGGCATGTGAGGCATCCGTGGAGCCCACGAGGAAGCCCTTGGGCGAATAGGCGTACTGACGATGCAGCGACACCCCGCCCGCGGTGTACGTCTCCGCGGCGACATTGCCCCGCGCGTCCATCCGCTGCTCCACCGACGCGGTCCACCCCGGGCCCTGCTGCGTCTTGGAGAGCCGCCGCCGCGTGAGCGCGTCATAGCCCAGCGTCACCCGTCCTCCGGTGGCGAAGTCCGCCGTCAACGGCTGGCTGTCACCGTCGTAGCCGTAGAGGACCAGCGAGGTGCCGTCCAGCAGCGTCTCCGACAGCCGCCCGTGCGTGTCCCACCGCTGCCCCTGGGTGTGGAGCGACAGGAGCGCGCCCGTCACGTCGAGCACGCGCGTCGTCTCCGTGACGACGTCCCCGCCATCCGAGTAGAGGAACAGCGTCTCCACCGTGCGCCAGCCCGTCAGGGTCACCACCCGGCGCTTCACCTTGCCGTCCGCGCGGTACTCGAAGGTCTTCTGGAAGCCCTCGCCCTCGACGCCCGTGTGCTCACCCAGGTGGGTGCGCTGCGTGGGCTGCTGGGGC
This sequence comes from Corallococcus llansteffanensis, assembly GCF_003612055.1. Lineage (GTDB taxonomy): Bacteria > Myxococcota > Myxococcia > Myxococcales > Myxococcaceae > Corallococcus > Corallococcus llansteffanensis. The sequence continues at coordinate 10,070 of NZ_RAWB01000123.1, forward strand.
GTGGCGCCGTCGTAGTAGTGCAGGTAGCGCTGCGTCGCGCCGGTGGCCACGTCGGTGTGCAGCTCCACCGTCTTGCGGCCCACGGCGTCGTACGTCCACGACTCCATGCGCCGCAGCGCCCCCGACGAGGTCAGGAACAGGCGATCCCTGGGCAGGCCCGTGACCGGGTCGTAGGTGTACTCCACCTTGGCGAGGCCCTCGCGCAGCACGCGGGTCACCCGGCCGTGCGCATCCAACGACAGCCAGTGGTGCTTGCCATCCGGCAGGAGCACGCCGCGCACGCGGCCCAGCACGTCATGGGTGTACTCGTAGCGCGCGCCCTCCTGGTCCTGGAACACCCGCACGCGGTCGGACGCATCCGTCCAGCTCGAGGTCGTATAGGTGCCGTTCTCCTGCGTGTCCCGGCGCACGCCCCCGGCCTCCACCGTCAGCGTCGTGTGATGCTGCTGGGTGACGCCCGTCTGCAGCAGCGAGGAGGCGTCCACCACGTGGCCGAAGGCCGCCCCCCGGCTCAGGCCGAGCGACGCGGTGCCGGCGAGCAGATCGCCGTACGACACCTGCGTCGGCTGGAGCGTGGCCGGCGCCGTGGGCCGCTGGTACTTGCGCGTCTCCAGTTGGGCCGGGTCGTAGGTCGTGATGCCCTGGAAGGTCCACCCTCCGGGGATGCGCTGCGCGGTGGCCACGGGCTCGCCGTCCGCGGTGCTCCACTCGGCGAGCTGCCGGCGGGAGCCCGTGTTCGCGTCCACCAGCGACTCCACCTCCACCAGCGCGGGCTTCAGCGCGGTGGCGTACTGGTAGGACAGGAGCTTGGAGGGGTTCGTCTCCGTCGCGTGACCCTGATCATCCCACTGGCGCGCCAGCCGCTCCTCCCCGTCGTACCGGAAGGACTCCGAGTAGCTCGCCGTGCCCTGGCCGTAGCGCAGGGAGCGGACCGCGTCGGTCAGCGTCTCGCGGCCCGTCACCTCCACGGTGGTTCCGTCCGGTGACGTCACCTTGCGCAGCAGCGTGCCGCCAGGCTCGAAGTCGAACCAGGATGTGCCCTGCCCCGGCACGGACACGTGATCCACGGAGAAGTCCGGACGGTAGACGACCTCCTGGAGCGTCACCGCACCGGACGGCGCCATGCTCTCCAGCTTCTCCAGCAGACCCACCGCGTTGCGCGTCAGCCGCGACTCGTGGCGGAAGTCCAGCGTCGCGTCCGTGTGCTGGCCCGTCAGCACCACGCCGCTGTCCAGGCAGTGCAGGTGGCCCGTGAGGCCGGAGGGATTCGCGCGGGTGTGCTCCGTCGTGAGCGTACCGTGCGCCGTGTGCAGCACGGTGCGCGCGGGGCAGACGTCCGCTGCGTAGGCCTGATACTCCGTCCACTCCTCCACCTTGCGCGTACCGGAGCGCCAGCCGCTGTGCTGCTCGCGCAGGCGCTTCCACGGCAGGCCGAAGGAGCTCGTCGCCTCGTACACGCGCGACTCGAAGCGCTCCACGCCGGCCGTGCGCGCATCCGTGGACGTGCTGGAGACGAGCAGGCCCGTCTGCCGCGTGTCATGGAAGAAGGTGGAGCTGTCGGAGCTCACCGGCGTGGCGCGGGACACGTCCTCGTAGCCCAGCAGCGTCCGGCTCACCGGGTGGATGACGGGCTTCGCGTAGTCGTAGGTGATGTGCTCCAGCGGGTGGCCGGAGGACGTGACGTCCAGCGCGGAGAGCACGGCCTCGCGCTGATGGATGCCGGCGACGGGCGGGCTCCAGGCGTACTGGAAGGAGAGCCGCGTGCCCTTGCCATCGTCCGCGGTGCGCATCAGCCCCGTGCCCGGCGCATCCAGGGTGACGGAGTACGCCTGCCCCAGCCGCACGGTGGAGAGCTGCGTGCCACCCGTGCCGGTGAGGTCGCCCACCACCACCGGGCCGGGCAGGCCGTCGAAGAAGTCGCCCAGCGGGGCGCGCACCTCCGCGAACTCCTCGCCGGTGTTCACGAAGAAGAGCGCGTAGCCCTGCTGGTACAGCACCAGGTCCGACAGGCCGTCCTTGTTGAGGTCCACGAACGCGAGCTGGTAGTCCAGCAAGCCGCTCAGCTCGCCGCCGTACCACAGGCGCACCGGCATGCCCTGGCCCGCGCCGTCGAACTGGTACTGGCCCTGGCCGTACCACACCACGAGGCCGCCCTCGTGCCGCGCCACGAGGTCCGACTGGCCGTCGCCGTTGAGGTCCTGCACCCAGCTCGTGTGCGGGGTGAAGTACGGCATCAGGCCGCCGCTCACCATCGGGCCGAACGCGGGGACCACGGGGCTCGTGCTGACGTTGGGCAGCACGTCATAGCCCCCCTCGTACACGCGCAGCAGGTCCGGGCGGCGGTCCTTGTTCAGGTCCACGAGCCGCGTCTGCGGGCCCAGCTCCCAGTGGCCCGGAAGCGTCTGGCGCGTCACCAGCTGGCCGTCGCGCGTGCACACCGTCAGCGCGGTGCTCTGGAAGGCGCCGTCCCCGAGCAGGTCCACCACCTGGTGCTCGTCGGAGTCCGGCCCGAGCTGCACGAGGTGCCGGGGCTCGTTGTAGAGCGACTCCGGCGCGCGACACTCGGGGACGGTGTTGGGGCTGGCCTGCGGCAGCTCCTCCACGCGGAAGCCCGTGCCCTCCTGCACGAAGAGCGTGTTGCGCTGGTGGTGCTCCAGGTCCAACCGGCCGTCCGAGTCCACGTCCAGCAGTGACGCATGGTCGGGCTGGAAGGCGTCTCCGCCGAACGCGGCCACCACGCCGTCCAGCACCGTCGCGGTCTGGAACCGCGCGGCCTGGAGCGTCTCGTTCACGCCCTGGTAGGTGTAGTGCGTGGCGGGAGGCCGCGCCCCGGAGGCGTACACCTGCTGGACCCCGATGAGCCGGAAGGCCGGGCCCAGGTCATCGTCCTGGTAGGCCAGTGTGTAGCGCCAGCGCTCGGCCGGCGTGCTGGTGCCGGGGACGTGCACGCGCAGCACCACGTCCTGGACGCGCCGGTCCAGCTTCAGCGCGGCGCCGCTGCGGTAGTCCACGAACGGCGTGGCGAGCGGGGCGTACGTCCACGACACCTCGTAGTGGAAGTCCCCGCCCCGGCCGCCGTAGCGCACGCGCTCCAGGAAGGGACGGCCTGACGGGTTCACCGCCCACGTCAGGCGCGCACCCTGGCCGGTGGCGTCACGCGCCTCCTCCAGGAACCACGCATGGGTGCCACGCGGCGTGTCCACCCGCACCTGGGCGCCGAAGGTCCACCGGCCGCCGTCCGGCAGGTACGCCACCAGCGACGTGCCCACCTCCAGGAGCCGCACGGCGGACGTCACGTCCGCGGAGTGCCACGCGCCGTCGGTGCCGCGCACCATGCGCCCCCAGGGGCCGGTGAGATCATCGGTGGCGTAGTCCAGCTCTCCGCGCGCCCGCGTGCGTTGGACGGACAAGGTCGTACTCCAGCCCATGCCCCACTCGTTCAGGCCCCCATCGGGCGAGTACGTGGGAAAGGGCTGCACGAGCAGCGGGCCCCGGTCCTGCGGCACCTGGAAGGGCGACGGCAGGCTGAAGCCTCCCCGGCTGACGTCGGCGGGGCCAAAGGCGGTGTGGGCGTACTGCCCCACGAGGGAGCCCCGTTTCGGGGCGGCGAGTTCGGGGGTCTGCACACGCGCGTCCGCGAAAGGAGCGGACTGGGCCAAGGCCCCGGGCGCGACAAGACACACCAAAGCCACGGACAGCTTCCGCAGCGGCGACATGAAGACTCCTGCTGACAATGAAGGGAGGAAAGAGGCGGCCCCGGCCACCGCGGCGGCACGGGCGGCGCAAACAACCGCGGGAGCGCCGGAACCGGCGCTCCCGCGAAACGACGACTGCGTCGCGGCTACAGCACGGCGACTACTGGCAGATGAGCGGATCCGGCATGGACGACACCGTGCGCCGGTCCACCTTGTAGACGAGCACCAGCTCCGAGGCCGCATCCAGCGGATGGATGGGGTTGGTGCGCAGGCCCGTCACGTCGAACTTCACGGTGCTGAAGGGCGACAGCCCATCTCCACCGGAGGACTGGTCGTTCACCGGCTTGGCGAACTCGCCGAGCTCGAACGTGCTGACGGCGGCGGCGGACAGGCCGAAGTGGATGCGGTTCTGTCCCAGGCGCCACCGGGGCCCTTCGAGCAGGTCGTCCTCGATGAAGTAGGTCTTCGTGCCCTGGGGCCCGGTGAAGGTCAGCTCCTGCTCGAACGTGGAGGCCGCGCGCAACGGCTGACCGTTGAGCGTGGTGTTCTCCGCGCCCGCCGTGCCACCCGTGCGCACGATGAACAGACCCACGCGGTGCAGGATGGGCGTGCCCTCCGTGCACTGGAGCGCGCCGGAGATGCCGCCATCGTCGACGTAGAAGTCCGACGGGACGACCTGCACGGAGAAGGCGGCCTTGGGGTTGGTCACGTCCATCAGCGAGTCCCACAGCGCCTTGGAGCGCTCCGGGCTGGCCTTCAGCCACGGCGAGGCCGTGGCGGGGTAGCCCGGGCGCGGGAAGCTCAGCGCCACCAGCGTATAGCTGGGGTCCTTGTCCGCGAGGCGGCCGTCCGCCAGCGCCCCGGTGACCGCCGTCACGGCGGCGAGCTCCAGGTCGGCCAGGTTCACATAGGCCTGGGACCAGTCGGCGCGCACCAGGTTGGAGATGGCCTGGTTCGTCCTCAGGCCGGAGAGGACGAACGGGTAGCGCAGGTCCAGCAGCGGGTAGAGGGAGTCGGTGACGAGCGAGGCGAGGTTCTGCGTGCGCAGGCGCAGCTTCTCCCCGTCCAGGTTGCGCAGGCTCCACGCCGGCACCAGCCGCAGGATGCGGCCCTGCACCTGCGTCGCCTCCAGGGCGTTCGACAGCGCCTTCATCTCCATCGACGCCAGCTCCATCCGGCGCTCCACGGCGCGGATCTCCACCTTGCGCTCCAGCCGCGCCAGCTCCTTGGCGACGAACGTGTCATAGAGCGACATCAGCGACGGCGGGAACTGGGTGAGGTCGCACACGCTGTTGCACGTGCCCGTCACCTGGCACTGCGTCTCCGAACGGCAGGCCTCGTAGAGCGACGACGTGGCCGCCTGACGGCGGGCCACCATGTCCTGGGACAGCACCCGACCCTGGTTGACGAGCGACTCGGTGGCCGCGCGCATGTCGGTGATGACGCGCGCCATCGCGGGGGCCATCTGCCTCACCGCGGTGCCCGCGGGCACCAGCCGCTGCACGTCCACGCTCAGCGAGTGGCTGGTATCCGGGGTGCAGGACTGGGTGCCGAACGGCGTGAGCACGGAGGCCGCGTCATTGGCGACGAGGTACAGGTCCACGCCCGGGTCCACCTGCTGCTCCGTCAGCCCCGCCTTGCGGCCGATGATGACCGACATGTTGGGCTGCACGACCTGCACGTCGCGCAGCACCTGGGTGACCTTCTCCCGCTGCACCAGGAGCAGCGAGCCCGCGGGCAGCTTGGGGAACGGCGTGCCGTCCAGGCGGATGCCGGTGTTGTACGTGGCGCTGACGCGCTGGTCCCCACCGGAGCTGGAGTCGCTGGAGGCGCGGATGCCGATCTCGCCGGAGATGCACGCCTCCGCGTAGGCGTATGCGACGGCCTTGGCCACGAACATGAAGTCCCAGCCCACACCGCTCTCCACCCGGACGCCCGCGCAAGCCCGGGCGGAGGCGGAGGCGCCCGCGTACTTGGACGTGGCGTTGGATTCCGCGGTGAAGGCGCTGTCGCTGAACTGCACGAGGAAGCCCTCGGGGCCGGTGAGGGCGCCGTTGACCTGCACGCCTTCGAGGGTGCCGGCCGCGTCCATGGGCTTGCGCAGCTGCGCGTGGGACAGCACGCAGGTGGGGGCCCACTGGTTGCGCGCCGCCACGTTGATGATGTCGCCCGCGTTGGCGGCCAGGGTCCAGGCCGCGCCGTTCTTCCGCACCGCGAAGGAGGTGAGGTCGGTGGAGCCAGACCAGGGGGTGAAGCGGGCCTCCTCGGCGGAGATGGACAGCGTGTCCACCGGGCCGCGGGTGATGGCCAGCTTCGCCAGGTCCGCCTGCTCGGAGTCACTCGCTGTCTTGAAGGCGCTGGCGAAGTCGCCGAAGGCGGCCTCTTCCGACGCGGCGTTGGCGCGCAGGCCCACGAGGTCCAGGGAGAGCTGGTCGAACTCCGCGTACCGCAGCTTGAGCTGGTCGAGGATGCTGCCCACCTGCTGCGCGTTGCCCATCTCCGCCAGGCGCGCGTTCACGTAGTCCGTGCGGTACTGGATGAACTCCGCCTTGGCGGTCGTCAGCTCCTGGGTCCGCTGGGTGATGAGATCATCCAACTGGGTGCGCTTGGTCTCCTGGATGCCGTTGCGCAGCGAGTTGCGCGCGCTGGGCAGGAAGCCGCCCGTCTTGACGTAGCTGGCCGTGCGCGCGTCGCCGTCCTGGATGGCGCGCGACAGCAGCAGCGCGGGCTGGGGGACCAGCGCCGGCGGCGTCGTCAACAGCAGGGCCTTGTCATAGGTGGCCGCGCCGAAGACCTCCTTCACCGCGGTGCGCAGGGCGCCATGGTTCTGCCGCACCTTCTCGAACAGCCCCCGCCAGGCGGCGCGGTCCGTGGGCGCGAGCGCCAGGTTGGACGCGCCCAGCACCGCGGCGTCGAGCGCCGTCTCATCGGCCAGCGTGCCCATGAGGCGCCACAGCTCGCTCACCTCCGTGCGCACGGGAGAGGGGCCCGCGCAGCCCATGAAGCGGCAGCCCAGGTCGTGCATCTGGCTGAAGTCGGTGATGCGGTCATGGAGGCCCTTGAGGCCGTCGCCCATCAGCATCAGCAGGGGCGCGTTGCCCAGGGGCAGCGACGTGGAGCCGGACATCGGGGTGAGGGCCGCGGTGAGCAGCGCGCGGTCGGTGGTGAGCCCCGTGTTGAACGGGTCCGCGCTCAACAGCTGCGTGCCGTCATTGCTGAGCAGGCCGCCCGAGTACGCCGCCTTCCAGAAGTCGCTGAACGTCGCGTCCAGGTCCTTGACGAGCGCCGGGGGCGCCGCCGCGCCGCCGTGCACCGTGGTGCGTGCGAGCGAGTACCACTGGTTGAGGCGGGACAGGCGCTTCTGGAGGTCGTCCTGCTGGAGCTTCCCGAGGCTGTCGCGCTGGAGCGCGACGACGTCCTTGCGCAGCAGCGCCTGGCTGATGTCGTACCAGGCCTGGGGATAGGCCGACGTGCCGGGGCACGACACCGCCGCGGCGCTGGTGGCCGCGTCCATGCAGCGCTGCCACACGGTGGCCACGCGGTCCGTCGGGACATGCGATTGGGCCATCCGGTGGCAGAGGGCGAGCGTGGCGTCCACGGTGCTGGTGGCCGTGCACGTCTCCGAGGAGGCCGGGGGCGCCCAGGCGTTGCAGTTGCTGGAGGTGAGGTTCAGGTCGTCGAAGTACTCCGCGCGCAGGCCGTGCGCGGTGGCGGAGCCGGTCAGGAAGAGCTGGCTCGAGGGGACGACCACCAGCCCGGTGGCGCCCGGAGGCGTCCAGCGCAGGCGGGCCACGGCGGCGTTGCCGTTCTCGAAGTACTCCATGCGCAGCGCGTAGCGCTGGCCGGCCTGCAGGACGATGGAGCCCGAGTACGACGTCGCGGACTGGGGGAACCACTTGTCCACCAGCGGCGTGTCGTTGACCCACAGGCGGACGCCGTCATCCGCGGTCGTCTCGAACACGTACGTCCCCGTCACGGGCGCCAGCACCTCTCCGGTCCAGCGCGCGGAGAAGGTCTCCGGGGCGATGGCATTGGAGGGCGAACCCAGGCTCCAGTCGAAGTCCACGGTGGCGTCCACGCGTGTCACCCGGTTGAAGTCCGGGTAGTCGCCGTAGCGCTGGAGGATGAAGTCCTGCTGCGGAACGGTGAGCTGGTGGCCCTGCAGCTCGAAGAGGACCTTGAAGGCGTCCACCAGGGCGCGGCGCTGCACCGGCTGATCCACCGCCGTCGGCAGGGACGCCACGCGGTTCCACTGCGTCTGGAGCGCGTTGTACTTCGCCTGCGCGTTGGAGAAGGGGATCTCGTCCGCGGTGAGGCAGAGCGGCCGGTTGGGCAGCGAACCGTCCTGCCGGAAGTCCGCGACGGTCTGCGAGGGATCCACCTGCACGGGAGTCAGGCCGGGCTGCGAGTACTTCACGCCCTTGCCGGGAAGCCCGTCACAGGTGGCCGGGTTCGGCTCCGTGCCGAAGCTCGCGTCACGACACGTGGAGTAGATGGGCGCCCCGTTGCAGGACTCCGTCCCGCAGAGGGGGTCCGCGTTCGTGACCCAGTTCAGGCCCACGTTGTCGATGACGACGGTGCACGTCTCGGTGAAGTTCGTCTCGGTGATGTACAGCGTGCTGGTGTTGGTGATGACGCGCGTCGCCCCATACGTGCGCGCGCCCGGCGTCGCGCTGACGATGGTCAACGGCCGGCTGGCGAACTCCTTGCCCTGGGAGCGCAGGGTGGTGACCAGGTCGTTGGCCACCCCATCACACGACTTGCTGAACGTCGTCTTGTACACCGTCTCGCAGGGTGGCTTCTCCGAGTAGTCGCACGTGCGCGTCGAGCGATACACGCCGGAGGCGGTCCCGCCGTGCGTCTGCGCCTGGAAGACCGTGGGGTGGTTGCACGTCTTGTTGCAGGTCGCGGGCTGGTAGCCGATGGGATTTCCGCACGCGGACGAGCTGCCCGACTTGAAGCACAGGTCGCGGTACTCCCACGGCCCGGTGCACGTCTGGTTCAGTCCGCTGCCCACCACGGGCTCGGACGTGGGACGGCAGGCGCTGCCCTCCAGCGACTGCTCGGTGGAGGCCCCCAGCGCCTCCACGGTGAGCTCGGGTTCCGGTTCGGGTCCACAGGCCATCAGGCCGACGGTGGCCATCAGGGCCCACCATGCACTGCGCACGCGTTGCTTCATTGTCGTTCCCCCTCGAAGGGCAGACCCGGGCCCTGACGGTCGCGCGGGCGCGCGGCCGTTCATGCCAGGTCGTGGTTGCGGGTAGCCGGACGCGCGACGCGCCCCCGCGACCGCGGGATGCGGTGCGAGGTCCCCATCACGACGTGGTGCGCCCGGAGACTCGGGGGAGATACGGACCGGAGATTTATTCCTGGTTGCGCGCTCCGGAGGCCGTGCTTAAGGCCCGCCGGTTTCAGCCGCCGCCGTACAGCGCGCCGCCCGCGAGCCCCATCAGGAAGGCCACGGTGACGAGCAGCACCACCCAGCGAACGGGGACGCCGCTGCTGCGAGGCGCCTGCTGTCCCACGGTGGCCCGGGTGGGCACGGACTCGTCCGGCACGAGGATGCGGACCTGGATGGCCGCGGTGCGCAGCACCTCGTCCACGTCGGAGAGGAACTTGTCGTACTCCTCCGGGATGAGCTCCAGCGGGCTGCCGTGCTGGAACTCGTAGCGCTTCGCCACGGCCTCGTGGTTGCGCAGCGACGCCTGGCCCTTGGCCACGTCCACCCAGCCGGCGATGAGCGCGGGCGCCACGCCCTTGCGGTCCACCAGTGAGATGGCCTGCCGGGCCTGCTTGCCACCGGCGGTGCTGGGGCCCTCGGGCTCCTCCACGCGCAGGATGCGGTGCGGGGAGCGGCCGTAGATCTTGTGCTGGAGCTCCGACTTGAGGCGCTCCGCGAGCAGCGCGGAGTGGGTGGCGAACATCGTGCGCAATTCGGGCGTCTCCCCGGCCCGGCTCGCCGCCTGCGCGGACGGCAGCGGCGCGAGGATCAGCT
>NZ_RAWB01001238.1 GCF_003612055.1 Corallococcus llansteffanensis
ACCAAGCGGACTTCCGGTGCCTGCGCTTCGACGGCGGATGGTGGCTGCATGGGAAATCCCGCTCCTCCCCCTCATGTTTCTTCAACCGGAGGGCGACTGCGGTCTCTTCCAAACTACAACTGTAGGATTAGGGGGTGTCCCTAATTAAGCCAAAGCATCATGCAGGCCAGGTGGAGGACCGCCAGGTAGTTGGTGGCGGTCTTCTCGAAGCGGGTGGCCACGGCGCGGAAGCGCTTGAGGCGGTGGAACATGCAC
>NZ_RAWB01001239.1 GCF_003612055.1 Corallococcus llansteffanensis
TGTGGCGTGCGGTCGCTCCGCTCGCGCACGTCCTGGCGTGGAGTCGCTGGCGGCGCCACCACCAAGCCGTAGCCATGCGGTGTCACTACCGAGCCCGAGGGGCTCGATTCAAATTGCAACTGTAGGACTAGGGGGTGTCCCTAATTAAGCCAAAGCATCATGCAGGCCAGGTGGAGGACCGCCAGGTAGTTGGTGGCGGTCTTCTCGAAGCGGGTGGCCACGGCGCGGAAGCGCTTGAGGCGGTGGAACATGCAC
>NZ_RAWB01001240.1 GCF_003612055.1 Corallococcus llansteffanensis
TACAACGAGCACTGGCTGTTGGAGCGCCACCATTTCCTCTCGCCGAGTCAGGCCCGGCGAGAGCTGATGCAGAAGCAAGCGGCCTGATTACAACCAATCTAGTGTCTCAACAATCCGGTGCGGTACACAGGCGACGAACAATGGCTGCTGTGCGAATGGCCGAGGCACGAGAAGGCACCCACCAAATTCCACCTCTCCACGCTGCCCGCGAGCACGCCCCTGAAGCAACTCGTGCGCCTCACCAAGCTGCGCTG
>NZ_RAWB01001241.1 GCF_003612055.1 Corallococcus llansteffanensis
CTTCTTCCGCTTCGCCGAGAACCGACCGCGCTCCGCCGTCCTGTCCTGCTTCTGCTTCTTCACATCCACCTCACGAGGGGGAGGCTATCCCCCAGAAAGGTGTCTCAGGAAATACTGGGGCGGAGGACCTGGGGCCAGTCCCAGCGAGTGACGATGCGCGGTGCGCAGACGCAGGGCCGCGAAGCGCGAGCTCCGCGAGCCCTTGGCGCCTTCGCGCCAGTTCACCGACTTCCAGTCAGTTCGCGGCAGGCCCT
>NZ_RAWB01001242.1 GCF_003612055.1 Corallococcus llansteffanensis
GCGTGCGGTCGCTCCGCTCGCGCACGTCCTGGCGTGGAGTCGCTGGCGGCGCCACCACCAAGCCGTAGCCATGCGGTGTCACTACCGAGCCCGAGGGGCTCGATTCAAATTGCAACTGTAGGACTAGTCCTACAGTTGTAGTTTGGAAGAGACCGCAGTCGCCCTCCGGTTGAAGAAACATGAGGGGGAGGAGCGGGATTTCCCATGCAGCCACCATCCGCCGTCGAAGCGCAGGCACCGGAAGTCCGCT
>NZ_RAWB01001243.1 GCF_003612055.1 Corallococcus llansteffanensis
CGAAGGGCCGTTACCGAGGCACGCGCCGCAACCTCTTTGACCTCAGGCGACTCGCGGTCGTCCAAAACCTCGAGGTCGCCGCGCGTTACCAGCGCGCGGCGTGACCTAACCTGTTCGGCGCTCTAGGGGGTGTCCCTAGTTATCTGAAGAAAGGTGCTGGAGGCCGAGCGGCCGCCAGCACCGTGGGCAGGGTTGAGCTTGCAGGGAAAGGAAGAGCTGAGCACCCCTGGTGAGTGCACCGACATGAGC
>NZ_RAWB01001244.1 GCF_003612055.1 Corallococcus llansteffanensis
CGTCGGCCATCACGGCCCCCCAGCGTGCAGCGGAGGAACTCCGCACCGCTGAAGCCCCGTCCACCCAACCTCCACCTCCGCGCCCGGACGAAGCCGCGTCGGCCATCACGGCCGCCCAGCGTGCAGCGGAGGAACTCCGCACCGCTGAAGCCCCGTCCACCCAACCTCCACCTCCGCGCCCGGACGAAGCCGCGTCGGCCATCACGGCCGCCCAGCGTGCAGC
>NZ_RAWB01000124.1 GCF_003612055.1 Corallococcus llansteffanensis
GGGTAGCCGTCCTGGGGAACGCGGGGGCGGGGCTCGAGGAGCTCGGGCGGAAGCATCCGGTGGCCGGCCTTCAGCGCGAGCCCCCGCTTCCGGGCCAGCTGCACGAAGGCCAGGGCGTCCACGTCCAGGTCATCCGCCCCCGGAGACAGCTCCTCGCGCTCGTCCTCCTCCAGGTCCTCGAAGGAGTCGAGGTAGGCGAGCAGGGCCTGGTTGAAGGCGGCCTCGTCCCGTCGCATCAGCCCGTCGAGTACGGCCACCTTTTCCTCGAGCCGGAACCACCCCCTGCAGGCCTCGGGCGCTTCCTGCATGGCCTGGGCAAGGGCCTGCTCGTCCCCGGTGGCCAGCGCGCGCAGTGCCCGGGTGTAGACGAAGTTGTCCCGCTCCTCGGGCACGTCCAGCTCCCGGGGCATGAGGGAGTCGAGTTCCCGGGCCAGGGGGAAGCTGCCGGCGGCCAGGGCACAGGCCAGGGGCAAGGCCGTATAGGCATTGGCCCGGGTCTTCTCCACGTCGTAGCCCTGATGGTAGCCCTTGAGCAGGGTGAGGGACGTGAGCGTGGCGCGGTTCAGGTCCTCGAAGAAACCGTCCACGTCCGCGCTCAGCAGGAAGCGCAGCAGCGCACGGTTGTGCAACGCGTCCATGACGGAGTTCACGAGATTGCCGAAGCCGACGCAGGACGCGTAGGGACGGGTGAGGGTCTCGGTCAGGAAGTACTCGATGAGCGTTTCAATCCTGAGGAAGGATTCCTCGAGCTGCTCGGCCTTGTTCACGTTCCACTCCCCGGGGCAGGCGGCGCCTCATCGCCAGCGTTCTTCTTGCTGGCCCAGGCGTCAAACTCCTCGCCCAGTTCAATGAATTCATCTTCCGCTGGCGTGAATGGCCAATCGACGAGCAGTTCGTTGCTGGAGATGACCCCCGCCTCGTCCGAGGTGAAGGTGTACACACCCGGGCAGACCGGAACATGGTCCGCGCCATGGATGTTGACCATGCGCTTGCCGTTCTTCTGGTCAGCAGCCCCTTTCATGCGTGCCGCGGCCATGCGCAGGGCTGCCTTTTCCGCCAGGGGCATATCCGGTCTGAGTCCGCTGGGGCGTTTATAGGCCTTCTGCGCACGGTCCTGAATCCATTTCCAGCTCATCTGCCGCTGGCCCTTGTAGTTGGACAGCCGCGCCCAGACCCGCTTCTTGTCGGCCTTCCAGCTCGCGAACGTGGCCATGCTCCGCGTGAACTTCGACTCGCAGAAGACGTAGCTCCGGTCCGAGGCGCGGTAGAAGAAGTTGTCGACGCCGCAGTCCTCGATGGGGCGACCGAAGAGCGTGAAGGAGTACTTCGAGCCGAGCTTCTTGTAGCCCGCGTCGATGTAGTACTTCTCGGCGCGCATCACCGAGTAGAACTCGACCTCCTTGTCGTGCAGCTGGTCGGAGGACTCCCAGACCTTCCACTTCACCGTGACCTTCTTGCTGCCACTGGGAACCGCCTCATCCCCCACCTGGAAGGGAGGCTTTCCGCCCTTCTTTCCCTTGAGCGGAAACCGGGTCCAGTAGGAGTCCAGCCGGTTGTCCTTCGACCACTCCTGCCAGTCCTTGGGGAGGCGCTTGCGGCTGACCATGTGGTCCTTCTTGCCCCTGCTTTCCCACTGCTCAGTCGTGATTTCGGCTTCCGCCTCGTGCGTGGTCTCGGGATTAATCGCCATTCTTCCACTCCACCGAGAGCTTGGGGATTTCCGGATCCGGGCCGGTTGGCGACTGCCCCAGGGCGATAAGTGGGGCCTGGAGCAGCGGGGCGGGCGGCGTGTTCTTGTCGTTGTGGAGCATCAGATCGAGCGCACGCGCCACGTTCTTTCCCTCGAACTTGACGTCGAAGGAGTAGTTGACGAACTCGGCCTTGCCCTGAGTCTTTCCCGAGGCCACGCCCTTGTTGGTCCCCGCCTCGTCACCCGTGCTGGTCTTGAAGTTCGAGTCCTTGACCGCGACCGGGTTGCCATCACACGTCACGCTCTTGGTGCCCTTGTCCGTGTCACTGGACTTCGCGATGTTCGGATAGGGCACCGGGACTGGCGAGGGCGGCCCTGGGGTCAGGCACACGTCGGGGAACGCGATGGTGACCCCCGACGAGTCCTTGTGGACGATGGACAGCTTGTTCACTCCCACCTTCGTGCTCATGACGGCTCGTCCTCCTTGTCAGCACTGCGCAGACAGACCGCCCCGCGGAGCCCCTCTTCCGAGGAGGCGCACGTGAGGACCTGGTTTGTGGCGGCGTAGCCTCTGATGAGGGCACGCGCGCCCATACAGACGGAGAGCGCTCCCGAGGCGGCCCCGGTGTCACCGATGCAGTCCGCGGGGTGCCAGTGCCGCCAGGGGCCGCGCAGGTGGCGCAGCACCCGTGGTACCGCCTTGGAGAACTCCTCCGCGCGGTACAGCTCGCCGTTCAGGTCGTTGATGACCAGCCCCGTGCCGGCGCCGCGGTCCTCGAGCGTCTCGAAGGCGGCGGTGATGGCCTGTCCCAGCCCCTGGCCATCGCAGGGCTCTCCCGAGTCCGCGGTGACGGGCTCCCGCGCCAGCTGGGACGACTCCAGCCATGCCATCACCTGGGCCTTCCTGCGCCGGGCCATCAGCGGAGTCTCGAGCAGGAAGAAGGCCGAGGCTTCACCGGGCACGAAGCCGACGGGGTGCTCGTCCGTCTTCAGCCGGCCCTCGCCCCGCAGCCGCGTCAGGGTCTCCGGCTCCACCAGCGAGTCCAGGCCGCCCACCACCGCCAGGGCCAGCCGCCCCTGCCGCAGCTGCGCGAGCGCATCCCCCAGCGCATGGACGGCGGAGGCATGCCCCCGCGGGTAGAAGTGGATGCGCGGCATCAGTCCTGGGACCTGGAGCCACTGGGTGATGCGGGTGGCGAGCTGCTGCTGCCGCTCGGGTGAGGCGGACGGCGGCAGCCCGAGGTAGAGGCCGGCCTGGGCAAGCTGCCCGGTCTCCAGCCTGGCATTGGCCAGCAGGTCGCGCAGTCCATCCACCGCGAGCCGGGCCCAGCGGCCGAGGCCGAAGTACCCGTCCGTGAGGCCCTTGATGGGGCTGCCCACCAGGGGACGCCTCGTCGCGAGGCCCTCCGTCCCCTGCGGCAGGTCCAGCTCCCGGATGCGGACCAGGCCGGCCCGGAGCGCGGCACACGACGCATAGGCCCCCAGGCCCACCGAGGTCACCATTCCGATGCCCGTGAGGGCCATGGAGCCGGTGCGCGGCGGGCTCATGTCCGGGGCCCTCCGTCCACGGACTGGACCTTGGCCCAGGCCAGCTCGTGGACACGGCGGTGGATGGGAAGAGCCCCCCGCCATGTCATGACCAGGTGGTCCGCGTCGGTGTCGATGAGGACCGTGTCGAGGTGGAGGGGGAACGCCTGGCGCTGGGAGCGCATCATGACCACGCCCTCGAAGCGGTGGGAGGGTAGCCGGAAGCTCAGCGGGCCCCGGGCCGAGACATGGAGCAACTCCACCGGCTCGCCCCCCACCAGGAAGGCCGGGGACTGCAGGTCCGAGGGCGCGGCATTGTGGTGGTGGGGATTGAAGTCCTGCGGCGCCAGGGGGAAGCGCTGCTGCTGCCAGGCGGTGTCATGGGTCCCCGCGAGCTGGAGGCGGGGCAGCCAGTGCGGCGCGATGAAGCCCAGGCCCGCGGGCGCGGGACGGTCTCCGGGACGATGGATGCGGTTGCGCGGGTCCTCCAGGTTGGGAAGCCGGATGCCCGCGCACCGTGTCCGCGAGGGGTGTGCGATGAATCCGGTGCCCACCGGATTGCGCATGTCCGCGACGGGCTTCTCCGGGTCGCTCCGGTCCCAGCCGCCATAGGCGCGCTCATACGTCAGGGGCATCCGCTCGAAGGGCAGGGGGCTGCTCAGGGTGGTGGTGCCCATGAATTGGTCCCAGACCCGGTCGCCCAGCACGAGCACCTCCTTGCTCAGCGCACCGACTCGGATCGAGACCTCGACCTGCGTGGTCCGGGGCGCTGGCGCGTGGGCATTCCCGAGCAGCACCACGTCCGTGGTCCGCTTGGGAAGGACGGCATCCAGCTCGTACTTCAGGCTGGAAGCGCCTGTCTTGCCATGGAAGACCGGCTCCAGGTGGATGGGAAGCTGGGGCTCCAGCGGCGTCAGGCGCGCCGGGGGTGTCAGGAGGAAGGACGCCTTGACGGCGAGCGTCAGCACCTCCGTGCCCCGCGCATCCAGCAACAGGAAGTGACCCGCCGAGAAGGGCGTCAGGTTGACGAAGCCCCGACGAATCAGTTCTGCGGCCGGCCCATGCATTCCATCCCCCAAGGGATTCAGCGGGACCAGGATAGCAGTAGATTGATTGCGGGCAGGCCCCTACGGGCCGAAGAGCTTCGAGGCGTCGATGTAGGCGGTGTACTCGACCCGCTTGGGATTGGCCCAGTTCCGTGGCGCTCGAATTTCACTCCCTCAAGGGCACAATGAACTGGCAAGCCAGATTGGCACGGAGATCTACGGCCGTCAGATGTACGAAGTGATGGTCTACTGGGAGTTTCAAGATCCCCAGGGCGACCCGCCTGACAACGTGTTCGCGCGACTGTGGCAGGCCATGGACAAGCTCGTGGTCTCGAAGTCGCTGCGCGAGGTCCGAAGCAAGCGCACCCAGCTCATCCCGGAGCTGGATGCAGCCTCGTTGAAGCAGCTCAAGCTCAGCGCGCAAAAGGACCTGAGCATCGCCGGCCCGACCCTTGCGTCGTCCTTCCTGGCGCAAGGGCTGATCGACGAGGTCTTTATCGCCTACGCACCGGTCGCTGTCGGAGGCGGCACGCCGCTGTTCAAGAACCTCCAGCGCGACATCAAGCTCGAACTGCTTGAACAGAAGACATTCAGGAGCGGGGCCGTCTTCGTGCGGTATCGCGTCAATTCCTGGCTGCCCCGTTACCACCGGCCCTGGACGCTCTGCATGAAGTTGTAGGGGTAGCCCAGCTCCAGGGCGCTCGCCTCATCCAGCCGCTTGAGCTGCGCGTCGTCCAGCTTCAGCTCGGCGGCCTGGAGGTTGTCCTCGAGCTGCTCCACGGTGCGCGCTCCGAAGATGACGGAGGTGACGGCGCGCTTGCGCAGCAGCCACGCCAGGGACACCTGGGAAGGTGAGGCCTTCAGCTCGGCGGCCACCGCGTCCACGGCCTCCAGGGTCCGCCAGTTCCTGGGGGTGTCGAACCCGGCCAGTCGGTCCTTCCACTTCGCCAGGCGCGAGGAGTCCGGCGGCGGCTGGCCCTTGCGGTACTTGCCCGACAGGAAGCCACCGGCCAGCGGGGACCACGGGAGGATGCCCAGGCCGAACTGCTCACAGACAGGGACGTGCTCGCGCTCCAGCTCGCGGGACACCAGGCTGTACTGGGCCTGCAGCGCCACGAAGCGCGAGAGGTGCTGGGTCTTGCTCGTCCACACGCTGTCCACCAACCGATAGGCGGCGTAGTTGCTGGCGCCGATGTAGAGCACCTTGCCCTGGCGCACCAGGTCCTCCAGCGCTCGGAGCGTCTCCTCCTCGGGCGTGTCGATGTCCTGCATGTGGACCTGGTACAGGTCGATGCGATCGGTCTGCAGCCGGCGCAGGCTGCCCTCCACCGCGGTGCGGATCTGGTAGCGCGAGGCGCCCGTGGCGTTGGGGCCCTTGCCCATGCGGAAGCGGAACTTGGTGGCCAGCACCACGTCGTCGCGTCGCTTGGTCTGGGTGAACCACTGGCCCAGCACCTTCTCCGTCAGCCCGTCGTTGCCGTAGACGTTGGCGGTGTCCCAGAAGTTGATGCCCGCCTCCAGCGCGCGGTCCATGATGGCGAAGGACGTCTTCTGGTCGGCCGCCACCCCGTGCATCATCGAGCCCTCGGTGGGCTCGCCGAACGTCATCGTCCCCAGGCACAGGGTCGACACCTTCAGGCCACTGTTCCCCAGCTTGCGGTACTCCATGAATCACCTCCGTGTGACGGCATGCGCCGCGAGGCCCTGGGGCTAACCCGCCCGCATGCCGCTCGCCACCCGGAAAGCTCTCGCGCCGGGCTTCGGGGGGGCCTGGCCTGCTGTCGTTGTCGTCCACGCCCCACGCGTCCATGTCCCCCGCTTCAGGCGAACCGCTCGCGGAAGGCCCGCTGGTTGGGCCCGTCCTCGACCCGCTCCCACACCGCGAACACCACCCGCTCGAAGACTCCGGGGAACGCGTCCAGGGCGCTGGCGAAGGCGTCCGCCGCGTCGCGCGGGTTGTTGCGGAAGGCGCCGCAGCCCCACGCGCCCAGCACCAGCGTGCGGTGCCCGTGGTGCGCCGCCACCTGGAGCACCTTGACGGCCCGCGCGTGCAGCACCTCGCGCAGGCGGGGCAGCAGGTGCGGCGCATTCCGCTCGGCCGAGCCGGCGTTGGGCGCGGGCGCGGTGACCATGGACACGCAGAAGGGCTTCTCCAGCAGGCTGAGTCCCTCGTCGCGGAAGAAGGGCACCTCCGGCGAGTAGATGAGGTGGTCCGTGTACAGCGGTGAGCGGTCCGCGCGGTTGGCGTCGTAGTACTCGCGCTGCGTGAGCAGGCACGGATAGAGCGCCGAGCAGCGCGCCAGGTCCTCCTCCTGCGCCTTCGCCCCGCCCAGGAAGCCGCCGCCCGGATTCTTCGCGGACGCGAAGTTGAGCGCGACGACACCCGCCACACCCTCCGCCTCCACCAACCGGCGCGACGCGGCGCCCGTCTTCTCTGACGTGACCTCGATGCGAAGCGCGGCGCCTGTCGCGCGAGGCTCGGGCCGGGGCAGCCGCGCGAAGTCACCGGGCCGGTAGAGCACCGTCCCGCGCAGGGCGCGCACCACCGACTCCCGGAACAGGACGGGCTGCCCGGACGGCGCCACGTACTCGCCCCGCTCCACGATTCCCACCGTCTCCTGCGCGAGTCCCTTCAGCGACATGACCTGCTCCCTGGCTGGCTTCCTGCTCCCGGGCCTGGCCCGGGAAGCTTCGTGTCGATAATACACGAAGATTGACGCGCAGGCCTGACATGCGGCCGGCGTCACCAGCACGTTTCAGGAAGAGGAGGCCGTCGCGCGGACGGCACGCCGGGATGCGCGGCGGCTCGGGCCTGCTCACCTGGGCAGGGTCGACTCCGCCGCGGTCGCCTTCCCGGGCGGCCCCAGGCTGACAGCGGAAGCCAAGTGTTCGAGCAGCGCGGTGCCCAGCTCCTCCGGCGCTTCCAGCTGCGGGAAGTGGCCCACGTCATCGAACTCGAGCGCCTTCGCTCGTGGAAGCTCCTGCTTCCACCGGAGCAGGTGCTCGGGCTTGACCAGCTTGTCGGCCCTGCCCCAGACGAGCAGGGACGGGAGGTCCGCGAGCCGGCCCAGGGATTGGCCCTGGGCGTCCAGCCACGGCCCTTCGTGGGACGCGGAGCGCGCGAAGCCCCAGGTGCCCATCCGCGACGCCCTGTCCGGGAACTGGGAGAGGAAGGACCGGTGAAGCTCCCGCGTCAGCTTCACCCGGCGGCCCCAGGACAGCTTCACCATCATCCGCGCGGAGAAGTTCCCGGAGAGGTACAGCCACCGCATCAGCGCGTTGTCGATGTTCGGAGCCTTCAGGTCCCAGAACCAGCTCTGGATCACCGTGAGGCTGAGCACCTGCTCCGGGGCCGCGATGGCGAGCGGCAGCGCGATGGGGCCGCCGAAGTCGTGCACCACGAGGTGGAAGCGGCCCAACTGCAGCTGCTCGAACCAGGACCGCAGGTTCTCCACGTGCCAGGGCAGGGAGTACGTGCGCCAGTCGCCGGGCCGGTCGCTCTGTCCGAAGCCGAGGTGCTCCGGCGCGAGGACACGGTGCGACGGCGTGAGCCGCCGGGCCACCGCTCGCCACTCCTGGGAGGACGACGGCGTTCCATGCACGAGCACCACGGGCGTGCCCGTGCCCTCCTCCCACCAGGCCATCTCACCGCCAGGAACCCGCAGCCGCTTCATGGTGTGCCTGCCTTTCTCTTGCGCGAAGGTGGTGGGGTGGCGGGCCACCGGCTCGCCGCGGCGCGAATCACCGCTGCGATGGGGTAGTCGCCTTCGTGCTGCACGTACTGCTGCGAAATGCCATCCACGGTGGCGAACAGGAGCAGCGCCTCGATGCCGGGCTCCCGCACGCCGCGCTGCCGGAGCGCCTGCTCCAGCCGCTGGTGGGTCTTTTCCATCAGGTGCGCCAGGGGAAGCTCCAGCCGGGCGAGCACCTCGGGCTGGTGCCTCAGTCCGTAGCCCAGCCGCCAGAGGTCCCGGTGCGCATCGAGGAGCGTCACGGCGGACTCGAGCAGCACGGTGACGAAGCCGCGGGCGGTGGGCTGGAGGTCGGCGTCGTCCAGCGTGCGCGCCACGTCGCCCATCGACGACTGCATCAGCGCGACGAGCACCGCCTCCTTCGATTCGAAGTGCGCGTAGAGCAGCCCCACGGCGATGCCCGCCTCCTGGGCCAGGGCGCGCACACTGGTCCCGTCGAAGCCGTGCCGGGAGAAGAGCCGGACCGCGGCCTGGAGGACGCGCTCCCGCGTCTTCTCCCGGAGGGCTGAGTTGGCATCCGCCGTACGTGGCATGCACTCATGTTGAGTGAACGTTCGCTCAATGTAAAGAGCGCCTCGGTGCCGCGACCGATGGGCTCAGCCTCGGTGTGTTGCCACCGCCAGGGCTGCGGGGATCCTCTCCCGCATCAACTCCACGAACCTGCGCAGCCTCGCGGGATGGAACCGCGCATGGGGATAGAGCAGGTACATGGGCAGGGGCGCGGCCCTCCAGCGCGGCACCAGGTGCAGGAGTCGGCCCCGCGCCAGGTCCTCCTGGAGCACCCAGGACGAGCCCACGCAGACGCCGAGGCCCTTCACCGCGGCGCTGCGGAGGGCGTAGAGGCTGTCCGTGCTCACGCGCGGTTGGAAGACGATGGGCCGGACCTCGCGGGTGTCCACGTGGGTCAGCGATAGCTCGTTGCGATAGAACGTGCGCAATGACAGCCAGGGCAGCCGTGCCAGCTCGTCGGGATGGGTCGGCACGGGGACGCCCGCCAGCACTGACGGCGCGGCCACGACGATGCGTGGCACCTCGGCCACGCGGATCGCCACCACGCTGGGGTCCTGCACCTCTCCGACGTGGATCGCGCAATCGATCCCATCCGCGATGAAATCCACCGCCCGGTCGTGCAGCAGCCATTCAACGGAGACCCGCGCGTGGCGACGCAGGTATTCCGTCAGCGGCTCCACCAGCAACTCCTGCCCGAAGGCATGGGGCACCACGACGCGCAGCGTGCCCTCCGGTTCGTCGCTCGCGCCGCGCAGGTCGGCCTCGAGCATCTCCCAACTGGCCAGCAGCTCCTTCGCCCGTTCGTAGCAGCGCGCACCGTCTTCGGTGAGCTTCATCGTATGCGTGGAGCGCTGAAGCAGCCGCAGCCCCAGCGAACGCTCCAGCGCCTGGAGCCGGCGGCTCACCGTCGGCTGCGTGGTGCCCAGCTGCGCGGCGGCGGAGGACAGGCTCCCCGCGTCGACGATGCGGATGAAGGTCTGCATCAGCTCCAGCCGGTCGGCGCTGGCTGGCGCGGGAGTTGGAGGCATCCGCTTCTGGGAAACACGCGGCCGGGCCGGCTTTGAAGGGTGGGGCATGAGGGCGTACTCCACGCTGATTCATACGTGAGGCGTATATCCGCTGTGCGGAGCACGCTACTACCAGTGCCTCTCCCTCTGGCGCACTGTCACTTCGACTCGCAGCGCCAGGGGTGAACCACATGCTCTTCATTCGTACCGTACATGGAACCGCCGGAACCGGCACCTTGCCCGCGGCGGTCTCCGCCGCCTCCAGCCAGGGTGGCAGCGAGCCCATGTCGAGCGGCCTGCGCCTGCTGCTGGCCACGAGCGCCGGACTGTCGGTGGCCTCGATCTATTACAGCCAGCCGATGCTGGGGGTGATGGGGGCCACCCTCGGTGCCTCCGACACCGCGGTGGGCCTCGTGCCCACGCTCACGCAGTTGGGATACGCGCTGGGCATCCTGCTGCTGGCGCCCCTCGGCGACCGCTTCGACCGGCGCCGCATCATCCTCCTCAAGGCCGCCCTGCTGAGCATGGCGCTGCTGCTGGGCGGCATCGCTCCGAGCGTCGGCCTGCTGCTGGCGGTGAGCTTCGCCGTCGGCCTGACGGCGACCGTGGCGCAGGACATCGTGCCGGCCGCCGCGACCCTGGCCCCCGAGCGCGAGCGCGGCAAGGTGGTGGGCACGGTGATGACCGGCCTGCTGTTAGGCATCCTGTTGTCCCGCGTCCTCAGCGGTGTGGTCGCCGAGCACTTCGGTTGGCGCGCCATGTACCTCGTCGCCGCCGCCAGCGTGGCCCTGGTCGGCGTGGCGGCCTGGCGCGGCCTGCCCCGCTTCCTCCCGACGACCACGCTCTCGTATGGCGCCCTGCTCGGTTCGCTCGCCAGCTTGTGGAACAGGTACGGCGCCCTGCGCCGGGCGGCGCTGGCGCAGGGGCTGGTGTCAGTGGGCTTCAGCGCGTTCTGGTCCACCCTCGCGGTGATGCTGCATGGCGCACCGTTTCACCTGGGGAGCGCGGCCGCCGGTGCCTTCGGTCTGGCGGGTGCGGCGGGGGCGTTGGGCGCGCCGGTGGCGGGCCGCCTCGCGGATCGCTTCGGGCCTGAAGTGGTCACCCGCCTGGGCGCCGGACTGGCCGCGCTCTCCTTCGCCACGATGCTCGCGGTGCCGTGGCTCGAACCGAACGCCCGGCTGTGGCTGATTGCCGGCAGTGCGATTGGCTTCGACCTCGGCGCCCAGATCATGCTCGTGGCGCATCAGACGATCGTCTTCGGCATCGACCCCGCCGCACGCAGCCGGCTCAATGCGGTGCTGTTCGTCTGCATGTTCATCGGGATGTCCGTCGGCGCGGCGAGCGGCAGCCTCGTGCTGGCCCGGTGGGGATGGATGGCGGTGACGCTGCTTGCGACCGCCTCCGCGCTGGCGGCCTTGTGGGTCCGCATCGACGGACCGCGAGCGCGATGACACGATGCTCACGCTCAGCACCGCGGGTGCCAGGGCCTCCCTGACATCGCCCGGAAAGGTCGTGAGAAATGTCGGCGCAGTATGACCAGATTGGAGAGAAGGTCGCGGACTGGGATGTCCTGCCAGTGCGCTCGGAGTACATCGAGGGTCATACCTTCTTCAAAGCGCTCGGCTCCGTGGAGGGGCGAACCGTCCTGGACCTGGCGTGCGGCGACGGGCTGTACACGCGGCAGCTCAAGGCGCGAGGCGCCCACCGGGTGGTCGGCGTGGACATCTCGGAGGAGATGATTGGCGGCGCCCGGCGACACGAAGAGGCCCAACCTCTGGGCATCGAGTACCACGTGGCGGACGTCGCCGACATGGCCCTGCTGGGTGTCTTTGATTGCGTGACGGCCGTCTATCTCCTGCACTACGCGAACTCGCCCGAACACCTGCTGCGCATGTGCCGGAACATCCATTCCCACCTGAAGCCAGGGGGCCGCTTCGTCACCTATGCGTTCAACCCCGGGTTCAGCGCGAAGGGTCCCAACAGCACCCGCTATGGCATCACGATGTTGGACTTCCCGGAGTCCCCTCGGGAGGGACAGGCGATCTCCGCGGAGCTGCACACGAAGACTCCCTTCACCATCCACTTCTCCCTCTGGAGCCGGGCCACTCACGAGCAGGCGCTGCGCGAAGCGGGATTCCACCACCTCACCTGGATGCGTCCCGAGTGCTCCCCCGAGGGCATCTCCCGGTACGGCCGGGAGTTCTGGCAGGACTACCTCGACAACCCTCACGCGGCAGCGCTGTGCTGCGAGCGGTGAGCCGGGTCATTCGCGCTGGCACTGCAACTGCCGTTCTCAGACAGGGCCTGGATGTGTCATCACGCAGTCCCCAGGAGACACCGCCCATGCGAATCCGAGTCCTCTTCCCCCTGTGCATCACCGGCCTGGTGCTGGCGTGCGCCACGCAATCCCGTACCTCCAACGCCGACCCGGCCGCGCTGAGCGACGGCACCCTGGTGGAGTCCTGCACGACGCCCCCGACCCCTCCGACAGACGCGGGCGTGGTGGTGGACATCACCGCGGACGCGGAAGGCAAGGTCCACTTCAGCTCCAAGACGGTGAGGGTGGATCCCGGGCAGACCGTGACCTTCGTGTCCAACGTGAATCAGGACCGGTGCATCGGCGTGTCGGACTACGCGATCTTCGCGGGCGACGTGACGGGACCGCTGCTGGTGTCCGCCTGCACGAGCGCCTCCTGGACCCTGCTCGCCAGTGATGCGAGCAAGCAGTACCAGCTGTGGGCGTGCGCGACGACGGGCGACTGCTCGAAGTGCACGCAGCCCCAGGGCGTGAAGGAGACCATCAACGGCACCCTGGAAGTGACGGGCCGCGGCGGGGACTAATCCGGCGGCAGTCGCGCGAGGGCGCGCCGCAGGTCCTCGCGCAGCCCGTTTGCCTCCCTCCAGCCGGGGCGCGCCGTGAGCAGCGCCTCGGTGAGGGACAGGCCCTGCTGGAGTCGCGGCCGCGCGTCCTGGCCGGCGTGCTCCCTCCACGTGGCCCACTCGCGGAGGAAGGCGCCGAAGGCCAGCCGCTGCTCCAGGTTCTCGGGCTCCAGCTCCAGGGCCTTCTGGAACGAGCTCGCCGCGAGCTCGAAGGCCTCGTCGGAGGCCGTGCCCCAACGGGCCTCCACGGCCTGTGTCTCTCCCTTCCAGCGCCACGCCTGCGCGAGCCTCGGGTTGAGCTTCAGCGCGCGCTCCAGCGCCTCCGTGGCGCGCGCGGTGGACGGCTTCGGATCCTTGCCCTGCTTCAGCGCGAACGCGGCCAGCGTCTGGTGCACCTGTCCCAGGTTGGCCCACGGCTGAGCGACCCCGGGCAGCAGGGTGGTGGCCTGCTGGAGCGCGGTCTGTGCTTCCTTCGCGCTCGCGGTGGGGTCCTCGCCGCGCAGCAGCTTCCACGTGGCGCGCCAGGCGCGGACCTCGCCCAGGTTGTTGTGCGCGAAGCCCACGGTGGGCGCGATGGCGATGGCCTGCGTGAAGGCCCGCTCTGCTTCGTCCAGCAGGGGCCCGGGCGCATCGCCCCGGTCCCACGCCTCGCGCGCCTGGTCGAGCAGGATGGTGCCCACGCCGTTCTGGAGCGGGGGCAGGCGCGGGTTGATGGCCACGCCCTTGCGGTAGGCCTCCAGCGCGCGGGCGAGGCCCGGCCCCGCGTTCCCGCCGTGGTCGCGCAGGCGCAGCGCGAGCGTGCGGTGGACGTCGCCCAGGTAGAACCACGGCACGACGTGGCCCGGGTCGATGGTGCTCGCGCGCTCCAGCGCCGTCCGGGCCTCTTCCAGGTCGGCGTCCGGTGACGGGGCTCGCGGATGGTTCGCGCGGTTCACGTACGCGGTGCCCAGGTTGATCCATGCATCCGGCCGCTTCCCATCCAGCGCCAGCGCCTGTCGGTAGGCCGCGAGGGCCTTCGCGCGGAAGGGCAGCGAGTCCCCGCCGCGTCCGTCCTCGGAGTCCGCCCACACCTTGAAGACGAGCCCCAGGTCCAGGTGGAAGTCGTAGTCGCGCGCGGACTCCGGGATGGACTCAAAGGCAGCCACGGCGGACTGGAGTTGTTCGCGCGGATCCTCGTTGCGGTCCTGCCGGTAGCGCGCCCACTGCCACCAGCCCATCGCCAGCGCGTGACGCGGTTCCACCTTCTCGGGTGCGAGCCGCAGCGCCTCCTTCGCAGCGTCGATGGTGCGCTTGAGCAGGGGCTCCACCTCGCCCCCGCTGTTGATGCGAAGCTGGGCGATGCGGCGGTGGAGGCGCGCTTCCAGCACCCAGGTGTCCGCTTCGTCAGGCGCCGCCACCAGGGCGCGTGACACGGCCTCCACGCCCCGCACGTACGCGGGCTGCACATCGCCCTTGCCGGAGAGCTCCAGCAGCAGGGCCTCCTGCTCCAGCTCCGCTCGCGCGCGGTACACGGCGGGCACGCTGCGACCGATGCCGGCCGCCGTGTCGTAGGCCCGCCGTCCGGCCTCCAGGTCTTCATGGGCCGGGTCGCGTTCGCTCGCCAGGGCGTGGCGCACGGCGCGGGCGAGCAGGATGTCACCCCGGAGCAGGGCCGCTTCGTGGAACCACGGCAGCCGCGTGCCCAGTGCGTCCAGCGACTTCAGCGCGTCCTCGAAGCGGTCCTCGTAGAAGGCCCGGAGCGCGTCGGCGTATTCGGGGGCGGGCACCTCCGCGCCCTGGCCCTGCTTCAGGAAGGCCAGCGCCGGGTCGCGCGAATGTGTCTGGGCTTCCCGCCGCTTCACCTCCCGCCAGGCCGAGTCCGGGATGCGTTCTGCTTCCAACCGTTCGCGCTGGTAGCGGTGTCCCAGCACCAGCGCGAGCGCATACGCCACGCGGGGTTCGTGGTTGCCCTCGGCCCAGGCCGCCTCCAGGTTCTTGAGCGCGGCCTCTTCGTCTCCCAACGCGAGGAACCCACGTCCCAAGGCATAACGGCCGGGCCCTTCCGCCACGGCGCCGGCTTCGCGCATGGCGGTCTCGATGTCGCGCATTCGCGCCTTCAGGGCTTCGCGGTCCGGCCGCGTGTCGTGCAGC
The DNA here is from genome assembly GCF_003612055.1 of Corallococcus llansteffanensis. GTDB lineage: Bacteria > Myxococcota > Myxococcia > Myxococcales > Myxococcaceae > Corallococcus > Corallococcus llansteffanensis. Next base: position 14,543 of record NZ_RAWB01000124.1, read on the forward strand.
GGCGCCTGCCCGGAGTAGCGGGCCTGGGCCTCGATGCGCTCCACGCCTTCGGTGAAGCGCCGGGTGAGGGCCTCGCGGCGGGAGACCTCTCGCCGGGCCAGCACGCCTTGGCCCACGACGCCCACCGCCGAGAGTCCGACGACGCTGGCTACCGCGACCACGCGGCGGTGCCGCGCCACCCACTTGCGCACGCGGTACGCCGGGCCCGTGCGCGCGAGGACGCGCTCGCCGTCGAGGAACCGCTCCAGATCATCCGCCAACGCCCGCGCCGAGTCGTAGCGACGCCCGCGCTCCTTCTCCAGACACTTGAGGACGATGGCTTCCAGGTCCGCCGGGACGTGGGGTGCCAGCTCACGAAGTGGGCGGGGTTCGTGGGTGGCGACGCGGCTGAGGACCTCCAGGCCGTTGGCGCCGGGGACGGGCGGCTCGCCGGTGAGCAGGTGGTACAGCGTGGCGCCCAGGCTGTAGAGGTCCGCGCGCCGGTCCAGGTTCGTGACTTCGCCCCGGGCCTGTTCGGGCGCCATGTATTGGGGGGTGCCTAGGACGGTGCCTGTCGCGGTGAAGCCCTCGCTGCCGGTCCAGTCACGCGCGAGGCCGAAGTCCATGACGTAGGGGTGCAGGGTGCCGTCGTCGGTGCGCTCCACCAGGATGTTGGAGGGCTTGAGGTCGCGGTGCACGAGCCCCGCGCGGTGGGCGGCGTGCACGCCCAACGCGGCATCGCGCAGCACCAGTGCCTTCTGCTCCACGGTGAGCACGCCGGCCAGGGCGTGCAGCGGCTGGCCCGCGACGTACTGCATGGCGATGTACGCGCGCCCCTGGACCTCGCCGACTTCGTAAACACGGCAGACGTTCTCGTGGTCCACGCGGGCCTGCGCGCGCGCCTCGGAGACGAAGCGGCGAGACAGCTCCGGGTCCTCGTCGCGCACGAACTTCAGCGCGACGTCGCGGTGCAGCCGCACGTCCTGCGCCAGGAACACCCGGCCCATGCCGCCCTGCCCGAGGAAGCGCACAGGTCGGTAGCGTTCCCAGTACGGCACTGGGAACGCGGGACCGTCCACCACGGCGGGAGGCGCACCGCCCGGAGGAAGCGTGTCATCGGGCGCGCGGGGCCCGGGTCCATCATCGCGGGGCGATGAAGCGTGGCGGCCGTGGGGCGGAGCGGCCCGGTCGCTGCCGCTCCCGGCGTCGCGTGGCTTCGCTGCCTCGCGATGCTCCGACGTCGAGGCCCCAGAGGCCGCTGCGTCCTCCCCCGATGCGGGCTCCACCCCAAGCTCCTCGCGCAGCGACACGAGCGAGTCGAAGGAGATCCGTCCGCGCTCCACGAGCAACTGCAGCGGCGAGCAGCCGCGCCGTGCAGCCTCCACGCGCAGGGCCTCCGCGTCCTCGCGCGAGACCAGGCCCTCGGCGAGGGCCACCCTCAGCTCTGCCTCGTCCGTCTCACGCACGCGAAGGAACCCCCGATGGACACAGCAGCGTACCGGAGCGCCCGTCTCCCACGCATCCAACGCGTCCCCGCCTCTTGCAGTGCCGCGCCGCCCGTTCCCAAGATGGGCGCATGAGCTCCATGTGGGTCCTGGAAACGCCGCAGCCGCCGCCCGACGCGCGCATCGTCTATGGCGAGGCGCCCCAGCAGTTCACCGAGCTGCGCAAGCCCCCGGGCAAGGGCCCGCACCCGGTGGTGCTCTTCATCCACGGTGGCTTCTGGCGCCAGGAGTACGGCCTGGAGCACGCGGGCCACCTGTGCGCGGACCTCGCCAGGCGCGGCTTCGCCACCTGGAGCGTGGAGTATCGGCGCGTGGGCCAGGACGGCGGCGGCTTCCCCGGCACGCTGGAGGACGTCGCCTCCGCGGCGGACCACCTCGTGGACGCGGCACCCTCGCTGGGCCTGGACCTGTCACGCGTGGTGGCCATGGGCCACTCGGCCGGAGGTCACCTGGCGATGTGGCTGGCCGCGCGCCACCGCCTCACCGCGCGCCAGCCGCTCTACCGCGACGCCCCCCTCAAGCTGAAGGGCGTGGTGTCCCTGGCCGGCGTGTTGGATCTCGCGCAGGGCGCCGCGCTGGACCTGGGCAAGGGCATCGTGAAGACCTTCATGGGCGGCACCCCGGAGCAGGTCCCGGAGCGCTACGCCGTCGCCTCGCCCGCCGCGCTCCAGCCGCTGAAGCTCCCCCAGGTGCTGCTGCACGGCACCGAGGACGACACCGTCCCCCTCAAGGTCAGCGAGGACTTCCACGCCCGGGGCCTCAAGCAGAAGGACCCCGTGCACCTCGTGCCGCTGAAGGGCGCGGGCCACTTCGAGCTCATCGATCCGCGCTCGAAGGAGTGGCCCCGCGTCGTGCAGGCCGTGCGCAACCTGCGCTGAGCAGCCGGCCAGCCGAGCCCCCCATCGTCCGGACGGAGCCCGGACCAGGAGCAGGGGCCTTCCATCCAACCGGGCCATCGAATGCGCACCCTCTCATCGGTTCGAAGTCGGGGACGGGAGGAGCGTTCGCATGACGACGATGGACGTGATGCGCGGGCCGGGGATGGAGCGGCTGTCGCAAGGGGCGAAGCAGGCCGCGAGTCACCCGTGGGCGAAGAAGCTGGGGCGGATGGGCTACGCGGCGAAGGGCGCCGTCTACGCCATCATCGGGGTGCTCGCGCTGAAGCTCGCGGCGGGCCAGGGCGGCCGCACCACGGACAGCCACGGAGCGGTGGACACGGTGGCGCATGGGCCCTTCGGCCTGGTGCTCCTGTCGGTGCTGGTGGTGGGCCTGCTGGGCTTCGTCGTCTGGCGCTTCGCCCAGGCGTTCGCGGACACGGAAGAGAAGGGCTCCGACGGGAAGGGGCTCGCGGCGCGCGCCATGTACTTCCTGAGCGGCGCCATCTACGCGTCGCTGGCCCTCTTCGCCGCGAAGATGGTGGTGGGCGCGTCCCAGGGCCGCGGCAAGGGCACCCAGGGCTGGACGGCGACGCTGATGGAGCAGCCCTTCGGCCGCGTCCTGGTGGCGCTCGTGGGCCTGGGCATCCTCGGCTTCGCGGTGAAGCAGTTCCACAAGGCCTGGAAGGGGAAGTTCCTGGAGAAGCTCACGCTCACGGGGCTCGCGGCGCAGCAGCGCCACTGGGTGGAGCGGGTGTCGCGCTTCGGCATCGCCGCGCGCGGCATGGTGTTCGCCGTCATCGGCATCTTCCTGGTCCGCTCCGCCGTGGATGCGAACCCGGGAGAGGCCAAGGGCCTGGGTGAGGCCCTGGCCGTCGTCGCCCGCCAACCCGCGGGCGACGTGCTCCTGGGGGTCGTGGCGGCGGGCCTGGTGGCCTACGCCGCCTACATGGTCCTCCAGGCGCGCTACCGGCGGCTCTAGCAGCCGCCGATAGCAGCAGCCTCTAGAACAGGTTCCAGAGGTACTGGTTGGTCACCTCGTGGTGGAACTGGATCTCCGCTTCCTTCACGCGGGTGCCCAGCTGCTTGGGGCAGCGATCCGCGGAGCCAATCTTCAGCTCCGCGTACTTGCCCTGCACCTGCTCACCCAGCGTCTGGGCGACGAACTGGCTGCCCTTGAAGAAGCGGATCGCGTCGTAGATGTTGTCCGGCAGGAAGCGCGTGCGGCTGCGCTTGGTCTCCGCGTCCTCCTGCGGCTGCGGGCCTTCCAGGCCGGTCTTCATCAGCGTGTAGAGCACCATGTACGGGTTGGCGTCCGGCGCCACCGAACGGCACTCGACGCGCGCGCTGCGCTCGTTGCCGAACGGGATGCGCACCATGGCGCCGCGGTTGTTCGCGGAGGCCTTGATCTGGTTGGGCGCCTCGTAGTGCGGATCCAGCCGGCGGTAGGAATTCACGCTGGAGTTGAGGACGAGGCAGATGTCGTTGGCGTTGGTGAGGATGCGGTCGATGAACTCCCAGCCCATCGGCGACAGCCCATCCTGCCCGTTCTTGTCGTGGAACAGGTTCTTGCCGCCCTTGGACAGCGACATGTTGATGTGCATGCCGTTGCCGTTCACGCCCGTGACGGGCTTGGGCAGGAAGCTGGCGGTGAGGCCCAGCTGCGCGGCCACCTGACGGCAGAGCAGCTTGTAGAGCTGGATCTGATCCGCGGCGATGATGGCCTCGCTGTACGAGAAGTTCATCTCGAACTGGCTGGGCGCGACCTCCGGGTGGTCCTTCTCGTTCTGGAAGCCCATGGCGCGCTGCGCTTCCGCGGCCTTGTCGATGAAGGTGCGCAGCGCGTCGCCCGGCAGCGCGTGGTAGTAGCCGCCGATGGAGATGAACTCGAACTTGCCTTCCTCGTGGTAGTGGCGCTCGGCGTCACGGCTCTTGAAGAGGAAGCCTTCGATTTCGGGCGCCGCGTGGAACACGGTGCCGTCCTTCTGGAACAGGGCGTCCGTGGCGCGCTTGAGCTGGCCGCGCATGTCCGAGTGGTACGGCGTGCCGTCCCGCTCCAGCACTTCGCTGAACGCCAGCACCTTGCCGGGCCCGAAGATGTCGGACGGCAGCCAGTAGAACGCGCCCCAGTCGATGTTCAGGCGCAGGTCGCTCTCCGCCTGCGCGGAGAAGCCGCGGATGGAGGAGCCGTCGAAGGTGAGGTTGTCGGCGCTCTTGAGGAGGAACTTCTTGTCGTAGTCCAGCATGTGCAGCCGACCTTCCAGGTCGGTGAAGCACACGGTGATGGCCTTGATGCGCTTCTCGTCGGTCAGGTACTTGATGCGCTCCTCGCGCATCTTGTCCGGCGACACGCGCTGGATGCGCTGTTCCTTCACCCGGAGGTTGAGCTCCTCCAGCTCGTCGTAGGGAATCTCAAGGAAGTCCCGCAGCGGCTTCTGCTCCATGTCCGTGCCTCCAGGCAGTGTCCCCCGTCCGGATGCCGGAGAAGGGGGACCGCAAAATCTCGGGCGCAGGTATTTACATTCCGCGCCTTGAAATCAAGCCTAATTTCCACGGACTGAAGCTTAATGGTCGGGCTGACACCGTCACGAATGCCCCCACGTCAAGGGACAGGGGGCCCGGCGCCCCGGCCAGTGGACACTGCGCGCCGCGATGCGTCGACCGCGTGTCCGCATTCCAACGGGGGCTAGGGGGTGTCCCTAGTTATCTGAAGAAAGGTGCTGGAGGCCGAGCGGCCGCCAGCACCGTGGGCAGGGTTGAGCTTGCAGGGAAAGGAAGAGCTGAGCACCCCTGGTGAGTGCACCGACATGAGC
>NZ_RAWB01000125.1 GCF_003612055.1 Corallococcus llansteffanensis
AGGGCGGGGCGCATCGCCACGGTGTCGAAGGTGAGCGCCTCGCCCAGCTCCGCGGGGCCCAGCCCCCCGGACTCGCCGCGGGCGAGCGCCGCCACGGAGTCCGCGCCCAGCGGCGTCGGAGGCTTGCTCACGCGCACGTCGGTGGCGGTGACGCCGGACAGGCCGGGCCTCAGGCCGCCAATGCGCACCGCGAGCCCCTGGCTGGCGGCCTCCGTGACGATGCGCGTGCGGACCGCGTCGTACGGGAAGGTGAGCAGCAGGCAGAGGATGAAGGCCACCAGCGCGAACGCGGTGTAGCCCACGATGAGCTTCCAGCGGGCGGTCTTGGAGTCGGTGGCCATGGCTATTGCTTCATCCGGTAGGTGGCGACGGTCGTCCACGCCGTCAGGGTGTCCGTGGAGGGCCGGGGCTCCACGCGCAGGTACTTCACCTTCACGATGCCCGGGCCCGTCTCCACCGTGCGCAGGAAGTCCGTCAGCTTGCGCAGGTCCACGTCCGTGAAGGTCAGCTCCACGGCGCTCTCGATGATCTTCCCGTCCCCCACGCCCACGTCGCCCTTGGGCGACATGTTGGGCACGGTGAGGCCGGCGGCGGTGGCCTTGTCCTCGATGTACGTGATGAGCCGCACGTTGCTGCTGGTGAGCTGCTGCTCCACCGCCTGCCGCTCCTGCTGGGCGGCGCCGTAGCTGGTGGCCAGCGCCTGCACCTCCTGCAGCTTCGCCAGCTTGTCCTGCGTGCGCCGGCGGTAGCCCGACGCGCTGTTGGCGAAGCTGAAGATGACGACGAAGAGGACGAAGAGGCCCACCGCGGAGCCGGCCAGCGCCACGAGCTTGCGCTCGCGGTCGCTCAGCCGCTCGAACCACGTCTGGACGGGCGCGAAGACCTCCCGAAGCTTTGCCATGTCCGCCATGTCAGGTCTCCCCGCCCTGCGTCTCGCCAGGGCACTGCACCTGCACGTCCAGGCGGAAGGTCACCTTCTGCCCGTCGCGCGTCTTCTTCACCTCGCCCTCCTTCACGTCCTTGAAGCAGCGGTGCCCCTTCAAGGCGGTGGAGAGCGTGTCGATCTGCTTGGAGCTGTCCGTCTCACCCTGGAGGATGATGCGGTCCAGGTCCACCTGGATGCGCTCGAAGCGCACCGGCACTTCCGGCGGCACCCGCTGGGTGACCTCCGCCAGCAGGTTCACCGCCGACATCGTGGGCAGCGCCGCCGCGGGGCTCTCCACGCCCTTGAGCATGTTGAGCGCGCGGTCGTAGTTCGTCTCGCAGGTGCCCAGGATGCGCTGGGTCGTCTTGCACAGCACCGCGTCCACCTCCGCCTCGCGCCGCGCCAGCACCGTGTTGCGCACCACCCCGAAGGCGACGAGCAAGAGCAGCAGCGTGATGGCGAACGAGGCCAGCAGGCCCATCCGGTCCTTCACGAAGTCGTAGCCGCCCTTGAAGGCGAACTCACCCCGGCGCAGGTTGAAGCGCGGCGCCTTCGCCCCGGCCGCGTTGCCGCGCATCGCCAGCGCGTACGCCTGCGCCGCGGCCGGCACATCCGCGGCGGAAATCTTCCCGGCCGTCTCCGGCGGCAGCGCCAGCACGCGCACGGGCACGTTCAGGTCCTTGGACAGCTGCTCCGCGAGCCCCGGCAGGCGCGACGTGCCGCCCGCCAGCACCACCGCCGTCACCTGGCGCCGGGTGCGAGCGGTGAAGGACTTGAAGGAGGGCCGCAGCTCGCGCAGCACCGGCTGCAGGCCGCGCACGAAGGCGTTCGCCGCGCGCTCGGCGTCCGGCCCTTGCGCCGCGCTCGCCATCGCGCCGTGCGTCTCCTTCCACTGGTGCGCCTCTGGCACCGTCGTCTGGAACTCGGTGGCGAGCGCCCGCGTCAGGTCGCGTCCGCCGCCCGCGAAGGTGCGCGCGAACTCCACGCCGTGCCCCGGACGGCCGATGGCCACCGACGTGCGCTCATGGCCGATGTCCACCACCGCCACGGTGCCGCCCTCGCCCACGTCCTCGAAGAGGCCGGGCGCCTGCGCGAACAGGTTCTGGTACGCGAGCGCCGGGTGGGTGATGACGCGCGGGTCCACCTGGAGGTCGCCGAGCAGCGCCAGCAGCGACTGCAGCTCCTCCTTGCGCACCACGCCCACCAGCAGGTCCGCCGCCTTGTCCTTGCCGCCGGTGTCCTTCTGGCCGACCACCTGGTAGTCGTAGACGACCTCCGAGATGTCGAACGGCAGCTGGCTGCCGACCTCGAAGGGCAGCGTCGCCTCCACGCGCTTGCTGTCGGAGAAGGGCAGGCTCACCGCGTGCGTGGTGAGCGACGGGCCGGGCAGGGCGATGACGACCTGATCCACGTGCCCCGCGGGCATCTTCCCGAGCAGCTCCTCCACCGCGGCGCGCAGCGTCTCCGGGCGCTCGCCCTCCTGCGCGCGGCGCACCTCGGCAAAGGCCTGGGTGGTGTGGCTTTTCGCTCCGGAGTCCAGCACCACCCCCTTCACGGAGTGGCTGCCGAGGTCCAGGCCAAGAATGCGGGCCATGCTATTCCTCTCTGTAATACACGAGCTTGCCCAGCCCGTCGTCCAGGCGGATGACCGCGGTGAGCGTCTTCTGGACGCTGCCCGCTTCTCCCACGGACTTGATGGTGAATGTCTTGCTCTTGTCGCCCAGGTAGCGGTTCTGCGCGACGTTGCCCTTGATGAGCGGGTTGACCGCGATGCCCGCCTGCTCCACCACGCCCACGAAGTCCGCCACCGACATGCCGAAGAAGCTGAACATGCGCGCGGCGCGGATGCGGCTGATGAGCTCGTTGAGGAACACCGGGTCCGTCAGGCGCGGGTCCGGCCGGTTCGGGTCCGCAGCGGACATGATGGCCAGCCCCAGCATGATGGGGTCGTCGGTGTTGATGTTCGGCTTGGAGTTGATGTCCGGGTACACCGTGAGCCGGTCGCGGAACGCCGCCATGAAGCGGTCGTTGACGCCGTGGATGCGGTACAGCTCGTCCAGGCTGTCGAAGCGCCCGTTCTTCACTTCATAGCGCGGCTCGTAGCGGCTGTAGGGCGACCCCTCGTCCGCGAAGCCCGCGACGAACGGGTTCGTGGGGTCCTTGGGGTTGAGCGCGGACTGCGTCGCGTCCTCGTCCGCCCAGTCCTTCAGCGCGATGATGGTGTCCTGCGGCGTGGAGCGCACGTGGTTCGCGTCATCCTGCTGCCAGAGGAACTCGAAGCGCTTGTCGCTGAGCATGTCCATCATGCGCGCGGCGGTGGCCTGGGCCTCCGCGCCGCCGGTGTTCAGGCGCATCACGTTGAGCTTCTCCTCCTCGTCGCTGATGGTGGCGAGGAAGCACCCCTCGAAGCCGCCGAACGAGCGGCGCTGCATCTGCGCCGCCATCTGCGTGGCGGCACCGGCGGACTCGTCCCCGTCGTCCATCTGGAAGGCCGGATCCACGTCCACGGGGTCGTTCTCCAGCCGGCTCCGGGTGCCGCCGCCGCTGTCGTCCTCCTCCTGCGCGGCGTCGCTCTTCACCAGCCCCTTGAGCATGTGGCAGTCCACCCGCGCCAGCTTCCAGAGCTGGATGTTGAGCGACTGCGGCTGGAACGCCTGCGTGCCACCCGCGCCCGGCTGCGGGCCGCCGATGCCCAGCTGCGACAGCATGGCCATGGGGTTGGGGATGGGCGTCTGGTCCACCTGCTTCTGGAAGCGCAAGAGCAGCCGGCCCAGCGACATGCCGGAGCGGGCCATGTAGTAGGCGCGCACTTCGTCGCGCTGGTTGGCGGCGAGCTGCAGGTCCACCCGGCTGTTGTAGGCGAACTCCGACGCCACCACCGTGAGCAGCGCGATGGAGACGATGGCGATGATGAGCGCCACGCCGCGCGAGCGCCGGTCCTTGCGCGCGGCCTTCGCGGGCGCGCCCGGCACCGGCGCTGGGCCCGGGGTCTTCCCGCGACGGCGGGACGCCTGCTGGAAGTAGGAGAAGGCCATCAGTTGAACCTCGGCAGTTCCGTGTTGAGCACGATGCGCGTCTGCGTGGTGTAGCGCGCTTCCTTGCCCGACTCGTCCAGGGCGATGACGGTGATGCGCACGCGCGTGGGGAGGATGGACTTCTTCTCCGTGCGCCGCGTGTCCCATTCGTCATCCCACTCCTTCTTCTCCGAATCCCAGTAGGCGAACTCCACGCCCTTGACGCCCTCGAAGAGGACGTCCGTGGTGCCGCCCCGGTCCATGCGCTCGCCCACGTTGGGGTTCACCCGGCGCTTGAGGTCCATGCGCTGGCGCGTGGCGCGCTCGGTGGAGTTCTCCACGAAGTACTCCACCACCGCCTGGTCGGACTCCTTCACGTCCGTGTACAGGCGCTGGTGCGAGAACGTGGTGAAGAGCAGCTTGTTGCGCTCCCCGACGAAGTTGGTGGGCCGGTCGTTCTGGTCGCGGAAGCGGCGCAGGTCGTAGCGGTCGCTCACGTAGGCGGAGCCAATCTCGCGCGCCATGCGGTTGAGCGACACGCGCACCATGCGGTAGCGCTCCGCTTCGCCCTCCACCACCTCCTTGGCGTTGATGCCCGTCTGGAAGGCCATGGCGACGACGGTGCCCATGAGCGCGGTGATGGAGACGGCCACCATCACCTCCATCAGCGTGAAGCCGCGTGCGCGTGCGTGTCGTCTCATCGGATGGTGCTCCCGCCCCCGGGGAAGTTGTTGAGGTTGGGGAACCCACCCTTGCCGAAGATGCCGCCGGGCGCGCGCGGGTTGATGCCGCCCGTGCCGGAGCCGCCGGGCTGCTGGCCGCCCGGGCGGTTGAGCTCATTGAGCAGCTGGGCGCGGTTGCGCAGCGGCTGGCGCGTGTTCGGGTCCAGCATCTGCCCGTTGGGGCCCGGGATGGGGTTCTCCACCACGCGGCCGTTGGCATCCACCCACTGGTTCTCCGCGCCCGCGGTGGTGCCCGCGTTGGGCGTGAAGCCGCCGTTGCGGTCGCCGCCCGGCCCCAGCGACACCACGTGCGTGACGACGTCCACGCTCTCCACCTGGGTGCCTTCCTTCCAGTACACGGTGAGGTGCACCTCGCGCACGGCCTTGGTGAGCTGGTCCACCATCTGCGTGAACATGGGCTGCGCCATGCTCATGGCGGACGCGCCCAGCGGGCTGGAGGTGGTGGTGCCACCGGGCGGGGTGCCCTTGTCACCGCCGCCGCCACCGCCGAAGAGGCCCGCGAGCCCGCCCAGCGGGTCGCCGCTGTCTCCGCCTCCGCCCATGGGCAGGTTGAAGATGGCGCCGATGAGCTGGTCCGGCGTCACGCCGTCCGTCTTGGGCGCGATGATGCGCGCGCGCCACTTGAACTGGGGCCAGCCGTCGTCGGAGAAGTCGCCGGACTGCTCGTCGTCGTCGGCGTCGAAGCCGTCGTCGTAGAGCTTCTGCTCCAGGTCCGTCATCTTCGAGCGGGCCAGCAGCGACGCCACGGTGAGCCGCTTGGTGTAGACGTGGTTGGAGACCGCGCCCGCGTTGAGGTCGAAGATGGCCATCAGCGCCACGCTCAGGATGGCCATGGCCACCATCGTCTCCAGCAGGGTGAAGCCGCCGCGTCCGTATCCGGGATGTCTCATGAGCGGGGCACCTCCAGGGCCTCGGATGCGATGTTCACCTTGCCTGTCAGGGGTGACACGTCCAGCGTCCATGCGTTGTCACCCTGTCGCAGGAAGACCATGGCCTTCTCCGTGTACCCCTGGGGGAAGAAGTAGAGATAGGCGACGCCGCTCTCCACCGGCTCCCGTTGCTGGCGCGTCCACACCGACACCGCCACCCCCGCCGGCAGCTCGCGCGGGCTGATTTCCTCCGCGGTGTACGCGGAGAAGGTGGACTGGGACTCGATGCGCGTCTTCTCCTGGTCCATCAGCTCCTGCGCGGACGGTGACGAATTGTCCGAGCGCGTGTAGTTCTTGCGCTCATCCCGTCCATTGCCGCCGTTGCGGGCCGCCTGCTCCCGGTCGCGCTCGTCGCTCTTCAGCGCCGCGTCGCGGTCGCGCGAGGTGGTGATGCCGCCCGCGGCGCATTCCGCGTGGTAGCGCGTGGCCTCCTGGCGCTTCGGGTCGGGGATTTCAAACACCAGCCGGCACGTCTTGCCGCTGAGCGCCGCCGAGTCGTAGAGCGAGCGGATGACGCCCGCGAGCTCCGTGGCGGAGCCCTTCGCCTTGGCCCCGGTGAGCGCGCCGATGCCCACCGTCACCGCGGCGAACAGCACCGCCGCGATGGCGATGGCGATGGTGATCTCAATCAGCGTCAGGCCGCGGGGCGCACCACGGCGGCGGGCGGGAGCAGGGGACATGGCGGACGTCACGGCTGCACCCCCTGTGCCACGACGCCGCCGCTGAAGAGGTCCGCGGCGTCGCCGGTGCCGCCGGGCTGGCCGTCGGAGCCCAGCGACAGCACGGCGCCCCTCTTTCCCTCCATCCGGTAGACATAGGGGTGACCCCACGGGTCGATGGGCGGAGCGTCCAGCACCTTGGAGGCGATGAGCGGCGCGAACCCCTGCGCCTGGGTGGGGAACTCGCCCATCAGCCGGTGGTAGGACTTGAAGAAGCCCTCCAGGCGGCGGATCTGCTCGCGCGCCTGGCGCTGGGGCAGGGTGAGGGTGTTGTCCTCGGTGGCCCACACCAGCGCGAAGGCCAGCAGGGTGGCGCCGCCGAACACGCCCGCCATGATGATGCGGCCCCGGCGGGAGGAGCGGGCGCGGGGCTGCTTGCCGGGCGCGCCGGAAACGGAACGCGCCTCACGCGCGGACGTCGGTGAGGAAGTGTGCTCGGGAGTCATCTCGGGCATTCCTACGACAACACGCGGGGGCGCGGTTTTGCTTCACGCAGAGGATGCGCGACTACTTCTTGGCCGCCGAGTCCTTGGAGGAGATGTCGGCGTCGGAGCCCTCGCCGCCCGCGTTGCCGTCGGCGCCGTAGCTGGTGATGACCGGCTTGCCGCCCTCGTTCATGTACACGTACTCGCGGCCCCAGGGGTCCGTGGGCATGCGCTCCAGGTTCTGGGTGTCCACCAGCGCCTTGAGGCCCGTGGCGGTGTCCGGGTAGGAGCCCTTCTTCGTGTAGTAGAGCTTCATCGCGCTCTGGATGTTGCGGATGTCCAGACGGGCGGTGTCCTGCTTGGCCTCTTCCAGCTTCGGGATGACGGCCACGCCCACCGCGGCGGCGATGAGCCCGAGGATGGTGATGACCACCATGATCTCGATGAGGGTCATGCCGCGGTTGCGGCGGCGCTGCTGCTTCTTCGCATTCGTCGTCGTCATGTCTTCACTCACCTTCGGGTGACTTTCTGGCAGTCCACCCGGCCTGGGCTGTGTCGGGATGTCAGGGGCGCTTCAGGGAGGGGCGCGGTGTCCGGCGGCCGGGGACGGCGCCGGGTGGGCGTACAGGGAGGCTCCCACCGTCGCCAGCGTGGCGGCCAGGGCAATCAGGCCCACCAGCGTGAGGCGCTGGATCCACCGGTCGAGCGTGTCGTTCATCGTGGCTCCCGCCTCCTAGTGGATGGCCGTATTCACCTGAAGAATCGGCATCAGGATCGACAGGGCTACGAATGCAATCATCACGCCCATCACCACGATGAGCATGGGCTCCAGGAGGCTGGTGAGCGCGCCGATGCGCACGTTCACCTGCGTCTCGTAGGAATCCGCCACGGACAGGAGCATGTCCTCCAGCTGGCCGGATTTCTCACCGATGGCGACCATGTGGTACACGAGCGGCGGAAACTGGCCTGAGCGCTTGAGGGGCGTGGCGATGCTTTCGCCCTCGCGGATGGACTCGCGGGCGTTCTCCACCGCGTCCGCCAGCACCGAGTTCGTCATCACCGCCTTGACGATGTCCAGCGCGGCCAGCATGGGCACGCCGCTTTTGAGCAGCGTGGACAGCGTGCGCGCGAAGCGGGAGATGGCGAGCAGCCGCACGAGGCTGCCGAAGATGGGGGCCTTGAGGGTGAAGCGGTCCCACTTGGGCTTGCCCTTGGGGCTGCGCGTCCAGCGCATGAAGTACATGCAGCCGGCGATGATGGACGGGATGACCAGGAACCACCACGCCTGCATGAAGTTGGACGCGGCGATGAGGATGCGCGTGTTCAACGGCAGGGTGGCCTTCATCGTCTCGAAGATCTTCGTCACCTTCGGCACGACGAACACCATCAGCAGCACCAGGATGCCGCCGCCCACCAGCAGCATGATGGCGGGGTAGAGCATGGTGCCGATGATCTTCTGCTGCAGCTTGGCCTGGTTCTCCGTGAAGTCCGCCAGGCGCAAGAGCACCGTGTCCAGCGCGCCGGAGGCCTCACCCGCGCGCACCATGTTGATGTAGATGCTGGGGAAGATCTTCGGGTGCTGGCTGAACGCGTCCGCCAGGGACGAGCCCTCGTTCACGCGCTGCTTGATGTCGGACAGGGCGCGCTTGAGGCGCTCCTTCTCCGCCTGGTCCACCAGCGCGTTGAGCGAGTCCACGATGGTGACGCCCGCGCCCAGCAGGGTCGCGAGCTGGCGGGTGAGGATGGCGACGTCCTCGGTGCTGACCCGGCCGCCCGCGAGCTTGCGCAGGTCCACGTCGCGCGCCACGAGCGACGCGTTGGCGCCCTTGGACACGCCCGCGCGGCTGCCCTCCGCCTGCCCGAGCACGTCGGTCAGGAAGATGCCGTCCGCGCGCAGCTTGGAGCGCAGCGTCTTGGGCGAGTCCGCCTCCAGCAAGCCCTTCTTCTGCTTGCCGTGGGAATCAAGGCCTCTGTATTCGAAGACGGGCATGGCGGACTAGATGTCCTCCTGCGTGATGCTCAGGACCTCGGCGATGGTCGTCTCGCCCAGGGCGATCTTCCGCACGCCGTCGTCCAGGAGCGTGATCATCCCCTTGGCGAGCGCGGACTTCTTGATGGTGGACGCGTCCACGTTCTTGAGCACCAGCTGGCGCACGTCGTCGTCCACGAAGAGGAACTCGTAGATGCCGGAGCGGCCGCGGTAGCCGTTGCGGTTGCACGACGGGCAGCCCACCGCCTTGTAGATGCGGTCGGTGCCGAAGCGGTCCTTGAAGCTCTGGAACGTGTAGCCCAGCTCCTTCAGGTCCGCGTCCGTGGGCGTGTAGGCCGCGCGGCAGTCCGGACACACCCGGCGCACGAGGCGCTGGGCGAGGATGCCGGTGAGCGACGACGCCACGAGGAAGGGCTGCACGCCCATGTCCACGAGTCGCGTGACGGCGCCGGCCGCGTCGTTGGTGTGGACGGTGGAGAGCACCAGGTGGCCCGTGAGCGAGGCCTGGATGGCGATCTCCGCCGTCTCCTTGTCGCGAATCTCACCGACCATGATGACGTCCGGGTCCTGGCGCAGGAAGGAGCGCAGGCCCTGGGCGAACGTCAGGCCAATCTTCGGGGCGATGGCCATCTGGCCGATGCCCTTGAGCTGGTACTCGACCGGGTCCTCGACGGTGAGGATGTTGAGGTCGGAGGTGTTGATCTTGGAGAGCGCGCCGTAGAGCGTCGTCGTCTTGCCGGAGCCCGTGGGGCCCGTCACCAGCACGATGCCGTGCGAGCGCTTGATGACGGACTGCATCGACGTGAGCACCTGCTGGCTCATGCCGATCTCCGCCAGGTCCAGCAGCGTCGCCGTCTTGTCCAGCAGACGCATGACGATGCGCTCGCCGAAGGACGTGGGCGTGGTGGACAGACGGATGTCGATGTCGCGACCCGCGAGCTTGATGCGGATGCGTCCGTCCTGCGGCAGGCGCTTCTCCGCGATGTTGAGCTGCCCCATCACCTTCACGCGCGCGATGATGGAGTTCTGGTAGCGCTTGGGAGGCTTGATGACCTCCTGGAGCACGCCGTCGATGCGGAAGCGCACCAGGAGCTCGCGCTCCATGGGCTCGATGTGGATGTCGCTCGCGCGCTCCTTGGCGGCGCGGAAGAGCACGGAGTTGACCAGGCGGATGACGGGGGCCTCGTCGTCCGCGTCCAGCAGGTCCTTGGGCTCCTCCAGCTCGTGCGCCAGGGAGTCCAGGTCCTCGGTGGTCTCCATCTCGTCCACGAGGTCTTCGGTCTCGTTGACGGAGCGGTCGTACACGCTGTTGATGGCGTCCACGATGGTGGACTCGAGCGCGATGCGGGGCTGGATGCTCTGGCCCAGCAAGAGCCGCGCGTGGTCCAGGGCGCTGGTGTCCAGCGGATCCGCCACCGCGAGGATGACCTCGTCACCCTCCAGGGACAGGGGCAGCAGCTTCGTCTGGCGGGCGAAGTTGATGGGGATGCGCTTGACCAGGTCCGCGTCCACCTCCTCCGCGAAGATGCGCTGGAGGTAGGGCAGGTCCAGCTGGTGGCCGAGCGCGCGCGCCACATCTTCCGCGGTGACCGCCTTCATGCCCACCAGGACTTCGCCCAGCCGGCCGCCCTTCTCCTGCTGGGCGGCGAGCGCCTCCTGGATCTTCTCCGGGGTGAGGGCGGGCACGAGCGCGCGGAGGATCTCCCCGAGCGGCCGGCCACACAGGTACGCCTGCCCGTGGGCGACGATCTGCGTGGCGTCGTTGCGGCCCACGGGGACTTCCGTGGACGCGGCGGAGGCTTGGAGGGTCGTGGGGTCGGCGGTCGGGTTCATGGGCTTACTCCCCGTCTCCCGGCTGGATGCGCAGCCTGTCGGAGTCAGCGTCCGGAGTGGGCGCGACGACGTCGGGCTGCGGAGCCGGTGTGGCGGGTGCTGATCCTTCTGAACCTCCCGGAGGCGCTTCCAAATTTCGCGGCGCCTGCTCGCCCTGCGGGGGCGGCGTGGTGCCATTCGCGGAGGGAGGCGCTTCCACGGCGCCCTGCCCGGGGGCCGGGGAGCCGGGCGGGGTGCCGGTGCCGGCCGGCGCAGTGGTCCCGCCGGGGGTGATGACGCGCTCGTTGGCAGCGCCGGGGCCGCCGTTCTCCACGCGCTGGGTCTCCTTCAGCATGGACTGGTTCATGCGCGACAGGGGGCCGGGCTTGCGGCTGAAGTCCACCGCCACGTCGTAGCCGGGCACCTGGCCGTAGAACTGCTCCACGAACTGCTGACGCTCCTTCATCTTGCGCTCGAAGATGCGCCGGAAGTCCTCCTGGCCGCGAATGATGTAGGGCGTGAGGAAGAGCAGCAGGTTCGTCTTCGTCTTGCGGCGCGTGGTGTCGCGGAACAGGTGGCCCAGCAGCGGGATGTCACCCAGCACCGGCACCTTGGAGACGGACTCCAGGGTGCGGTCCTGCATGATGCCGCCGATGACGACCGTCTCCATGTCCTTGGCGATGACCGTCGTCTTCGCGCTGCGCTTCGATGTGGTGGGGCCGAGCACGGGGTCCGACGAGGCGATCTCCTCCGTCTGCTCCGTGATGACGAGGCGGATGTAGTCGCTCTCGTTGATCTGCGGCTTGACGGTGAGCTTCAGCTCCACGTTCTGGCGGGTGATGGGCGCGTACAGCGAACCCAGGCCGCCCAGCGAGCCCAGCAGCGACGGGTTGATGCCGCCCGTGGCGCCGCCGGCGGCGCCGGTGACGGAGCTGCCCAGGCTGGACGGGGAGAAGCCGGACTGGAAGGGCACGTTCTGGCCCACCGTGATTTCGGCCTCCTCGTTGTCGCTGGTGAGCAGGTGCGGCGTGGACAGCACGTTCACGTCCGAGGACTGCTGCATGGCGTTGAGCACCACGCCGAAGGCCGGGATGTCGATGCCCAGGTTCTTCAATTCCGGGAGCACGGGGCCCTGGATGCCGGCGAGGAAGCCGCCCATGCTGGCCAGGTTCGCCAGCGAGAAGGACGGAGGCACGCCGCCGCCCGCGTAGTTGGTGCCGAAGATGCCGGGGATGGCGCCGTCATCCGTCTTCAGGCTGAAGCCCTGGTGGAAGTTGATGCCGAACTCGCTGTTGCGGTCCAGGTTCACCTCCATGATGACCGCCTCCACGAACACTTGGCGGCGCGGCTGATCCAGCTGCTGGATGATCTGGACGATGTTCTTGTAGTCCGACTGGCTGGCGACGATGACGAGCGAGTTCGTGCCCTTGTCGGCGGAGATCTTCACCTCGCCGCTGAACAGCTCCGCGGCCTGGGTGGGCGCGCGCGGCAGGCCCTGCGGCTGCTGCGGGATGGGGCCGCGCTGGGGGCGGTTGGCGGTGCCCTGCGCGAGCGACTGGAGGGTGCTGGCGAGCTCCTCCGAGTTGGCGTTCTCCAGCGGGTAGACGTTGATGCGGTTGCCGCTGCCGGACGGGATGTCGATCTCCCGCACCAGGTCCTGGATGCGGCCGAAGGCGGCGGGGCTGGCCACGACGATGAGCTTGTTGGTGCGCTCGTCCGGGATGATCTGCGACAGCGTCACCGCGCCGCCGGAGTCCGCGCCGCCGGGCGACACGGCGCCCTCACCCGAGGGCTGGCCGGGGGTGCCCTGCGGGAAGTTGGCGGGGCGCTGGCCGGGGCGCGCGCCACCCTTGGCTTCGAAGAGCTTCTGGACGGTGTTGGCCACGTCCTGGGCGGTGGCGTACTGCACCTGGATGACGCGCATCTCGTCGCTGGAGGAGCGGCTGTCCAGCTGGTTGATGAGGCGCTCCAGGCGGTGGATGTTGGAGCCCACGTCGTTGACGATGATGGTGTCCGGCGGGTACGGGATGGTGTCGCCGTCCTTGGACACGAGCTGCTGGAGCACGCCGCGCAGGGGCTCCACCTCCACGTACTTGATCTTGAACAGCTTGGTGACCATCTGCTCGTTCGTGGTGTACGGCGTCGTGTCGTCCACGATGGTCGGGATGGGGTTCTGCTTCGCGGACCGCTTGTCGACGATCTTCAGGAAGCGGCCGTACGGGTAGACGGCGAGCCCGTTGGCGTCGAGCGCGGCGAGGAAGGCGGAGTAGAACGAGTCCGCGTCCACCTCCACGCGGCCGTTCTCCGGACCGATGATGGAGATCTTCCCGCGCACGTTCTCCGGGAGGATGAAGGTGCGGCAGGTGGCATCCGACACGGTCTGGACGAGCTTCTCGATGTCCACCTTGTCGAAGTAGATGCCGTAGCGCGCGTTGCGACGGGCCTCCTCGCAGGAAGGCATCTTGCGGGGACCTTGATTCTCCTCCGCGCCAGCGTTGGCCGGGGCCGCCGCGCCGCGAGCGGGCGGGGTGCCCTGAGGGGTGATGGTCCGGTCGCGCTCACCCGTGGCGGGGGGCGGCGTACCAGGCTGCGAAGGACGGCGCTGGGCCCACGCGGGGACGGAGAGCGCGAGGCACAGGCAGAGCATCCAGGACGGGAGCGTCTTCATGGAGGAGCGGGCGCTGACGGGGTGTTTAACGGACGTTGTAGGATTTGCGGATCGGCGCTCCGTTGCGCTCGATCTCGATCTCGATACGAGAGGAGTCCTTCAGCTTCGAGTAGACCTCCAGCGCCTTCTCAGGGCTGTTCATGTCGAAGCCGTTGATGCGACGGATGACGTCACCGTTCTGGACGCCGATCTTCGAATAGATGGAGTCCGGGCGGATGGAGAACAGCTTGAAGCCCACGGACTGACCGTCCTTGAAGGCGGGCACGATGCGCGCCTGCATGGCCACGTCGTTGAGGTTGCTCAACGTCTTGTCGATTTCAGCCTTGGGGACTTCGTACTCGTTCTCCCCGGTGGACTTGATGCCGTTGCCCAGGCCGTTGGAGGCGGTGGCCGTGGGCGCGGCGACGGGAGGCGGGGTGTACGCGGCGACGGCGCCGTCCCCGGGCTGCCCGTCGATGAACTCCTTGCGGCCGCCGTTGTTGATGATGACGCGCTCGCGCTCGATCTCCATGACGGTCGCGCCCATCAGGGTGTTGCCGATCATGTACGTCTGCGAGCGCTGCGTGGTCATGTCCTGGATGGACGCGAACGACCAGTCCGCGTTGCCGGCGACGAGCGTGCCCAGCAGCTTCACCCGCAGGCCGCTCTTGGCGGGCGGCGCGTTGGCGTCGAACTCCGGGGTGGTGGGCTCCTTCACCGCGACCTCCGGCTCCGGCAGCTTCACGCCGGTGACGCGCGACAGGCGCTCCGCGTCGATGGAGGCCAGGACGGTGTCGGTGGTGTGGGTGCGCTGGGCGACGCGGGGAGACGCCTCGGCCGAGGGCGCCGGGGAGATGCTGGATTCGACGAACAGGTTCACCGTGCGCGCCGCCAGCAGGGCGACGAGCAGGATGAACAGCAGGTTCACGGTCCAGAAGTACTTACGAAAGAAGAGTTCCATCACGCTTCCGGGAGAAAGCCAGCCCCACGGGTACCGTGAGCAAGGCAGGTGCCATCGCTGGGCGGGTTTGAAACCCAGGACCTACGGCCAAGTGCTCGGAATTATTTCGGAATAGGACGCGGGCCCGGCCAAGGGAACGGCCCTGACAACGCGTCCGGACATTTTGTCAAAAGCGGGCGGGGGCCGGTGTGACGGCCTGTCAGTCCGCCGGTCAGTCCGTCGACCCGGGAGGGGAGGGGGCGACGGGGGGCGCGTCCGGGCCCAGCTGCTCGCGCTCCAGCTTGCGGTAGATGGTGCGCGCGGCGATGCCGAGCAGGCGAGCGGCGAGCGTCTTGTCGCCCTTGGTGTGGCGCAGGGTCTCGTGGATGACCCGGCGTTCGATCTCCTCCATCGGGGTGCCGATGGGGATGACGAGCTGGCCCGCCGAGCCAAGGGGGCCCTTGCGCACGGACTCCGGCAGGTCGCTGGCCTCCAGCACGTCCGTCTTGGCGAGCACCACGGCGCGCTCCACGGCGTGCTCCAGCTCACGCACGTTGCCGGGCCACGCGTAGTTCTCCAGCACGCCCAGCGCGTCCGGGGAGAAGCCGCGCAGCACCTTGCCGTTCTTCGCGGAGAAGCGGCGCAGGAACGCGTCCGCCAGGAGCGGGATGTCCTCGCGGCGCGAGGCGAGCGCGGGCACGCGGATCTCCACGACGTGCAGGCGGTAGTAGAGGTCCTCGCGGAAGCGCCCTTCCGCGACCTCCTTCTGCAGGTCCTTGTTGGTGGCGGCGACGAGCCGCACGTCCACCTTCACGGTCTGCGTGCCGCCCAGCCGCTCCAGCTCTCCCTCCTGGAGCACGCGCAGCAGCTTCACCTGCGCCGCGAGTGGCATCTCGCCGACTTCGTCGAGGAAGAGGGTGCCGCCGTGGGCGCGCTCGAAGCGGCCCTCGCGCCGGGCCACCGCGCCTGTGTACGCGCCGCGCTCCACGCCGAAGAGCTCCGCCTCCAGGATGCTCTCCGGGATGGCGCCGCAATTGACGGCGATGAAGGCCTGGCGCGCGCGGGCGGAGTGCTCATGCAGCGCGCGGGCGGCCAGCTCCTTGCCGGTGCCGGACTCGCCCAGCAGCAACACCGTGGCGGTGGAGGGCGCGGCCTGGCGGATGGTGTCCAGCATGGCGCGGAAGGCGGGGGACTGGCCCACCATGGCGCGGCCGCCGGAGGGGTTGATCTCCGCGAGCTTCGCCTTGAGGGAGGTGTTCTCCTGGACGAGCGCCTGCTTCTCCAGCGCCTTCTGCACGGCCTTCACCAGGGCGTGGCGCTTGAGGGGCTTGGTGATGAAGTCGTAGGCGCCGTCCTTCATGGCGGCCACGGCCGTCTCCACCGTGCCGTAGGCCGTCATCAGCACCACCTCCACGTCCGGGCGGATGGTGCGGCTGGCCTTGAGCAATTCCTGGCCGTCCATGCCGGGCATCATCAGGTCGGTGACCATGACGCTGACCTCCGGGCGGCGGAGCATTTCCAGCGCCTCGGTGCCCTGCGCGGCGGCGAGCGTGGCGAAGCCTTCCCGCTGGAAGATGCGGGCTACGGAGTCGAGATTGGCGCGGTCGTCGTCGACGACCAGGACCGTGGGAGCAGTCATGGGGTGCAAGGCCTCTTCTACCCGCACCCTGCAATCCTCATTCCCTTCAAGCCTGCTCTTCGTCCGGTTCCAGGGGGCCACCGCCCATGCGGCCAATGTCCTCGCGGCGCACCTTGTCCAGGTTGAAGCGCCGGGCGCTGGCCAGCATGCGGTCCACCGTGGCGTCGAAGGTGGGAGGCGAGCCGTCCTTGCGGAAGCGCAGGAAGTTGATGCGGGCGACGACGAAGTTCTTGAGGTAGGGGCTCTGGAGGCCGCGCTCCTTGAGGCCGGAGACGATGGCCACCACCGCGTCGTCCAGCTCCAGGAGCCGCTCCGCGCGGGCGTCGCGCAGGGCCAGGGCCTCCGGGAGGGGCACTTCCTGGAAGCCCTCCACCACCTTGACGAAGGGGTGGTAGGCGCCGGCGGAGAAGCGGGGGCGCTTCTCGTACGCGGCGCCGAGCGTGAGGAAGGACGGCTCCTCGAAGAGGTGGGCGAAGGCGGACTCGCGCCCCGGGCGACCCGCGCCCACGAGGCCTCGCGCCATGCGGATGACCTCCAGGGAGCGCTCCTTCAGGTTGTGGGCCTTCTCCGTGTTGAGCGCGAGGATCTGATAGGCCACGTCCTCTTCCGGCAGCAGCAGCGCGACGATGGACTTCGCGCCCAGCAGGCGGCTGGCGTGCAGGCGGTGGTTGCCGTTGGGCGTCCAGTAGTGGCCCTTCACGCGCACGGCGATGACGGGGTCGAGGAAGCGGTCCAGTCGCTCCATCGCGGTGGCGAGCCGCTTCACGTGGGGCTCGGACAAGTCGCGCTGGTAGGGCGTGGGCTCCACCTTGTCGATGGGCAGCACGGCGAAGATGACGGGGTGGCCGCCCAGGGGATCGCGGTAGACGGACAGCACCTGCCCGCCGTCCTCGCGCACCGCCTGGAGCAGATCGTCCGGGAAGGCCACGGCTTCGCTTGCGACCTCCCCAGCGGAGAGGCCCCGCGACCTCGGCTCGGCCTTCTTGCGCCGGGGCTTGCGCGGGGTGGCCGACTTCGACTTCGCGGGGGCGGACTTGCGGGCGGACTTCGCGGCCATGCTGGCGGACCCTCCTTGCCGGAGCGTGAGGGCCGCGAGCGTAGGCGACGGAGGCGGGTGGACTACGCGCCGGACACGGTGAGCTGTCGGAAGCGGACAGTGGGCGCACCGGCCGCGCCGCCTCGGAACTGGAGGTCGCTGCCCACCGCGTCCACGTCCTTCAGCATCTGGAGGAGGTTGCCCGCGACGGTGACCTCCTGCACCGGGTGCGTCAGCTCACCGTTTTCAATCCACAGTCCGTTCGCCCCGCAGGACATGTCACCGGACACCGGATCCGCGCCGTGGCCGAGCAGCGCCGTCACGTACAGCCCCCGGGGCACCTGGCGGATCAGCTCCTCGGGCGTCTGCGTTCCCGGCTCCAGGTAGAGGTTGGTGGTGCCGATGCCCGGCAGCGCGCTGTAGCCGCGGGACGCGTTGCCGGTGGTGCGCGCCTTCGCCTTGCGCGCGGTGAAGGCGTCGTAGAGGAAGCCGGAGAGCACGCCCCCGTCCAGGATGGGCGTGCGCCGGGTGGGGACGCCCTCGCCGTCGAAGGGCGCGGTGGCGAGCCCCCGGGGCAAGAGACCGTCATCCACCAGCGTGACGTGCTTGCCCGCGAGCCGCTTGCCCACGTGGGGCGCGAGCACGCTGGACTGCTGGTACACGGCGTTGCCGTCCGCGGCCTGGGCCACGTTCTGCACGAAGCTCGCGGCCACCAGCGGGTCGAACACCACGGGCACCTGCTGCGTCTTCACGGACTTCGCGCCCAGCATGCGCACCGCGCGCTTCGCCGCCTCGCGGCCGATGGACTCCGGCGACTCCAGGTCGTCGAAGAAGCGCTTGTAGTCCAGCCAGTAGCCCGTCTGGAGCTGGCCGTCCTGCGACGCCACCGGCATGGCGAAGAGGTACACGTACGTGCCGGAGTAGCCGCCCGTGGCGCCCTCGCTGGAGGCCAGGTACACCTCCGACACGAAGTCGCCCGCGGACACGGAGTCGAACGTGACCACGCGCGCGTCCTGGGCCCGGCCCGCGCGCTCCGCCTCCAGCGCCGCGTTGATCTTCCAGTCCCCGGGCAGGTTCGCCACCTTCGGATCAAAGAGGAGGCCCGGGTCTCCGCGCTTGCCCAGGTCCTTGGAGGAGGGCAGGCCGTTCAGCTTGCTGGGCGCGGCGGCCTCCGCCAGTTGCACGGCCAGGTCCACCACGCGCTCCAGCCCGGCGGGGGTGAAGTCGGAGGTGTACGCGAAGCCCAGCCGGTCCTTGACGAAGACGCGCACGCCCACGCCCTTGCTGGCCGCTTCGGTGAGGTCTTCAATCTGGCCTTCGCGGACGCGCACGCTGCTCTGGCGGCCCACCTCCAGGTAGGCCTCCGCCTGCTTCGCGCCCCGCTTCACCGCGCGCTGGACGATCTTCTTCGCGAGCTGTTCGTAGTTCACGTTGTCGTTCCTTCGCAGAAGCGTCGGCGTTCAGCCGACCCGGGTGCCGCCCACGGTGACGTTGTCGATGCGCACGGTGGGCAGGCCCACCCCCACGGGCAGCATCTGCCCGTCCTTCACGCAGATGCCCATGCCGGGGTCCGGCATCGGGTCGCTGCCCACGCGGCTGATGTTCTTCAGCGCCTCCGGCCCCACGCCGATGAGGATGGCGTTCTTCACGGGCCGGCCCAGCTTCCCGTCTTCAATCTGGTAGGCCTCGCTGACCTCGAAGACGAAGTTGCCGTTGCTGATGTCCACCTGGCCCCCGCCGAAGGTGGCGCAGTACAGGCCGCGCTTCACCTCCTTGAGGATGTCCTCCGGCGCGTGGTCCCCGGGCGCGAGGAAGGTGTTCGTCATGCGCGGCAGGGGCAGGCTCTTGAACGAGTCGCGCCGGCCGCTGCCCGTGGAGCGCTGGTTCATCAGCTTCGCGTTGAGCTGATCATAGAGGTAGCCCTTGAGGACGCCGTTCTCGATGAGGACCTTGCGCTCGCCCGGCACGCCCTCGTCGTCGATGTTGATGGAGCCGCGCGCGTTGGACACCGTGCCGTCGTCGATGACCGTCACCAGGTCCGAGGCCACCTTCTCTCCCAGTTTACCGGCGAACAGCGAGGTGCCCTTGCGGATGAAGTCCGCCTCCAGGCCGTGGCCCACCGCCTCATGCAGGAGGATGCCGCTCCAGCCCGGGGCCAGCACCACCGTCTGCGGGCCCGCCACGCAGTCCACCGCGCCCAGCGTGGCGATGGCCTGGCGTGCGGCCTCCTCACCCACGCTCTCCGGCGTCACGCCGTCCCAGTAGCTGAAGGACACCCGGCCGCCGCTGCCGTACATGCCGGTGCGCCGCTCGCCGCCCTTGCCCAGCGCCACCACGTGCACGCTCAGGCGCGACTGATCCTGCGTGTCCTCGCTGTAGCGGCCCTGGGTGTTGGCCACCGCGATGCGCCGCGTCTGGTCCACATAGGCGGCGTTCACCTGCTGGATGCGCCCGTCGAAGGCGCGGGCGGCCTTGTCCGCTCGGGTGAGCAGCGCCGTCTTCCGGGCCACCGCCACGTCCTCCAGCGGCTGGGCCACCCGGTAGTGGCTGGGCACCGCGACGCGCTTGACGGGGAAGGAGCGCTCGGAGCCGCCGCCCTGGGCAATCATCGCCGCGGTGCGCGCGGCCCGGAGCAGCGCGGGTTCGTCCCAGTCGTCGGAGTAGGCGTACCCCACCTTGGCCCCGGTGATGACCCGCACGCCCACGCCCTGCACCAGCCCCACCTGGGCGCTCTTGATGCGCGACTCCTCCAGGACGACGGCGGTGGTGGACGTGCGCTCCACGTACACCTCCGCGAAGTCCGCGCCCCGGCCCATGGCTTCCGTCAGCAGGCGCTCCAGGAG
>NZ_RAWB01000126.1 GCF_003612055.1 Corallococcus llansteffanensis
GTCCATGATCCGCCGCGCCTCCGCCTGCGCGAGCGACAGCAGGTCGCCGTCGCGCACCAGGTTGGCCACGGCCAGCTCCGGCAGGCCGCTCTGCCGCGTGCCCAGGAACTCGCCGGGGCCGCGGATCTCCAGGTCCTTCTCCGCGATGACGAAGCCGTCGCTGCTGCGCTCCATCACGCCCAGCCGCTCGGTGGACTCCCAGGAGCGCGCGGCGCCCGCGACGAGGAAGCAGTAGCTGGCCGCGGCCCCACGGCCCACCCGGCCCCGGAGCTGGTGCAGCTGCGACAGGCCGAAGCGCTCCGCGGACTCCACCACCATCACGGACGCGTTGGGCACGTCCACGCCCACCTCCACCACGGTGGTGCACACGAGGAGCTGAAGGGTCTTCTCGCGGAAGGCCTCCATGACGGCGTCCTTCTCCTCCGCCTTCATGCGCCCGTGCAGCAGACCCACGCGCGCGGTAGGGAACACCTGCTGCAACTTCTCCGCGCCCTGCGTGGCGTCCTCCAGGTCCAGCTTCTCCGACTCCTCCACCAGCGGATAGACGACGTAGGCCTGGTGGCCCTTGGCCAGCTCCGCCGCCACCGCCTCGTAGACGCGCGCGCGGTACTGGTTGTTGAAGACGCGCGTCGTGATGGGCGTGCGGCCCGGGGGGAGCTGGTCGATGATGGAGACGTCCAGGTCGCCGTACAGCGTCATCGCGAGCGTGCGCGGGATGGGCGTGGCCGTCATCACCAGCACGTCCGGCATGACGCCCTTGCCCATCAGCGTCTGGCGCTGGAGCACGCCGAAGCGGTGCTGCTCGTCGATGACCACGAGCCCCAGCTTCTGGAAGGACACGCCACCCTCGAGCAGCGCGTGCGTGCCCACCGCGAGGTGCAGTTCGCCCTTCGCCACGGCCTCGCGCACCGCGCGCTTGTGCTTCGCGGTGCCCGCCGCGCTCACCAGCCCCACGCGGAAGCCCAGCGGCTCCAGGATGCGGCGGAAGGTGCGCTCGTGCTGTTCGGCCAGGATTTCCGTGGGGGCCATCACCGCCACCTGGTAGCCATCCTGCAGCGCGACCAGGGCGGCCACGAGCGCCACCGCCGTCTTGCCGCTGCCGACGTCGCCCTGCACCAGCCGGCTCATCGGCTCCGGCCGCGCCATGTCCCGGGCCAGGTCCTCCACCACGCGCGCCTGGGCGCCGGTGAGCTGGAAGGGCAGCGCGCCGCGGGCCTTCTCCAGGCGCTCCGGGGCGATGTTGAAGGCGATGCCCTCCTCCGCCTTCACGTCCTGGCGCTTGAGCGCCATGCCGAGCTGGAGGAAGAACAGCTCGTCGAACGCGAGCCGGCGGTGCGCGGGGCTCTGGTGCGCGTCCAGCGCCTCCAGGTCCGCGTCCTCCGGCGGGAAGTGGATGAAGCGCAGCGCGTCTGGCAGCCCCATCAGGTGGTAGCGGCGGCGCAGGTCCGCGGGCAGCGGTTCCTCCAGGTGGTGCGCGTGCTGTTCGCTGATGCGCGCCGCCAGCTCGCGGAACGAGCGCTGCTCGCCGCGCTCGAAGCCCGGGTAGATGGGGACGATGCGGTGGAAGTGGACGGAGGCCGTGGACTCCAGGTCCTCGGCGGGCTCCAGCTCCGGGTGGGCCATCTCCCGGCCGTTCATGGAGGCGCGCACCTCGCCGGACAGCACGAGCTGCTTGCCCACGGAGAAGCGGCTCTTGAGCCAGGGCCCCGCGTGGAAGTACGTCGCGGCGATGCTGCCGGAGCGGTCCCCCACGACGGCGCGGAACATGCGCCGGCCGCCCCGTCCCGGGACGAAGTCCGCCGTCTTCACCACGCCCACCGTCACGCCGCGCTCGCCGGGGATGAGCTCCGCGATGGTGCGCAGCCGGCGCCGGTCCTCGTAACAGCGTGGCAACAGGAACAGGATGTCGCCGGTGCGGCGCAGGCCCTTCTTGTCCAGGACCGCCACGAGGCGCGGCCCCAGGCGCTTGCCCAGCGTCTTGAGCGGCGCGGACAGCGGGCCGGAGCGCGGCGCGATGGAGAGCAGCTTCGCCTCCGAGCGCGAGGCCTCCGCGCCCACGGCCTTGGCCTTCTTCTTCCGCTTGCCCTTCTCGGCCGGAGCCGGGGCCTCGGGGCCCACCGGCAAGGCCACCTTGCGGGGGTCCGCGCCAACGCCCGTGCGGGGCCCCGGAGCGCGAACCGGCGCGGCGCCCGAGGTGCGGGACATGGCCCCAGCCGGGAGCACCGGGGCAGCAGCCCGGCCCGGGGAGCCACCGTCCATGCGTGCCACGCGAGGCATCGCCGGTGGCTGCACAGCCGAGGCAGCCTGGACGGAAGCCCCACGGGCGGCGCCCACGCCCACGGTCCCCGGGGCCACGGCGGGCCCGGAGCGGACCGCACCGCCCCCCAGCGTCGACACGGGGTCCTGGGAGCGCCAGGCCGGCACGGTGTTCCCCTGCGGCGCCGCCATCCCCTGGGGAGGCGTCATCCGCCGACGGGGCAGCGCGGGGACCAGCTCCCCTTCCAGCACGTGCCCCCGCTCCGGCGCCCTGGGGACGCGGGCCGCCACGGCGTTGATCTCCCCCGTGACGACCACCCGCTCCAGCTCTTCCGGCAGCGCCACGCCGCTGAGCTTCAGCGCGCCCAGCACCTGGCGCAGCGCCGCCTTGCGGTGCTCCGGAGGCGCGGGGGGATCCACGTGCGGAAGGGCCGCCCGCAGGTCCTCGAGCGCCCGCGCGTCCACGCCGCCGGCCGCGGCCAGGGTGCGCTCCATCAGGGTGCGCAGGTCCCGGACGGTCCCGAGCTGGGCGAAGTCGCGCTGGCAGGCGTACTTCAGCGGTCCAACGAGGCTGGCGAGCGGGTGGTTCACGCGGTTTCCAGCCTCCATCCTACGAAGCGGGCCTGACGCCACGCGGGAAACGAAACCGGGGGAGCGAGCGTGCGCCCACTCCCCCGAAAGACACCCGGACGACCGGGCATCACCCCTCGCTGTGCGGCGCGTCGTCCTGCGGCTCCTCGAACCAGACCTTCACCACCTCCAGCTCGCGCACGCCGCCGGGGCTCTGCACCGTGGCGACGTCGCCCACCTTCTTGCCGATGAGGGCGCGCGCCACCGGCGAGGTGACGGCCAGCCAGCGCTTCTTCAGGTCGGCCTCCGTCTCGCCCACCAGCCGGTAGGAGATGGACTTGTCGGTCTCCGTGTCCACCAGCTCCACGGTGGCGCCGAAGACGACCTTGTCGCCGCCCAGCTTCGCCGGGTCGATGACCTCCGCGCGGGCAATCCAGTCGTTGAGCGTGAGGATGCGCCCCTCGATGTGCGACTGCTTCTCCTTGGCGGCGTGGTACTCGGCGTTCTCCCGCAGGTCGCCGTGCGCGCGCGCGACCTCGATCTCACGCGAAATCTTTCCCCGCTCCACGGACTGGAGGTGCTTCAGCTCGTCCTTGAGCTTCCGCAGACCGTGGGGGGTCATCGGGATGTTGTCGCTCCCGCTCATCGAAACTGCTCCTTCCATCTGGAAACAACCAATGTAGGGAACGAGTGACAAGCGGGTCAACGAAAGCCGTCGCCCCATCGTCCGGTAACGGCTGTGCGCCCGACGGCCGACCCGTTAGGCTGCCCCCGTGCTGTCCGTCAGAGAAATGCGCGCGCTCGCCGCCGCCCTCCCCGTGGGTACCTTCCAGCACCAGCTGGGCCCCTTCGCCCTCGTGCAGCGCCCGCCCGCGGAGCTGTCCGCCGCCGTGCTCGCCCCCACCCGCATGGCGGATCCGGGCGACATCGAACAGGGCATGCTCTCCCTGCTCTTCGAATTCGACGACCTGCTCGTCGCCACCCTGCCCACCCTCAAGGACTCGGACGCGCTGAGGATTGGCCGGAGGATGGACTGCGAGCTGGTGCTGGACGACGGCTCCGTCTCCAAGCAGCACGCGGAGCTGCGGTGGAGCCGCGCGGAAGCCCGCTGCACCGTGCGGGACCTGGGCTCCACCAACGGCACCTTCGTCAACGCCAGCACCATCGGGCACCGTGAGGTGTCGCTCCGGGGCGGCGACATCCTCAGCTTCGGCAACGTGCAGTTCTGGTACCTGCTCACCGACGCGCTCCACGAGCGGCTGCGCGCGGGCGCGGCCTCCGGCCTGGGCTCCCACTCCGGCTGAGCAAGCCGCCCCCCGCCGTCAGGGACACGCCCCGCAGTCCGCCGCGCACGCGTTGTACGTATTGGACGTGCCACACGACTCCGTCACCTGGCACCTGCCGTCGCCGCAGACGGCCAGGTCCGCGTCGCGCACGCGCGTGGTGAGGGGCTGGAAGTAGACGTCGCCCACCTTGCATCTCAGGAAGGAGACCCCGGTCGCCGCATCCAGCGTGCACGCCGCCGCGCAGCTGCCCACGTAGACGATGGGCGCGCACGCCCGGCGCGGCGTCCCGGAGCCGTCCACCACCGCGCAGGCGCGCGAGGTGCTCTGGTTCGCGTTCAGGGGCGGGTTCTGGCTGCCCGCGTACATGCCCTGGTTCTGGAAGAGGTTGCCGAAGAAGCACGACTCCGGCCGGGAGAACTCCGCCAGCTCCTCGGGGGAGGAGGCCAGCACCTGCCCCAACGCGTCGCGGCCCTGCACGGAGAGGGGCACGCTCACGCCGAACGGGTTGGCGTGCGCCACGAGGCACGCGGAGACGACCTGCTGCTCGGCCACGGTCGCGGTCGCGCCCCCCGCCCAGCCCGGCGCCAGCCCCAGCAGGCCCGGCCAGGTGTACGTCTTGTTTGTCTGGGCATGGAGGTACGTGCGCGTCTGGCCCTCCGGCACCGCGCAGCGGACGATGTAGCGCATGACCTCGTCCGCCCGTGCCGGGTTGTCGCTGAACCACGACGCGAAGGCGGCCTGGGACAAGCCGCTCTGGGACAGCCCGTTGAATGATAAGCCATTGAACGACAGCCCATTGAAGGACAAGCCATTGGTGGACAGTTGGTTGTGGCTCAAGGCCGCCTGCTCCAGCCTGCCCTCCGGGACGGGTGGCGCGAACTCCTGGGCGCCACCACCACAACCCATCCCCAGCGTCGTCAGGACCAGCACCAGCCCCCCCGACAGCTTCCGCACCGTGGCTCCACGACGGTCCCTGTTCCCCATGCATCCCATGTTCACGCTCCCCCGCGACAGGCCCACCAGGCCATTCTTAGAAGAAAAATGCGAACACACTGTTCTCCCAGCAAGGCCGTAAATGCTCGGGGAAGGGGTGCACGGGCCCGGGGCGGACACTCCGCGCGTCGAGGGCTGAACGGGTGCGTGGCGGCACATCCACAAACACGAAGGCCGCGACCCTCCGGGGCGAGTGCACCTGCCACCCGCCCCCGGAAGCCGCGGCCTTCAAGCCTTCTCAGCCTTCGAGACTCCGCACCGAAAGCGCGGGTCCTACCGCACCTGCGACTGCGCCTGCTGGATGGTGCCGATCTTCACCTGCGACTTCTCCACCTTGAGGCGCGCCAGCTCACGGCTGAGGGCCGCGAAGTCCGCCTGGGTGATGAGGCCGGGATCGTGTCCGCCGGGAGGGCCACCCTTGGGGGGCTTGCCCTCGGGAGAGACGGCGCCGCCCTTGTCCACGTTCGACACGGGGGCCGCGCGCTCCGCGGTCTGCAGGTCCTTGAAGCGGGAGATGGAGCTGGGAGCCTCCTTCTGGCTGAGCTGCTTCACCAGGGTGAGCGTCCCGCTGCCCCGGTCGAACCGGTACAGCCGGGTGCCCCTGGCGCCCTCGTCCACCGCCACCTCCACCGTGCCGCTGCTCTTCGCCGCCTGGCTGGCGGCGGGAATCGCGCGGGGCACGGGCCTCACTGCCTGGCTCGGAATCTTCACGTCCTCGGCCTCCGCGCTCGTCGCCGTCATGGCGAACACACCGACTGCCATCATCCCCACTGCGGACTTCCAACGCTGATGCATGAATCCCCCTCTGGCTCCCATACGAGGAAAGCCGCCAATATTCGCGGGGAGCCTACTCGAACGCGACCAGGTCCTGAACCCACCTGGCGCTGCCCTGCTGGAGCCAGCGGGCCCGGGTGTCCCGGAGCGCCTCGGCGGGAGGCACGCCGCGACGCAGCGTCTCCAGCAGCGCCTGGAAGAACGCCCCTGCCTCCACGTCCGGCACCTGCGTGGACGGCGCCACCACCGCGCGCGCCCCCGCCTGGATGAGCGCGGCCGGCAGGCTCCACACGGCATGGTAGCGCCACGCGCCCACGTTCGCGTCGCACGCGGCCAGCAGCACCACGGGCGAGCCCCGGAGCGTGTGACCCTCCAGGTCACCCGCGCTCAGCGCGTAGCGGCCGGCCCCATCCGGGGACAGCGCCAGGAAGGCCGCGTCGGACAGGCCGGTGCCGGAGAGGCCGTGCGTGTGCAGCTCCACCTCCGTGGCATCCTCCATCTCCGCGAGCACCGCCTCCGGCGTCGCCGCGCGGCCCCGCAGGTGGACGTCGCCTGGCCCCGCGGCGCCCTTCCACGGCATCAGGCGCGGCAGCGCCAGGGACGCGGGCGGCTCCACGTCCGACACCACCAGCCGCTTGAAGGCGGGCGCCTGGGCGGGCGCGGCGACGCGGTGCCCGCCGGGGGCCAGGTAGCTCCAGGCCCGGTCCGGCGACAGCAGCCCGGGACGCCCCTGGAGGATGGGCTCCGCGAGCACGCGCACCGTCCCGCAGCCGGAGAGCCGCTGGAGCAGGCCCTCGGGGACCTCCGGCACCTGTTCGCGCAAGGGGCGCTTCAGGGCGTTCAGGAATACCCCGTCCCCGGCGCCGGCAGCGTCCCGGACGACGAAGAGCAGCCGCTCGTCCTGGCCAGCCAGCGCCAGCAGGCACGACGTGGGCGCGGGACGGTCCAGCTCCTCCGCGAGCAGCGCCACGGCCGCGTCCCACTCCTTCGCGCGGCCCGCGTCCATCACCAGCACGTGGTGGCTGTGGGACCAGGCCTTGCGCGCCTCGATGTCGGAGGAGCGCTTCAGCGCCGACCCGGTGATGACCCCGCGCAGGAGCCGCTGGCCCGCCTCGCGGTCGCGCTCGATGAGGATGCGCCCCTCGATGTGGTCCACGAGCAGCCGCTCCCCGACCGTCAGGGACGGGTCCTCGCGCAGCACGCGGATCCGCTCGCGCACCCGGTCCAGCTCCCGCCCGGGGACCGCGCCGCCCTCCAGCCGCAGGAGGTCGCCCGCGACGGCGAGCTCCACGAGCGTGGGCGCGGTGGGACAGGCGATGGCCGCCTCCACCTCGTGCCGGGCCGCCTTCGCATCCAGGTCCTCCACCGCGAGGAGCGCGCGCGCGTGATGGTACTCCGAGCGCCGGGCACAGTCCTCCGGCGCGTGCTGCACGTACTCGTCCAGGTACGCGCGGGCCAGGGCCGGGGCGTGGCTCAGCCGCGCGCTCGTCACCAGGTCCGACAGCAGCACCTCTTCCTGGAACCAGCTGTCGGTGCGGAACGCCTCCTCCAACGCCGAGCGCGCCAGCCCTTCGGCCTCCTTGCGCCGGTCCAGGCGGTTGTAGAGCGCGGCCAGGTGCTGCTGGAGGTCCACGCAGCGGTACTGGAAGCCCGCGCTCCGGCATGACGCGAGGCCCTCTTGCAGCGACTTCTCCGCCGTCTCCAGGTCGCCCCGGGCCAGCGCGGCCTGGGCCCGGCCCCGGGCGAGCGGCGCCTCGTACCACGCGGGCTCGCCGGACTGGCGCACCAGGGCCGTGAGCTCGTCCACGTAGCGGTCCTCCTGGTGCATGAGCAGCACCGCGCCCAGCAGCAGGTCGCGCTCGCTGGAGCGCCGCAGCTTCGCGAGGTACGCGGCCGCCTGCTCTCCCTCCAGCATCTCCTGTCCGCCCAGCACCGCGCGGTAGGTGGCCGCCAGCGGGCCGCGCCGGGCGAAGTCCGCCTCCGCCACGCGCGCCACGTAGGCGGTGGCCGTCTTGGTGCGGGTGACGTCGTCCAGCACCGTCGCCAGCGGCAGCAGCGCTCTCACGCGCTCCACGGACGGGGCCGCGCGCAGCGCGTGGTAGAGGTACAGCCGCGCCAGGTCCGGGTTGCGCCGCGCGAGGGTGGACGGGTACGGCGTGCCCTCCAGCGCCAGCGCCATGCCGGCCGCGTTCATCGCCTGCCACGAGTCGCGCCGCCCCAGCGCGCCCCGGCGCAGGCCGTCCGCGCGCGACGCCGCCTCGGTGCTCCAGCCCGGCTCCTTCGCGTCCACCACCCGCTGGAACTCCGCCGCGGCGGCCAGCTCCAGCGACAGGGCCTGGAGCGCGAGCCCCCGGTTCCAGTGCAGGCGCG
Source organism: Corallococcus llansteffanensis (assembly GCF_003612055.1). Lineage (GTDB taxonomy): Bacteria > Myxococcota > Myxococcia > Myxococcales > Myxococcaceae > Corallococcus > Corallococcus llansteffanensis. The sequence goes on from NZ_RAWB01000126.1 coordinate 8,250, forward strand.
GGTCGTCCGGCGCCGCCTCCAGCCCGGCCTCCAGCCGCCGCAGCGCGCGCTCCGGCTGGCCCAGCCCCAGCGCCGCCAGCGCCAGGTCGCCGAGGACGGCGGGCGACGGGGGCAGCTTCTCCAGGAGGTGCTCCGCGCGCTCGAAGTCACCGGACACGAGGTAGGCGGTCGCCACGCCGTGCACGTCCCCGCGCGCCTCCAGCTCCGCCAGCGCCCGCAGGTCCAGCTCCGTCCGCCCGGCCGCGCCGCTGCGCATCGTGCCCAAAGCGCGGTGGCCCTGCAGGCCGGGGTGGCTCAGGCGGCCTTCCAACGAGCGCGCGGACGCGAGGGCGAAGGGCAGCTCGCGTCCCGCGTCGGACGCGCGCCACGGACGCACCACCGCCAGCACGGCGAGCACCACGGAGGCGGCCATGGCGGAGAAGCCCACCACGCGCCGGCGGTCCCAGGTCGGACGAAAGCGCGGCCTCGTCTCGGAGCGGGCCTCGGGCCGCGACTCCGGGCGCTCCACGGGCCGGGCCTCCGCGGCGGCCTGCACCGCGAGGCTCGCCTGCACCTGATCCTCCAGCCCCGCCTGGCACTCCGCGCAGTCTGCCAGATGGAGGCTGAAGGCCTGGGCCTCCTCCGGGGTCAGCTCTCCGTCCACGAAGGCGGCGAGCTGTTCGCAGCAGGCAGGGGTCACGACGAGACTCCGGCGCTGCCCTGGCGAGTGAGGAGGAGCTCCTTGAGCTTCTTGCGCGCCCGGAACAGGCGGGTGCCCACCGTCATGGACGGGATGCCGAGCCGTCGGCCGATCTCCGCGTAGCTCTGTCGCTCCATGTCCTTCATGCGGACCACCTCGCGCAGCTCCGGGGGAAGCTGTTCCACCGCGCTCCACACGTCTTCAATCGTGTAGTGCGCCCAGACTTCCGGCGGAGCTTCTGGCTCCGACAGGGTGTCCCCCATCGCGTCGGTGAACTCCTCGTGAGGGTGGCGCCGGTCATGCCGGTACCAGTCGAGGAAGCGCCGCACGAGGATGGACGCCAGCCACGCCATGGGAGGCGCGGACCGGTCATACGTATGAAACGCGCGGAAGGCCCGCTCGTAGGTCTCCTGCAACAGGTCCTTCGCGTCCGAGGGGCTGCGCCCCCGGCACAGGATGCGGGCCCGCTCTTCCAACGCGGGTGCGCACCGGGCGACGATCGCCTGGAACGCCCTGGCATCCTCGACGGAGGTCGGGGTCGCCTCCTTCACGGATGCGGAGGACTCCCCGGGCCGGGGGGCGGCGCGGGGCGATCGCGGGCGGAACACCACAGCCCCGTTCCTAGCAGGAGCCGCCCCGGCCGCGAAGTCCAACGACACCCGCCCCTGTGGATCCCACCGTCCGGGTGGGCTGCCCCATGGGGTTGCCCGGAGGGCTAGCAGGGGCCGTTGCCCAGGCTCACGCCCGTGCGCACGCGCATGGGGAAGACACCGAGCGCCGCCCCGATGCCGGTGACCCGCATCTTCGTATAGCCCGACGCGCCGTTGCCGATGCCGAAGCGCAACTGGCAGTAGGCCGGGAAGGAGATGGGGCCCGGGGTCGCCGGGTGCCAGATGCCGGCGGTGCTGACGTTGCCCAGGCTGTACCAGTACCCGTTGAGGTAGCCGAACGCGGCGCCCGCGATCAGCGCGGCCTTGCAGGCGCTCTCGGTGACGTTGGCCGACGACGGGATGGCCTCCACGAAGGGCTGGGCGAACTTGCCGTTCAGGTTCGTGAGCTCGGTCACGAAGCGGTGGGGGCACGACGTCTGATCGTAGGTGCCGTCATTGGACGTCCCGGAGAAGTCAGCATACGAGCAGCGGGGAAAGACGACCCCGACCGACGCGCCATCCGGCTGCGCCAGCACCACGCTGGAACCGACACAGGACTCGTCCACGCCCTGCTCCTGGCTGGCGAGGGACTCGTCCACGACCGCGGCTGTCTGGGGCTCCTCCTCCAGCGGGCCTCCACAGGCGGTGGCGAGCGAGGCGGCGAACAGGAGCGCGGCGGACGAGGTGAGACGCATGGGACGACTCCGGAAGGGGGCGGGGAAGAACAGGACTGCGTGGGCCCCTGCCCTGTTACGTCCGGTGTCGCGCTTATTCCCCCGCCCCATTTCCACGGCCTTTTTGCGCCGTGCTAAGGCACCGCCGCGTGGACATCGACAAGCCCTATCTGCTGTTCCTGGGAGACGTGAAGGACCAGCTCGCGGCCAAGACGGCCCACGGCATCGTGGACTGGCGGCCCGAGTGGTGCGTGGGTCAGCTCCGCCTGCCCGGGTGTGTGGCGGACTGTGGCCTGCCCGACATGGACCTGGCCCAGGCGAAGGCCCGGGGCGCGCGCACCCTCGTGGTGGGCGTGGTGAACCCGGGCGGCGTGCTCGCGGACGCGTGGATCGCCACGCTGGTGCAGGCGCTGGAGGCCGGGCTGGACGTGGCCACCGGGCTGCACAAGCGCCTGGGCTCGTTCCCCGCCGTGGCCGCCGCGGCGGCGCGACACGGACGCAAGCTGCACGACGTGCGGTTTCCGGACCGGGACTTCGCCACCGGCCAGGGCCTGAAGCGTCCCGGCCTGCGCGTGCTGACCGTGGGCACCGACTGCGCGGTGGGCAAGAAGTACACGGCGCTGGCCTTGGAGAAGGAGCTGCGGCAGCGCGGGTGGAAGGCCGACTTCCGGGCCACCGGCCAGACAGGCATCCTCATCTCCGGGCGGGGCGTGGCGCTGGATGCCGTCGTGTCCGACTTTGTCGCGGGCGCGGCGGAGTGGCTCACCCCCGCCAACGACGCGGACCACTGGGACGTGGTGGAGGGCCAGGGCTCGCTGTTCCACCCCTCGTTCGCGGGCGTCACGCTGGGCCTGCTGCACGGCGCGCAGCCGGACGCCTTCATCGTCTGCCACGAGCCCACGCGGACGCGCATGCGCGGCGTGCAGCACCCGCTGCCGTCAATCCAGGACGTCATCGACCGCACGGTGCTGGAGGGCCGGCTGACGAACCCCGCCATCCAGTGCACGGGCATCGCCATCAACACCGAACACCTGGGCGAAGCGGAGGCCCTGGCGCTGCTGGAGGCCACCGGCCGCGCGCACGGCCTGCCCTGCGTGGACCCCCTGCGCACGGGGGCGGGCCCCCTGGCCGACGCACTGGCGAGCCGCTTCCCGCGCGGGTGACCGAGCGAAACCCGTCCTCCCGGGGCGGGTCGCGAATATGATTGGAGGCACCATGGGACGCATTTTCGAGACACGCAAGGCGACGATGTTCGCCCGCTGGAACAAGATGGCGAAGATCTTCACGCGCATCACGAAGGACATCGTGATCGCGGTGAAGGCCGGCGGGCCTGACCCGACCTCCAACTCCGCGCTGCGCCGGGCCATCCAGAATGCCCGCGCGGCGAACATGCCGAAGAACAACGTGGAGAGCGCGATCAAACGCGCCAGCGGCCAGGACCAAGCCGACTACCAGATCGTCCTCTACGAGGGCTACGCGCCCCACGGCGTCGGCGTGCTGGTGGAGACGGCGACGGACAACATCGTGCGCACCGTGGCCAACGTCCGCTTCCCGTTCACCAAGCTGGGCGGAAGCATGGCCACCTCGGGCGGCGTGTCCCGCATGTTCCAGCGCACGGGCGCCATCCGCCTGGACCCCGAAGGGTTGGATCTGGAGACGCTGGAGCTGGAGCTCATCGACCACGGCCTGCAGGAGATGGGTGAAACGACCGGCGAGAAGGGGGAGAAGCAGCTCCTCCTGCGCTGCGAGTTCGCGGACTTCGGCAAGCTCCAGGCGGCCATCGAAGCCAAGGGCATCACGCCCCTGTCCGCGGAGTCCGAGTACATCCCCCTGCCCGGCACCCTCAAGGAGCTGCCCGAGGAGCAGGCCCAGGAAGTCCTCAAGCTCGTGGACATGCTGGAGCAGGACGACGACGTGCAGCACGTGTTCCACAACCTCGCCTGACGTCCGCCTGACCTCCGGACGAAGCACCGGCCCCCATGTGCCTGAAGGGGGCCGGCGCCACGCCTCGCGGCGTCAGAGCTGCTGAAGCTCCGCCGCGCTGAGCACCCGGTCGTGGATGCGCCGAGGCACGAGGGGAGTCCATGGTGGAGTCGAAGTCGGACGAAGGCGAAGGGCAGGACCTGCGGGACACGGTGAAGCGGCTGGAGGCCACGGTCACGGCCCTGGAGGCGCGCCTCGCGCGGTTGGAGGGCACGGGCGAGGCACGTCCCACGCTCGCACCACCGCCCCCCACCGTCGCGCCCCCGGCGGCGACGCCCGAGCGAAGAGATCTGGAGGCGCACCTCGGCACCTACTGGTTGAGCCGCCTGGGCATCGTGGCGCTCATCATCGGCATCGCGTACCTCATCACCTACCGCTTCGGGGAGCTGGGCGTGCTGGCGCGCGTGGGCGCGGGCTACCTGCTCAGCGCGGGGCTGGGCGCGTTCGGGCTGTGGCTGGCGCGGCGGCACGAGCTGTTCGGCCGCATCGTCTTCGGCGGTGGGCTGGCGCTCGCGTACTTCGTCACCTACGCGCTGCACTTCATCCCGGCGGTGCGGGTCATCGACAGCCAGGTGCTGTCGCTGGTGCTGCTCGCGGGGTTCGTGGTGGCCATCGTCACCATCGCGCACCGGATGCAGTCGGAGACGGTGGCGGGCATCGCGCTGTTCCTGGGTCTGCACACCGGGATGCTCAGCGACATCACCGCGTTCACGTTGCTGTCCACCACGCTGCTGGCGGCCGGGGCGCTGTTCTTCCTCGTGCGCAACCGCTGGGTCATCGTCCCCCTGTCCAGCCTCGTGGCCGTCTACAGCACGCACGTCGTCTGGGCCGTGCGCACCGGCCACATGGCTCCCGGCGCGGCAGAGGATGATCGGCTGTTCCTGAGCCTGGGCTTCCTCGCGCTCTACTTCCTGCTGTTCTCCGTGGCGCTGCTCGCCCGTCCGCGCGACCTGCCGCTGCGCGCGAGCCTCGCGTTCACGCTGCTCAACTGGGCGGGCCTCGTGTCGCTGGGCGCATACGAGGTCTCCCAGGAGCAGGACTCGCACCTCTTCTCCTTCCTGCTCATCGTCGCCGCGGCGCAGGGCGTGGCGGCGGCGGTGGCTCGGCTCCAGCGCGCACCGGTGGCGCTGACGCACGCGTACCTCGCGCTGGGGGCGGTGACGCTCGCGCTGGCGATGCCCGCCCGCTACGAAGACGTCGCGCTGGTGGCGGCCTGGACGGTGACGGGGCTCGTCGCGGGACTGGCCGCGCGCGGGGTCGGTTCGCCGGTGCTGCGCGGCGTGGGCGTGCTCATCCTCTTCGTGGCGCTGGCGGCATGTGAGTGGGGAACGCCAGGCCGGCTGACGCTGCTCGCGGGGCTGGTGGTCGCGTTCGTGCTGGTGGAGCGCGGCGGGACGGTGCGCGTCCCAGGCCTGCCCGAACCCGAGGCGCGCACGCTGTTCACGGCGGTGTGCGCGGTGGGCGCGGGCCTGTCCCTGGTGGCGCTGGTAGGCGCGCGGATGCCGGCGGGGCTCGTCACCCTGGGCTGGGTCATCGCCGCGTTCCTCCTCTTCGGCCTGGGCTTCGCGGTGCGCGAGCGGTGGTACCGGCTGGCCGCGCTGGCGGTGATGGGGCTGGCGCTGGTGCGGCTGGTGCTGGTGGACGTGGCACGTCTACCTCCGGATCAGCGGGTTCTCACCTTCATCCTCCTCGGGGTGATGCTCCTGGTGGTCTCATTCACATATACGCGGCTGCGCGATCGGCGCGGTTGACGGACGGACCCGGGCCGCGCCGCGGGCTTGACGGCGCACCGCGGGATGCGGGATTCCAGGCGCGAAACCGCTCCCCCTGGAGGCCCCGATGGCGTCACCCACCGACACGCAGGACCCGTTCGAGCGCATCTTCCTGGTCTGCGAACAGGTGCCCTCCGGACAGGTGGCCACCTATGGGGACATCGCCGCCATCGTGGGCCAGGGCTGCGATGCGCGCACCGTGGGCCACGCCATGGCCGCGCTGGGCTCGCGCGCGGCGAGCGTGCCCTGGCAGCGCATCATCAACCGCACGGGCGGCATCAGCACCTCCGGGCTCCGCCAGCGGGAGCTGCTGGAGTCCGAAGGGGTGGCCTTCGACGACAAGGGCCACGTGCGCATGGACGCGCACCACTGGGCGGGCCCGAGCGAGGCCTGGGCCCGCGCCCACGGCTTCACCGTGCTGCCGCCCCGGGACGCGCCGGCACCGGCCGCCCAGCTCAAGCTCTTCTGACCTTCGTGCGACGCGGCGTCAGGCGCTGAGCCGGGTCGGCGGGAAGTAGTCGCCCACGCGCGTGCGCTCCCACCACGCGCCCGTGTCGCGCCGCTCCCGCCAGGTCGTGAAGCGGTAGCGGTACAGGACGGCGCGAAGCGTGCGCGGCGGGTGCACCGGGAAGGGGTTGTGTCGCAGCAGGCGGAGCGTCGCCGCGTCGCCCCGCAGCAGCTTCTCCATGAACGGCGGGAACCACCGGGGCGGGTACGACGGTGAGAGCGCGGCGAACCACATGAGCCAGTCGAGCCGCAGGTGGTACGGCGCCCACTGCGACGGGCGCTGCTTCGGGTCGGTCGGCTTGCCTCGGAACTCGTACTCCCGCCACTCGGTGGCCGGCGTGAGGCGCTCGTCGTTCGTGCCCTCGATGACGACCTCGTAGCGCTTGCGAGTGACGCTGCCGAAGGCTCCGTACGTGTTGACGAGGCGGAGCGGCTCGAAGCTGGCGTTCATGAGCTGCTCGCGTGCGAAGAGGTTGCGCGCGGGCTGGTAGGAGAGCGCGACGAGGAGCACGGTGATCGCGAGGACGAGCCCGTCGTGCCAGGGGACGACGCTCATGCTGGCGCGACCCAGGGGCAGGACGTGCCCAAGCACGGCACCGTCGAGGGCCGAGGCCGCGAGGAGGAGGGTGACGAAGTTGAGCCAGGAGTAGTTGCCGCTCAGGAGGAGCCACGCCTGCGTGAGCGCGATGAAGAGCCCCGCGAAGGTGGCGATGGGCTGCGGGAAGAACAGCAGGAACGGTGCGACGAGCTGGGCGAAGTGGCTCCCGAGCACCTCGAGCCGGTGCAGCGGCCCGGGCAGGTGGTGGAAGTACCAGGAGAGGGGGTTGGGCATCGGCTGCGTCTCGTGGTGGTAGTCGAGACAGGTGAGCTTCTTCCAGCACGGGTCGCCGCGCATTTTGATCAGCCCGGCCCCGAACTCGACGCGGAACAGCAGCCACCGGAAGAGCCAGAGGACCGGAGCCGGCACCGCGCTCCAGGCCGGGCCCAGGAACGCGGCGAGGAACCCGGCCTCGAGGAGGAGCGACTCCCAGCCGAAGGAATAGAAGGTCTGCCCGACGTTGACGATGGAGAGATAGAGCGCCCACAGTACGAGCCAGGTGGCGATCGTGAGAGGGATGGGCCACGCGTCGGGGAGGCCCAGGACGACGGTGAGCGACAGGAGGATGCCGACGAGCGCGACCGCCACCAGCAGGCGGTCGGAGTAGCGCAGATGGAACACGCTCGGCGTGTCGCGGAAGCGCACCCGGGCAAGGAAGCGGGGGACCGGGAGCAGACCGTGCTCGCCGAGCAGCGGCCGGAACTGCAACAGCGCGACGAGGAAGGCGAGGAGGTAGCAGCCCCCCAGGCCGCGCTGGAGCACGAGCCGCGCAAGCCAGAGGTCCGGTGCGTGGAGCCATTCAGGCATGCCTCAACGCTATGTCCGGGCCCGGGTTCCTTCAGGGGCCGGCGGCGAGCCGGAAGCGCTCGGCGCCCCGCCTGCTTTTCAGCGGGGAATAAAGGCGTCACCGTGGTGCTTCGCCTCCTGCTTGGACCTCCGAATGTCGCTCTCCCAGCTACGCCGGAGCCTCGTGCTCCTCCTCTGTCTGCTGGCCCCCGCCGGGTTCGCCCAGGACGCGAAGGTCCGCAAGGCGAAGGCGAAGGGGCCGCGCTTCGTGCGCATCCACAGCGGGCACCGGCTCCACCGTGACGCGGCCGCCGCCTTCGAGCGCATGGCGACGGCGGCCCGCGAGTCGGGGCAATCGCTACTCGTGACGAGCGCCTGGCGTTCGTACCGGCAGCAGCGCTCCCTGTGGCGCCTGTACCGCAAGGGCCTGGGGGCGCAGGCCGCGCGACCGGGGCGCTCCAACCACCAGCGTGGGCTGGCGGTGGATCTGGTCGTGGGCAGCCACCTGGAGTCGCCCACCTACGAATGGCTCGCGGGGAACGCCTGTCGCTTCGGCTTCCGCCGCACCGTGGCGTCGGAGCCGTGGCACTGGGAGTACCGGCCGCGCAGCACGTCCGCCCCCGGGGATGGCCAGGACTGCCTGGGCCAGCCGCTGCTCGTGAAGCCGGAGCCCGCGCCAGCCCTGGTCCGCACCGACGCCAGCTAGCGCGCGAGGAAGGCGCGCATCTCGGCCACGACCTCCGCGTGGCGCGTGAGCCAGAGGTAGTGGCCGGCGCCCTGGAGCGTCACGAGCTTCCAGTTCGGCAGGCCCTTGAGCAGGGCGGTCTTGGCGGCCTCGTGCTCGCGGATCTCCGGCAGGAAGAGCCGGGCCCGCTCGCGCATCTGCGCGGACACGCCCTCGCTCGTGGACAGGGCGGCAACCCAATCGGTGAAGGCCTGCTCGTCGGAGATGGCCAGCACGGGGCCTCGCAGCTTCGCGAAGTCCGGCAGGGCCACGCCGCGCACCGACAGCTCCACGGCATCGGGGTGCCGGTGGTGGCGCAGCCAGGCGCCAGTCGTTGCGTCGAACTCATACGCCTGCTCGATTTCATGGGGCGGGAAGCGGCCGCCCAGGTCGCGCTCGATGATGGCGGCCACGGCCTCGCGTGAGGGCTGGCCGTCGAGCATGGAGAACGGCAGGGGTGGCAGGGGACCATCCTTCAGGAACACCGCGATCTCCCCCCGGTCGTCCGTCGCGTCCAGGAAGATCAGCGCCTCCACGCGCTCCGGGTGATGGGCGCCCAGCCAGGTCATCTCATCGCCCGCGAGGGAGTGGCCCGCGAGCGTCGCCTTCGCGAGCCCCAGCCCGTCGAGCGCGACCAGCACGTCATGCCCCAGCGTCGCGCTGTCGTAGCCGGAGGCCGGCCAGCTCGACGCACCATAGCCACGGCGGGTGAACGCATACACGTGGTGGGTGCCGAGGAACTCGGGCGCCAGCACGTCGAAGATATGGGCGGTGCTGCCCATGCCCGGCAGGAACACGAGCGCCGGCCCCGTACCGCCGTAGTCGAGCACCTCCAGTTCCACGTCCTGGGCCACCTGGACCCGCCGCACCTGGTGCAGGGGATCCACGTCGCCCCCCGGAGGCACGGAGGGGGTGGTGGCACAGGCGGAGAGCAGCAACACCGCGGAGCTGAACCAGGACATTCGCATGGCCCAGGACCTTCGCACGGTTCGCGCTGTCCCCGGCGCGAAACCAGACACAAGCTCGCAATCCGTGTATAGTCAGATTTATTTCAAACTTTCAATCCACACTGGATTGCCCTCCTGGAGACAGACGATGCGCTCGAATTGGATGACGTGGTCCCCTGCCCTGCTGCTGACCGCGGGCCTGATGCTGTCCGCCTGTGGTGGGAGCGCGGTGGAGGCTCCAGCGCAGGACGTGTCTGGGATTGGAACCGTGGAGGGGGAGGCGAACTCGCCCATCTATGACCGGGCGCGGGCCTATGCGGCCGCCCATCCCACGCGGGACGGCGGCACGTGGAACCAGTGGTGCGGCTCGCTGATGTTCCGCTTCGGGGAGCTTCCGGCGTCCTCGGCGCGGCCCACGGCCATCGAGGCCTACCGGGCGTCGAAGATCGTCTCGACGAACGCGTCGACGGCGCTGATCGGGGCCTTCCACTGGTGGGACATCGGGTCGGCGGGCCACGTGGGCGCGGACCTGAACGGCGGTGGCGGGACGGTCTTCATGGCGACGTACAACCTGTCGCAGTCCTGGGGGGATGCGATTGGCATCAACAGCGTGGCGGGCTACTCGGCGAAGACGGGCGCGCGCTACCTGGGCTGGTCCATGGACTACGCGGGCGGACGCATCGCGGGCGGCGGCGGCTCACCGGGCGGACTGCCGCAGACGACCACGGAGTTCGACGGCATCCCGGGTGAGATCTATTACAAGCGCATCCAGACGGTGGGCCAGCGCGACTTCGGCTACACGGGGCCCATCGACGGGGTGACGGGGCCGGCCACGGAGAAGGTCCGGGTGCGCATCACCGCGCGCGAGCTGAACAGCCGGGGCACCCCCCGGACCTCCGCGCAGGAGGACGGCATCCCGGGCTCCATCTACTGGACCCGCGTGCAGACGGTGGGCCGCGGCTTCGGCTACACGGGCCCCATCGACGGCATCCCCGGCCCGGCGACCTACAAGGCCGAGCACCGGATCTGCGGCTACGCGGTGAACCGGGCGTTCTGACGTCGTCTCCTCCGTCGCCATTCGCGACGCTGTCGGTTAGCGTGCGGGCCTTCAACACGGAAGCGGGGGCCCATGCGCGTCGTACCGTCCGTCCTGGAGTCCGTCACGGTTCATGCCGAAGGAGCGCTGTGCACGCGCGCCTTCGTGCTGTCCCCGGAGCAGGGACACCTGCCCGACAAGGTCCGCATCGATGGCCTGCCGCTCGCCCTGCGCACGGGCTCCCTGCGGGCGCGGGTGGTGGAGGGGCCCTCCGGGCTGCTCGTCCGCGACCTGCGGCCCGCCTTCGACGTGAAGCTGCCGGCGGAGTCGGACCTGCCCTCGGAGCAGCACGCGCTCGAAGCGGCGGAGGCCGCGCTGTCGGACGTGCATGGCCGGCTGGAGCGCGTGCGCATGGATCTGGAGACGCTCCAGCGCCTGACGCCCACCTTCCCGCCGACGCGCAAGGGTCAGCCCCCGCGCGAGGCGCCCCTGTCCGCGATGTTGTCCCTGGCGGGCTTCGTGGACGGCGAGCTGGCGGCGCTGCATGCCCAGCGGCTGGAGTTGGAGCGGCAGCAGCGCGACGCCACGGGTGAGGTGGAGTTGCGGCGCAGGCGCATCCAGGAGCTGTCCTCGGCGCTCTCCGGCGACCGGGCCCGGCTGTTCCGCGCGGCGCTGCTGACGCTGTCCGGTCCCCTCCCCGCGACCGGGGCCGCGCGCCTCGTGCTGGAGTACGCCGTGTCCGGCGCGCGCTGGGTGCCCACCTATGACCTGCGCCTGCCCCGCACGCTGGAGGAAGGCACGCTGCGCATGCGCGCGGCCGTGCTCCAGCGCACCGGCGAGGACTGGACGGGGGTGCGGCTCTCCGTCTCCACCGCGGACCTGGAGCGGCGCGCGGAGGTGCCGGAGCTGAAGTCGCTGCGCATCGGCCGCAGTCAGCCCCCGCCGCCGCGCTCGGGGTGGCGCGAGGCCGCACCGGGCCTGGACGAGCTGTTCGCGGGCTACGACGCCATGCGCGCCCCGGAGCCCCCTTCCCC
>NZ_RAWB01000127.1 GCF_003612055.1 Corallococcus llansteffanensis
CCGCCTGTCATCGTCTGGCCGGAGCCCCAGCCCCCCGTGCTGCGCCTGCCGGACACGGTGCGTCCGGTCCACTACGACCTGGACCTGACGCTGCTGCCGGAGAAGGCCACCTATCCGGGCCGTGTCACCATCGACGTGGAGGTGCGCGAGCCGGTGCGCCAGGTGTGGCTGCATGCCCAGGACCTGGAGGTGACGGGGGCCCGGGTGACGGTGGGAGGCCGCACCTTCGATGCGAAGCCCGTCACGGCGAGCGAAGGGCGTCTGGGATTGCTGCTGCCGGAGGTGCTGCCCGCGGGCAAGGCACAGCTTGCCCTGGACTTCACCGGCAAGGTGGACCGCGAGCGCAGCCAGGGCATCTATGGCCAGGAGGAGGGCGGCGAGCCGTACCTCTACACGTTCTTCGAGCCCATCGACGCGCGGCGCGCCTTCCCGAGCTTCGACGAGCCGACCTTCAAGGTGCCCTGGAGGCTGCGCCTCACGGTGAAGCCGGGACACGTCGCGCTGGCCAACGCGGTCGCCGTCTCGCGGGAGCCCGTGGCGGGCGGGCTGGAGCGTGTGACGTTCGCGGAGAGCAAGCCCATGCCCAGCTACCTCGTGGCCTTCATGGTGGGGCCCTTCGATGTGTTGGACGCGGGCACCGTGGGTCGCCGGCACGTGCCGTTGAGGTTCGTCGTCCCGAAGGGTCGGGGCGAGGAGACGCGCTTCGCCGCGAGCGTCACGCCGCGCATCGTGACGGGCCTGGAGGACTTCTTCGACCAGGAGTATCCCTACGACAAACTGGATGTGGCGGTGGTGCCGCGCTACTGGGGCACCATGGAGCATCCGGGGCTCGTCGCGCTCGGGCAGCCGCTGACGCTCATCCGTCCGGGAGAGGAGACGCTGGCCCGGCGCAGGGCCTACGTCACCATCGCCAACCATGAGCTGGGGCACTACTGGTTTGGCAACATCGTCACCTGCAAGTGGTGGGACGACATCTGGTTGAACGAGTCGTTCACCGCGTGGCTGGATCGACAGACGGTGGACCGGCTGGAGCCGTCCTGGAGCTTCCAGCAGGAGCGAGCCATGAATGCGATGCGGTCGGCGCTGGAGTCGGACGCGCTGGAGGCCGCGCTGCCCGTGCGCAAGCCGGTGGAGAGCAACGACGACATCGTGGGTTCATTCGACAATGGGACGACGTATGACAAGGGCTCGGCGGTCATCGCCATGTTCGATGCGTGGGTGGGGCCGAAGCCGTTCCAACGCATGCTGCGTGACTATGTCCGCAAGCACGCGTGGCAGACCGTGACGACGGAGGACCTGCTGGCGGAGGTGTCCGCGATGGCGGGCCCGGAGGTGGCGCGCTCCTTCAAGGGGTTCGTGGAGCAGGGTGGGGCGCCGCGAATCTCCGCGCAGGTGTCATGTCCGGCGGGGGGAACGCCGACGGTGAAGCTGTCGCAGGAGCGCTACCTGCCCGCGGGCTCCAAGGCGGCTGCCCGGCAGGAGTGGCTCGTGCCGGTCTGTCTGCGCGCGGGGACGGGCACGACGTCCTCCCGCGTGTGTTCGATGCTGAAGGGCCCCACGGCGGAGGTGGCGCTGCCCACGAAGCAGTGCCCGGCGTGGGTCCTGCTCAACGAGGGCGGCACGGGCTACTACCGGGCCGGCTACACGCGCGAGCAGCTCACGACGCTGCTGGCGACGCCGGTCGCGGCGTTCACGACGGGGGAGCAGGTGGCCCTGTGGGCGGACGTGGACGCGGCGGTGGGACGGGGAGACCTGTTGCTCGGCGAGGCCTTGAAGTTCCTGCCCGCCACCGCGCGGTCGAAGGAGCGCCTCGTGGTGGAGAGCGGGGCCTCGCTGCTGGAGCGGGTGCGGCTGGACCGTCTCTCCGTGGAGGAGCGGAAGCGCTTTCGCGGCTGGGTGGCCTCGCTCTATGCGCCGCGCGCGCGGGCGCTGGGCTGGGTGCCGAAGCGCGGCGATGACGACGCCGTGAATGAGACGCGCTCGCTGTTCCTGCGGCTGGCGGCGGGGGTGGGGGAGGACGTGGTGCTGGTCACGCTGGCCACGCCGTTGGTGCGCGCGTGGCTGGCGGACCGCAAGTCCGTGGACCCGGAGGCCTTGAGCAGCGCACTGCCCCGGGCCGCGACGCATGGCAATGCCGCGTTGTTCGAGGCGTTGCTGGCGGCCGCGAAGAAGGAGCAGGACCGCAATGAGCGCGTCCGGTTGCTGTCGGCGCTGGGCTACTTCCGGACGCCGGAGCTGACGCGCCGGGCGTTGGACCTCGTGGTGGGGTCGGACTTCGATACGCGGGATGCCCTGATCATCCTCAAGGTGGCGTTGTTCATGCCGGAGACCCAGTCCCTGGCCTGGGGCTTCTATCGCGAGCAGTTCGACACCCTGGCCCAGCGACTCCGCTCCGACGAGATGGGCGGCCTCATCAACCAGGTGGGCAATCTCTGTGATGCGGCCCAACTCGCGGAGGCGGAAGCCTTCCTCTCGCCCCGGGTGAAGCAGGTGGAGGGGGGCCCGCGCGCACTGGCCAGGGGGCTGGAGTCCATCCGGCTGTGCATCGAATCCGAGAAGCTCCATCAGCAGAGCGTCCGGGATTTCCTGCGGGCCCGGTGAGGAGGCCTGCGCACGGCCAGGCGAGCTGATCTAGAGTCTTGCGGAGTACCCCCTCACGGAGGACGCATGCGAACGAGCCTTATCGGTGGTCTGTTGGCGATGGCGTTGATGTCGGTGGGATGTGGCGGGCCCATGGAGGAGCAGGAAGCTCCGGACCTGGCGTCGCAGGAGGCCGCGCTTCCCGACTGCTCCAACAGCCCGGACGATCTGCGCAACTATTACAGCGACGCCGCCCATACGACCCTGGTGGGTCAGTGGGGGTGCTGGTGCGGCGGGTTGTACAACTGGGGCAACAAGTCGGGGCCCCACATTGAGTACATCTGGTCGTGCTGACGATTCCGTAGCGTCAGTGGGCTGGGGGCACGGCCTCGTGCTCCCGGCACAGCAGCTGGCTGTCCTCGCGTGACAGGGGCTCCTGCGTCAAGCCGCAGCGGAAGCGTCCCGGGCCCTCTCTCTTGAAGTGCTTGCAGGTGCCGCATGCGCCGAAGCTGCGCTGGGCATTCGCGGCCTGCAGGGAGCGCAACAGCCCGGTGAGGGCCTCTTCGAGCGCCTCGCCCTCGCCTGGCAGCCCCGTGAGGGCCCGCTTGAAGAGCTCAGGGGGCAGGGCCTCCTTCAGCACCGCGCGGCCTGCCTCCGTCAACAGCAGGTGGATGACGCGCCGGTCCTGCGTGTCAGCCTGCTTCCGCAACAGCCCCTTCTCCTCCAGCAGCAGGAGCGTCTGGGACACGGTGCCCTTGGTGAGCCCCAGGTACTCCGTCAGCGCCGCGGGCGTGTTGCTGTAGCGGTTGCACGACTGCAGGTAGCGCAGCGCCTGCAGGTGCACCGGCTGCAGCCCGTGTGGCAGCCCCGCCGCCCGCTCCTCCGTGCGGAGCAGGTTCCCGAGTCGCTCGAGCAACGCATAGAGGCGGTCGACAGCCATGGGCAAGAAGGTATCGGGACGATACCGACTTGACAAGTGGAGGAGGTGGTTGCATTTAGTATCGAGTCGATACCAATCGGCCTGCTGCTCAACCTGCTGTCCCCAGGAGCACCCCATGACGACGCCCACCATCGCTCCCGCTGGCCCCTCGAATACGCCCGCCGCCTCCGAGCCCACGCTCGCCGCGCTGAAGGCGAAGTTCGGAAGCGTCCCGAAGATGTTCTCCACCTTCGCCCACTCCCCCGCGGCGCTCGACGCCGTGGCGGGCTACTTCAACGCCATGGGTGGCGCGAAGCTGTCGCCGCGCACGCAGGAGGCCATCGCCATCGCGGTGGCTGAGTTGAACCACTGCACCTATTGCCTCTCCGCTCACACGGCGCTGGCGAAGGGGCACGGGGTGAAGGCGGATGAGCTGAGTGGCTTCCGCACCGGCCGTTCGTCGGACCCGCGCGAGCAGGCGATCCTGGACCTGTCCGTCGCCATCGCCCGCACGCGGGCGGCGGACGTGGGCCCGCAGCTCGCGCAGGCACGCAAGGTGGGACTGAGCGACGCGGAGCTGGTGGAGGTGGTGGCCGCCGTCGCGCAGAACGTGCTCACCAACTACCTCAACGTGGTGGCCGGCACCGAGGTGGACTTCCCCCGCGTCGCCTGACGGGGAGTGGTCAAGGTGAGCCCCAGGCCCGTGCCGGTGTCGTGAGGTGAAGGCGGCGCGGTTGAAAGCGTTGCTTGTCACAGCCAGACGCACCTGGAATCCGCTCGGGCCTGGAGGCATTGCCGCGAAGCTTCCCGCGTGGCTCGATGGTGCCTCATCCTGGAGGCACCCCATGAGCCAGCCCGATCCCGCCTACGACCTCCGCGACAGCGACTCACTGCAGGCGCTGTTCGGTCCCGTGGATGAGCGGTCGTTGATCAAGGAGCGGGACCACATCGACGCGAACTACCGGGCGCTCATCCAGGCGTCTCCGTTCTTCGCGCTCGCGACGGCGGGGCCGGAGGGGCTCGACTGCTCGCCCCGGGGCGACCCGCGTGGCTTCGTCGAGGTGCTGGACGAGCGGACGCTGGTGGTGCCGGACCGGCGCGGCAACAACCGCATCGACAGCCTGCGCAACCTGCTCGTGGACCCGCGCGTGGCCCTGCTGTTCCTCATCCCGGGCATGGGCGAGACGCTGCGCGTGAATGGCCGCGCGCGCCTCAACGCGGACCCCGCGCTGCTGGAGCGTCACACCCGGGACGGCAAGGTGCCGAAGCTGGCGCTCGTCATCGCGGTGGACACCGTGTTCTTCCAGTGTTCGCGCGCCGTGGTGCGCGCGGACCTGTGGAACCCGGCGAAGCACGTGGCGCGCGGGGAGGTGCCCTCGGCGGGCAGGATTCTCGCCGACGCGAGCCGCCGCCCGTTCGACGGAGAGGAGTACGACCGCGCTCTTCCCGAGCGCGTCCGGGGCTCGCTGTACTGAGCCCGCGGCGACTCCGGTCAGGGGCTCGACGGATCGCCGCTCGCTGGCGGGCGGACAAAGAGCTCCCGGCCCGCTCGCACCGTGCACTTCACGTCGGCGAACCGCCGGACATCCGTGGCGGGATCGCCGTCGAGTACCACGAGGTCGGCGTCGAAGCCCGGCTTGACGCGGCCACGGCGCTCGGCGGCGCTCCAGCGCGCCGCGGGGGCGGTGGTCAGCGATGCGAGGATCTGCATTGGCGTCAGCCCGGCGTGGGCCATGAGGACGTATTCCTCCGTCGGATCGAGGTCGGCCATGTAACCGACATCGGTGCCGAACAACACCTGGCCCCCGGCGCTGGAGAATGCAGCGAGCTGCCGTTCGGCATCCGCCACGATGCCATCGCGCACGTGGGTGGGCACGTCTGCCTTGGCGAGCTCGTAGCCCCAGAGCTGCAGCGTCGGGATCACGGAGACGTGGCGCGCGACCATCTGGCCGACGAGCTCGGCGCTCCAAGTGGACTTCGGAGGATCGATGGTCGTGTGCACGAGGATGTCGACGCCTGCCTCCACGGCAGCGCTCACACCCTCGGGATCGGTCGGATGCACCATGACCAGCCCACCCAGCCGGCGGGTTTCGGTCACCGCGGCGCGCGTGACGTCCGCGGACATGCGCCGGATCTCGCCACGCCCCTGGGGAGTGGCGACGAACAGCTTGGTCCCTTGCGCGCCGTGCTCGAAGCTCTCGCGGATGATGGCGCTGGCCTCGTCCGCCGTCGCAGGTTGCGGGAGCTGTTGCAGCACCGCGGGCGGCAGATCGCGCAGGTAGAACGGAATGCCATTCTCCGGATACAGCGAGGCTCCGACGGTGAGGATCGCCGGCCCTTGCAGCTCGCCGCGCTCGATGCGCTGGCGAAGGGCCAGGGTGTTCGCGGGGTCGGAGCCGGTATCGACGACCGTCGTGAAGCCGAAGCGCGTGGTCATCTGGCTCAGGGGTGGCTGAAGCTCGTCGCGCGAACGGCCGGCGGCTCCGGCGAACGCAGGGTCCGTGAAGTGAACGTGGCTGTTCTGGAACCCGGCGGTGATCACGCCGCCACTGCAGGCCTCCGCACGGCGGACCCCGGTCGGCGGAGCGACCGAAGCGGACCCGACGGCTTCGATCCTTCCGCCGCTCACGAGCACCCAGGCGTTGTCCATCGGTGGCTCGCCCGGCGCCACATAGAGCCGTGTGCCCGTCAGGAGCCAGCGATCGGCGGCAGCCGGCCGCTGGTTCGAAGCGCAGCCAGCGGCGGCCAGGCAGAGAAGGAGTACGACCTGCTTCATGATCCGCACCTCGTTGATCCGGAGCGTGCGCTCATGAGCGGCAAGCCGTCAAACGGATACGCGTGGGGCGTGGGTCAGCCCTCCGAGAGGGTGAGCGACCCCGGCATCTGCCCTCCGCCGTTGTCGAGCTGGAAGGCGCTGAGCGCGACCACACGGTTCGCCACCACGTCGGTGACGTTGTTCGTCTCCGGCGTCAGGAGCAGGGCCATGGCCTCTTCAGGGGTCGCCGCGTTGGCGACATCCACGACCCAGTTCTCCGGCGTGTTGCCGTTGTAGCCGGGACGGCCCTGTTCGATGGCTGTCAGCCAGTCCTTTGCGAGCTGCTGGACCTGCTGCGCCTCCGCGTAGGTGAAGGACACGGACGCCGTGGTGCCACTTCCCGTCGTGTTCGGGTAGAGGTCCCGGAGTCCGTCCGCGGTACCGGAGTTCAGGTCCGGCAGCGTGGCCGCATAGGTGTACGTGGACGGGTCCTCGGGGTCCTTCCAGTCACCACTGACCGAGAAGGTGACGGGCCCCTTGGTGCCCGTGTACTGGAACTCCGTCGGGCCTCCGGCGTCGTAGGTCGTGGCGACGTACGTGTTGCTGTCGAGCACGGCCCCGCCCAGGTTGATGCCAAAGGTGACCTCCCGCGTGAGCGCTTCGGAAGCAATCTGCACCGTCGCCGCGTTCGACGTGCCGCTCGCCGGGTCGTTCTTCGGCAGCTCGCCCGTGGCGAGGAAGCGGTTGTAGGCCGCCTGTCCCGCCGGCGTGGAGATGTCGAAGTCCACCTGCCGTGAGCTCAACTGCCCCTCCACGCGCAGCGTGTCCGTCGCCCCGAACGCGATACCGAACACGCCGAGCTTTCCCTCGAGCGTGCGCGACACCGCCTCCGTGGGACCGACGGTGACCCGGACGGTCTTGTCATCCAGCCGGGTGACGGCGAGGGACATGCCGCTGGCCCGCTCGGTGCTCATCCCCCCGATGGCGCCGAAGATGCCGGAGATGTTCTTGAACACCACCTCCATCCCCGTTCCCATGAAGGCCTCGCCGGTGAGCGTCAGATCGGCCACGTCATGGGTACTTCCCCCTCTGAGACAGTCACAGGGGTTCTCGCGCGGAACGCGGCGGAGGATGAATTAAGCCGAGTTAAATCCGCGTCCACTTGGAAAGCTAAACGCACTCTGAGTATCAGTTGCAGGTTGACGGCGGGTATTTCTATTTTTTATGGTTCTTCCGGTAGATCAAGACCTTCCAGGAGCGTCAGACGTGAAGCCATTTCGCCCAAATTCAACCCTTGCCGCGGCCCTGCCGTTGATCCTGGCCGCTGGCTCCGTCTCCGCCGCGAGCCGCGTCGACCTGCATCAGCAGGACCTCGGTGCGATCCGCCAGCAGCGCGCGGCCATCGCCATCTCCGGAGGTGCCGACCGGGAGCCTGCCCGCCATACCCAGGCGCTCGGCCTGGACGCTGATTCGCGCCTGGCCCTGATCGAGAGCGTCAGCGACCACGGCGTGCGCAACCACCGCTACCAGCAGACCTTCCGGGGCCTCCCCATCTTCGGCGAGCACGTGATCGTCAACGAGGAGGCCAACGGTGAGCTCCGCGCGCTGTTCGGGCGCAAGGTCACCGGTCTGGAGCGGGAGATTTCGGAGGGTGCCCCCCGGCTGTCCTCCGCGCAGGCGCTGGATATCGCGAAGGGGGCCAGCCTGGGCAGCCGCGTTCGCGCCATGCTCGTCACGGACGAAAGCTCCCGGTTGATGATCTTCATCGACGACGACGGCCGTGCCCACAAGGCCTACGTCGTCAGCTACTTCGCGGACATCTTCGGTGGGGGTTCGCCGACGCGGCCGATGGTCATCGTCGACGCGGAGGATGGCCGGGTGCTCAAGCAGTGGGAGAACCTGCAGCACGTGCTGATCGGCACCGGTCCTGGCGGCAACCTCAAGACGGGCCAGTACGAGTACGGCACGAACTACGGCTACCTGGACGTGGCGCAGTCGGGCACCACGTGCACGATGACGAACACCAACGTCCAGACCGTCAACCTCAACGGCGGCACGTCCGGCTCCACCCCGTTCTCCTACGTCTGTCCTCGCAACACGGTGAAGAACATCAACGGTGCGTATTCGCCGCTGAACGACGCGCACTACTTCGGCAGCGTCATCTTCAACATGTATCAGGCCTACGTCGGCAAGGCCCCGCTGACCTTCCAGCTCACGATGCGGGTGCACTACGCCACCGGCTACGAGAACGCCTTCTGGAACGGCTCGGCGATGACGTTTGGCGACGGGGCCTCGACGTTCTATCCGCTGGTCAGCCTGGACGTCGCCTCGCACGAGGTCTCGCACGGCTTCACGGAGCAGAACTCGGGGTTGATCTACTCCGGCCAGTCCGGAGGCATCAACGAGGCCTACTCCGACATCGCGGGCGAGGCCGCCGAGTCCTACATGCGTGGCGGCAATGACTTCCTCGTCGGCGCCGACATCTTCAAGAGCAGCGGGGCGCTGCGCTACATGTCCAATCCGCCGCTGGATGGCAGCTCCATCGGCCATGCCTCCAACTATTACAACGGCCTGGACGTGCACTACTCGTCCGGTGTGTACAACAAGGCCTTCTACCTGCTGGCCACCCAGGCGGGTTGGAACACGCAGCGGGCCTTCCAGGTCTTCGCCCGCGCCAACGACCTGTACTGGACCCCGAGCACGGACTTCAACCAGGGCGCGTGCGGCGTGCAGACGGCGGCGCAGGACTACGGCTACAACGTCTCCGACGTCGCCTCTGCTTTCTCCGCGGTGGGCGTGAGCTGCGGCGGCGCGGTCGAGCTGTTCCGGCAGACGGACACCAGCGGCAAGCTCACCATCGCGGTGTTCGAGCGCTATTCGACGACGAGCGCCGCCGTCAACACCAACTTCGCGGTGACCGTGCCGAGCGACTTCGTGGTGATTGGCGGTGGCGGTGAGGGCAAGGAGAGCCCGGCGGGCAATCTGCTGACCGCCTCGTATCCGGATTCCGGGCTGACCTCCTGGCTGGTTTCCACCAAGCAGCACATCGATTCCGATCCGGTGCAGGTGCGTGCCTGGGCCATCGGCCTGAAGGTCGCGGGGCTGACCCCGGCGCAGCTGCGCAGCTATCTGACCGTCAGCTCGGCGACGAGCGCCTCTGTCGCCCATCCCGACGTCACCGCGTCGCTGCCGGCGGGCTACGTGCTGGTGGGCGGTGGCATCAAGGTGAACTGGAGCGGCGCGGGTAACATGGCCACCGCCTCGGCGCCCAACACCACGACCTCCTGGCGCGTGCGCTCGAAGGATCACCGCGAGTCCTCGCCCGCGACGGCGCAGGCCTATGCGATTGGCATCAACAGCACCATCCCGGGCGTGGGCACGATTGGCAACGTCATCAACGGGGGCACGTCGTCGGTGGTCGCGCACCCCAGCTACACCGTGGGTTTGACCAGCGGCTATGCGCTCAGCGGCTGCGGCGCGTTCGTGAACTGGAGCGGCGCCGGCAACCTGCTGTGGCGGATCAAGCCGGTCAACTCGGGCTGCGCGGTGGCGTCGAAGGACCACATCGATTCCTCGCCGGCTTCGATCTCCGGCTACACGATCGGCCTGCGCGCGTTCTGAGCGGCAGGGTTTCCGTAGCGGATGTCATTGGCAGGGAGGCCGTCCTTCGGGTGGCCTCCCTGTCGTTGTCTGGGGGCTTCGCCCGCGAGCATCATCTCAAAAGCAAGAGTGCTTCCCGGGCTCCCGTCACTGGGGCCCGTAGGGGCAGAACTGCAGCATCTCCGCCATCGGGGGACGGCAGAGTTGCACGAGCTGTGGTTCATCCAGGAACGAGGACGTTCGTGCCTTGAGGAAGCAGGAGGCGGGATCATCTTCAGGTGTCGTGTACTGGCAGAGCTGGAGCGCCTGGGGATCCGACAGGAAGCCTCCTGCCTGGACGCGTCGGAAGCACTTCGCCGGGGCATCGGAACGTGCGCCCTGGCAGAGCTGGGCCGCGACGGTCTCGCTCGTCCTGCCCCCCTCACGGGTCGACTCGAAGCAGGAATACTGGGGGGAGTCCTCTGGCGGCTCTGGTGCCTGGCTCAACGCGGGAAATCCAAGCAACAGGGCAGCCAGCCCCAAGACTCCCCTCCCGTCCAAGGAGAGTCGCATGTTCCAGAACCGTTCCCGCATCGTGCACCCCCAGACAAGGCTGGGAAGTGATTGTCAGCCGTGCACGGTGCGACTGTCGGCGGGCACGGCTGCCCGGTCCTTCAGGCCGTAATCCCTGATGACGTGGGCCACGCGCAGGCGGTAGTCGCGGAACACGCTCTCCCGGCCTTCGCTCTGGGCTTCACGATGGGCCTCCAGGCGTCGCCACTCCGCCACCGCCGCCTCGTCGCGCCAATACGACAACGACAGCAGCTTGCCCGGCTCGCTGAGGCTCTGGAACCGTTCGATGGAGATGAAGCCATCGATGCCCGACAGCAGGGGCCGCAAGGCCGCCGCCAGGTCGAGATACCGCTGGCGGTGGTCCTCATGGGCCCAGACTTCGAAGATGACGGCGATCATCACAGACCTCCCAGGATGCGTGCGTTGGTGGATGCGCGCCAGGTGACGGAGCGCGACAGCGGGGTGAGCTCCAGGCCGCTCGCCAGCACGTGACCGACCGCCGCGGAGGCCATCGTCACCGCGAGCTCCTGTCCCGGGCAGGCATGGGCGCCCAGGCCGAAGGTGAAGGTCCGGCGATCCGTGCGACGCGGGAGGAACACGTCGGGCTGGGGGTTCACCCGGGCATCTCGGTTCGCGGCGGCGAGCACGACCACCACCGTCGCGCCTGCTTCCAGCGCCTGCTCCGCCACGGTCGCGCGCACAGGGATGAAGCGCCGGGTGTTCTGGACCGGAGACTCGTGACGGGCTGCCTCCCGGACCACGTCGTCGAGGGTGCATTCGCCCCGCGCGACCTGCTCCCGCAACCCGGGCATCCGAGCGAAGGCGAGCAGCGACGCTCCCACGAGCCCAGCGGTGGCTTCATAGGCCTGCGTGAGAAGGCCCACCGCGTTCGGAACCAGCGCCTCCACCGGTCCCCCACGCATCCGCGCGGCGAAGGCGCTCAACAGCGCCGGTGCGCGTGGCTTTGATTGGAGACAGGCCGTCACGCGCTCGACCAGGCGCGCGGCGCCCAGGGCTCCCTCCGGACCCGCCGCTGGATGGGCAGCCGAACGGACGTAGGCATCCACCTCCCGCACGCTCTCTTCCAGCGTCTCCTCCGCGAAGCCCAGCAGCGAGCCGAGCACGTACACGGGGAATTGGAGCGCCTTCTCCGGCAAGCGTGAGAGGTGGGGCTCCGCGAAGAGGCGGGCGGACCAACGGTGGCTCTCCGCTTCCACCGTGGGCAGCGTCGTCGCGAGCGCCTCCGTCAGGGCGTGCTTCACGGCGGGGTAGGGCGCTCCGTCGTTCATCCGCACGAGCCGCCCGAACAGCGCCCCCGCCGGAGTTCCTGCCAGGTGCGACGGAACCGGCTCCGCCTGGGGACGCACCCGGCAGTGCTCGCTCGTGAGCACGGCCTGCACCGTGGCGGCATCCGCCGCGATCCAGGGCTCGAACCCCGCGATGCGCTGCAGGCCGCCCCGCGCGCACAGGTCGGCGTAGTACGGGTAGGGGTCGGGGTGGGTGACGGCCTGATACGGGTCGTTGGGCGGTTGCATCGTTCCTCGCTTCCAGCACTCTCCTCCCGTGAACCCCTCCATGTGCTAGGAGATGGTTCGTCATGGAACGAACGATGGATGCAGGGCCGGATCTCGCCGCGCTGGCCGGTGCCGTGGGCGATGCCACGCGGATCCGGATGCTGGAGCTGCTCATGGAGGGCCGGTCGCTCGTCGCCAAGGAGCTGGCCTTCGGCACCGGCGTCAGCCCCGCGACGGCGACCGTGCACCTCAAGCGGCTGGAGCAGGCCCGGTTGATCCGCTCCACCCGGCAGGGGCGCAACAAGGTGTTCCGGCTCGCCACGCCCACCGTGGCGCGCATGGTGGAAGCGCTGATGACGGTGGCGGTCCGGGGGCCCCGCGCCTCCGCGACACCGGAGCCACTCCGGGCCGCGCGCTATTGCTACGACCACCTCGCCGGGCGGCTCGGAATGGGCATCACCGATGCGCTCCTTCGCGAAGGGCACCTCTCGCTCCGGCGCCATGCCTTCGCGCTGACACCGAGCGGTGAGGGTTGGTTCGAAGCGTTCGGAATCGACCTCGCGCCCCTGCGCGACCAGCGGCGCCAGTTCGCCCACCGCTGCCTCGACTGGAGCGAGCGGCGCGACCACCTCGCCGGGGCGCTGGGGGCGGCGCTCGCCTCACGGGTGTTCTCGTTGGGCTGGGTCGAACGTCAACCCGACTCCCGCGGCCTCGTCGTCACGTCCGCGGGCCAGCGGGGACTGCGGCGTCACTTCGGCGCGCTCTGAGCCGCGGAGGCGTCCGCGCGCTCCTTCGCGCGCTGGATGGCGACGGACACGGCCTCGCCCACGACGCGTGAGAGCCCGTGGGCTTCCAGCGCCTCCAGCCCCGCCACGGTGATGCCTCCCGGTGTCGCCACCTCGGCGATGAGGCCCGAGGTGGTCGCGCCGGGCTCCGCCAGGAGCTTCGCCGCGCCGATGAGCGTGCCCCGAGCGAGCGCCGCCGCCTCCGCCGCCTCCATCCCGTGCGCCATCGCGGCCTGGGCCAGCGCCTCCACGAAGCGGAAGACATACGCGGGCCCGGTGCCGGACACGCCCGTGCAGACCGTGAGCTCGTCCTCCGACACCCACAGCGGCCGGCCCGTCGCCGCGAACAGCGCGTCCGTCACCCTCCGTGCGGACTCCGTCACGCGCGAGCCCGCGGTGAGCGGGGTGACGCCCGCGCCCACGCCCACGGGCGTGTGGGGCATGGCCCGGAGGACGGAGACCCCGGCCGGCAGCGCCGCTTCGAGCTGCGCGAGGCGCACGTCCGCGGACAGCGACACCACGACCTGCCCTGCCTCCAGCGCGGGGAAGATGCACGCCATCAGCTCCGCCATCTGCGCCTGCCGCACCGCGAGCAGGACCAGCGCCGCGCCGCGCACCGCCTGGGCGTTGTCGGTGAGGACCTGCACGCCGTACCGGAAGCGCAGCTCCTCGCCGCGCTCGGACCGCCGCACGGTGACGCGAAGGTCGGACGCGCGCACGAGGCCGGAGCGCAGCAATCCCTTGATGATGGCCTCGGCGAGCTTGCCTCCACCGAGCAGGACAATGGGTGCGGGGACGGGATGGGAAACCATGGTCGGCAGTCTACCCCTAGAACTTCACGCGCACGGTGGTGCGAAGCTGCGTGTCCAGCGCCGGCACCGTCGCGGGCGGCGCGCTGTCGTAGGTGAGGTTGAAGCCGAGCCCCACCGTGACGCTCGGATTGGGCGTCATCGAGAACAGCGTCTCGTTGAGCACGCGCAGGTCCGACGGACGGGTGACGCGCGGCTGGAAGTAGACCGTCTCCACCAGGTCGATGTTCTCCATCAGGTTCACCCGGCCCAGCAGGTAGCTGGACACGCGCGGATCCGTGTAGCGGTCGCCCGCGTCCGGCTCGCCGTCCTTGCGCAGCCGCTCGTACTCCACCATCAGCGCGACGCCGAAGGTGAGGCCCCTGTCCTCCTCGTTGAACAACACGACGCGGGGGCCGGCGCCCACCAGGGCCCGGAACTGGAGCCGGCGGAACTCGTTGTATTCGTGCTGGACGAAGGCCTCGGCCGACACGCGCTCGGTGAGCTGGCGGCGGTAGCGCACGTGCTCCAGCACCTGACTGACGATGCGCTCGCCGCTGGCGAACGAGTACTCACCCCGGATGACGCCCAGCCAGACGCTGCGCTCGGAGCGCAGCTGTCCCACCAGCGAGCCGCGCACGGAGAACAGCTGCGTGCTGCCCGTGCGCCAGTCGCCGCCCAGCTCGATGGAGGCGGCAGGCCCCAGCTCCGCCTTCTCGTCGAAGAGCGCCTGCACGTTGACGATCTGCGCCGCCGCGCTGCCCGCGTGGAGCAGCATCGCCAGCACCACCCATCCACCTGGCCTCGGAAGACTCATGCCCTCCTGCTGTGCCCGCTCATGCGCCCCCGTTCAACCCCGTTGTGCGGGGCCCGGAGGAAGTCGGTCCAGCGCTTGACGGCGGCGGAGGGGCGGAGCATGCCTGAGCCGCTTTCGCGACCCTCCACCCCTTCCGGAGCCCGCCCATGCAGGTCCACATCATCGATGCCTTCACCCGCACCGCCGGTGCAGGAAACCGCGCGGGCGTGATGCTCGACGCGTCCTCGCTGGACGTCCCCACGATGCAGCGGGTCGCCGCGGTGGTGGGCGCTTCGGAGACGGCCTTCGTCCTCTCCCGTCCGGAGGACCCCACGGTGCGGCTGCGCTACTTCACGCCCTCGGATGAGATCCCCTTCTGTGGCCACGCCACCGTCGCCACCTTCCACCTGCTCGCGGAGAAGGGGCTGCTGCGAAGCCCGGGGACGTACCGCCTGGAGTGCCCCGCAGGCACGTTCGACATCGAGCTGGAGCCGCGAGGCGCCCGCGAGACGCGCGTCTGGATCGTCACGCCCCAGCCGCCCGCGGAGCCCAACCCCGTGTCGCTGGACGCGCTGATGCCCACGCTGGGGGGCACGGTGGAGCAGGTGGACACGGCCCTGCCGGTGCTGCGCCAGGGCCACCGGCTGATGGTGCCCCTGAAGCGGCTTGCGGACCTGGAGTCGCTGACCGCGCGGGGCGCGGCGATGAACACCCTGCTGATGCCGCACGGCGTGCGCGGCGTGTACCTCTTCACCCGGGAGGCGAAGGAGCAGGGCAGCGCGGCGCACGCCCGCTACTTCGTCCCGGGGTTTGGCATCCTGGAGGATCCCGTGACGGGCTCCGCCGCCGGGCCGCTGGCGGTCTACCTCGCCGAGCA
Organism: Corallococcus llansteffanensis; assembly: GCF_003612055.1. GTDB lineage: Bacteria > Myxococcota > Myxococcia > Myxococcales > Myxococcaceae > Corallococcus > Corallococcus llansteffanensis. The sequence continues at coordinate 15,167 of NZ_RAWB01000127.1, forward strand.
CGGGATTCTTCGCCTGCCGGAGCAGGGCGGCACCGTGGTCAGTCGGGTCGAGCAGGGCGACACCCTCGGCAAGCCGGGGCGCATCGACATCGAGGTCGTCGGCAAGCCGGGACGCATCGAGCGCGCCCGGGTCGGCGGCGTGGCCCTCACCGTGATGGACGCCACGCTCGTCGCCTAGCGCTTGTCCGGCCGGCTTCGCCCCCCCAATGCCAGACACCAGGGCCCGGCGGTACCTTCGTCGGACCCCCGTGCCGAGGGGACCCCTTGAAGGCCCCCGGACGCACCGCCAATTTTGAATCGGGGCGATCACGTCCCGAATCAAAGTTGCTGGTGCTGTCCGGCGGGCCAGGCGCCAGCCGGGCCGCACCGGGGGGAGGATGTCATGGCAACCGATAAGATGAACCCGGGGGTTCGAGAACGGCGTCCTGGAGGTCACCCTGAAGCTGCCCGAGGCGAAGACCCAGGGCCGGCGCATCGAGGTGAAGGCTGGCACCAGCGCGCAGGTGACCGCGGGCACTCCGAAGAAGCCCGTCCACTGAAGGACGGGCGCCCAGGCCCTCAGTGCTTCCGGTGGGCCCGGCGGCCCTCGTCCTCCACGACGGCCGCCGCCACCTTCTCCGCCGAGTCCCGCAGCTCCTCGATGGGGGGCGAGTGCCACGACTCAAAGGCAAACAGCTTGTTCATCAGCTTGCCCGCCTGATAGCCGGGGCGGATCATCAGGGCGTCGAACATCCACGCCAGCGCCCGGTCCGCGAACACGTACCAGGTCTCCTCACAGCCCGTCTCCTGGATGGTGATGTCCAGCACCTGGACCAGGCCATCCGCCAGCGCCAGCACGCGGATGTCATCATCGCCGGGCTCCGACGGCAGCTCGCGCTGGAGGGTCTGATAGGCGGCATCCAGCTTGAACAGCCACGCGCGTGACTGCTCCAGCGCGTTGAGCATGAGCTGGATGTTGTCATTGACGTTCATGGTGGGGGTGGGCTGCTGGTTGAAGAAGCTGTGACACCAGCAATAGGCCCCCAGGCTCTCATTGCCCAGCAGTACGCCCGACTCCGAGTACCAGGGGGGCAGGTTCTCCTCGAGCAGGCGCGCGACCTGCTTCGCCATCGCCTTGCGCTCCTCGTCCGGCAGCTTGCGCGTCCCCGGCGGCACCCGGGGCTCCAGATGCCGGCGCAGCACGGCGGCGAGCTTCTCCGGGGCGTAGTCATCCAGGCTCTCGCGGATGCGGTGCCAGGGCGTCTTCGCGTTCACCTTGCTCATGGCGACACCTCGTTGCGACAGGGGGCGTCCGGCCCCGCGATGCTCCGGGCCAGGAGCCGCGCCAGGCGCGTGTAGCCGACGGCATCTCCGGGCCGCTTGGGCCACAGCACCAGGGGCGCCAGCGGCGGGGTGGGCAGCCCGCCCCGTCGCAGCATGTACTCCAGCCACAGCCGCGCCGCCCGCGCGTTGCCGTCCGGAAACGGATGGAAGAAACACAGGTCCAGGTACAACCGGATGGCATGCGCCACCGGATGGCGCTCCTCCCGGGCGTCCGCCTCCACCTTGTGGATGAAGGCCGCCTCCAGGCCCGGCACGTGCGCATAGCGGTGCGCACCCCGGTGCGCGAAGGCGTCCCCGGTGCGAAAGGCTGTACGCACCCCCAACAGCGTTTCCTGGACCTCCACCATCCGGGAAAACGTCAGCGCGTCCCCCGCGTCCGCCAGCTGGCGCACCCGGGCCAGGGCCCGTTCGAAGCGCTTCGTCCGCTCCGGCCCCTGGGCTTCGTGGGCGGGCGCGTCATGCCGGAGGAGGAAATCCTCCTGGGCTCCCGTCTCCCGGAACGGCTGCCGTCCCGCTGCGCCCAGGTCCGCGCGGAGCCCCGGCAGCTCCCAGTCCAAAGCTTGCATGGCCGCGCGGTGGGGACCGAGCTGCTCGGTGGCGGAGGGGGCTTTCACTCGGGGTCGAGCCGGAAGGCGAGGGTGGGGCCCAGCATGACATGGCCCGGGTGACAAACACCCCGGGGCCGGGGCTTTCTGTCGGGTCGCGGAGTGGAGCCCCGGGTCACAACCGCGTAAACAAGCGGTTTCGCAGGGAGAAGGCACTGAATGAAGACGTTCCTCGTGGTCAACCCGCGCAGCGCCAACGGGCAGACGGGGAAGCGATGGGTGGAGATCTCCGCGCAGGTGGGCCGGGTGCTCGGTGAGTTCGGGCACGGCTTCACCAGCGGCGGCATGGATGCGGCGCGGCTGGCGCGGCAGGCCATCGACGACGGTTACGAGTGCATCGTCGCGGTCGGAGGCGACGGCACCCTGAACGAGGTCACCAACGGCTTCTTCCGCGACGGGAAGGTCATCAACCCCCATGCCGCGCTGGGTCTGCTGCCCCGGGGCACCGGCGGCGACTTCCGCCGTACGTTCGGGTGGGACCTGGAGCTGGGCTCCGCGCTGGAGCGGCTGCGCACGGAGAAGACCGAGCCCTTCGACGTGGGTCGACTGGACTTCATCGACAACGACGGCCAGCCCGCGACGCGCTTCTTCGCCAACATCGCCTCGTTCGGCGTGAGCGCGGTGGTGGCGCGCGAGGTGAACTCCGGCAGCAAGGCGCTGGGCGGCCACGTCAGCTTCATGTGGGGCACCGTGAAGGGCCTGGTGAAGTACACCGAGCAGCAGGTGCGCCTGACGCTGGATGGCGGCACGCCGGAGTCGGTGAGCGTCACCACCGTGGCCGTGGCCAACGGGCGCTACTTCGGCAGCGGCATGTTCGTCGCCCCGGACGCCGTCACCCACGACGGCCTCTTCGACATCACGCTCTGGTCCCACTACCGCCTGAGTGACTTCGTCCTCAAGTCCAAGGGCGTCTACAACGGCGACCACGTCACCTGGAAGAACACGCGGCGCTTCCGCTGCCGCACGCTCCACGCCGAGCCGGAGACGGGCGACGTGTTCCTCGACGTGGACGGTGAGACGCCGGGCCGGCTGCCCTGCACCATGACGGTGCTGCCCGCGGTCATCCGCCTCAAGGTGTAGGCCCGCCCGGCTGTCCGGTGGACGTACAGGAAACCTGGAACGTCACCTCGATTCAAGGCAACCTCCTGCATTGTGTGGCCTTGGGGATTACTCCCTGGGGCACCACCGGACCTCCGCAGGAAGGGAGCTGACTGCATGAGCGCATCGAGACGTCCCGCCCAGTTCGACCTCTTCACCGGCGCGCTCGAGGAAGCCCCCGTGTCGTCCCGTCGACGCACGCAGCCGGTGGCCCCGGCCCCGGTGTCCGACGACCTGAAGGCGCTGGGCGAGCGGCTCCCGCAGGGTGTCTACCTGGGCACCTCGTCGTGGACCTTCCCTGGCTGGACCGGCCTCGTCTACGACCACGAGGCCACCACCACCCAGCTCGCGCGCGAAGGCCTGGGCGCCTACGCGCACCACCCGGTGCTGCGCACGGTGGGCATCGACCGGACGTTCTACGCGCCCGTGCCCGCCGCCGCCTTCGCCGAGTACGCTCAGCAGGTGCCGGACGGCTTCCGCTTCCTCGTGAAGGCGCACGAGGCCTGCACGCTCGCGCGCTTCCCCGTGCACGACCGCTACGGCGCGCACCGGGGGCAGGTGAATGACCGCTTCCTCCAGGCCGCGTACGCGGTGGACCATGTGGTGGGGCCCTTCCTGGAGGGGTTGGGCGACAAGGCCGGTCCGCTCGTCTTCCAGTTCCCACCGCAGGATCCCGCCGCGCTCGGCGGTCCGGCGCGCTTCGCGGAGCGGCTGCACGCGTTCTTCTCCGCGCTGCCCCGGGGCCCGCTGTACGCCGTGGAGGTCCGCAACGAGGAGCTGCTGACGGCGGGCTTCGCCCAGGCGCTCGCGGACACGGGCGTGAGCCCGGTGCTCGCGGTCTGGGCCCACATGCCGCCCGTCGCGCGTCAGGCGAAGCTCACGCGCGCCTTCGAGGCCCGCGCCGTCGTGGTGCGCTGGATGCTGCCGCCCAACCTCGGCTACGAGGAGGCCCGCGCCCGCTACGCCCCGTTCAACAAGTTGGTGGACGAAGATGTTGGCACCCGCGACGTGCTGGCCCGGGTGTGCATGGCGGCCGTGCGCCGCGAGCGGCCCGTCTTCGTGACCATCAACAACAAGGCGGAAGGGAGCGCCCCCCTGTCCGCCGTCCGGCTCGCGGAACGCGTTGTCTTACATCAGGAGGAGGGCGGCCAACGGAGCGTTGCTCACGCAACATGACTTGCGCCCGAGCACACCGCTTGCTTACGTGAAAGCCCATGAAGGCGATGACCATGGCCGCACTGGTGATGCATCTGACTTCCGCTGGCGGTGCTGGCGCGGAGGCCAAGCGGGCGGGCAAGCGCTCGGAAGACGGCGGCGTCACCACCCAGGGTGCCGTGAAGATCGAGATGTCCTCCCTCAAGGGGGAGATCTCCAGCCTCAAGGAAGAGTTCCGGATCGCGCGCGAGAAGCAGCGCCTGGCGCAGGAAGAAAAGAAGCGCCAGGAGGA
>NZ_RAWB01000128.1 GCF_003612055.1 Corallococcus llansteffanensis
ACCTTGCCGTTGGTCGTGAGGGGCAGGGCGTCCAGGCCGACGAAGGCGGAGGGCACCATGTACTCGGGCAGCCGCTGGCGCAGGTGCTCGCGCAGGGCGCCGGCCTCCACGGTGGCGGGGACGACGTAGGCCACGAGGCGCTGATCGCCGGGCACATCCTCGCGCACGATGACCACGGTCTCGCGGACGTCGGGGTGCGTGCTGAGCGAGGACTCAATCTCTCCCAGCTCGATGCGGAAGCCGCGCAGCTTCACCTGGTGGTCGATGCGGCCCAGGTACTCCAGGTCACCGTTGGGCAGCCGCCGCGCCAGGTCGCCCGCGCGGTAGAGCTTGCGGTCCGGCACGGGGCCGAAGCGGTCGTCCACGAAGCGCGCCGCCGTCAGCTCGGGCCGGCGCAGGTAGCCTCGCGCCACGCCCGCGCCACCGACATGGATTTCACCCGGCACGCCGACGGGCACGGGCTGTCCGGCCGCGTCCAGCAGGTAGAGCTGGAGGTCGGGGATGGGCTGGCCGATGACGCTGGACGCAGGGCGCTCCAGGTCCGCGAGCCCCACCGGACGCCAGGTGACGTGCACCGTGGTCTCGGTGATGCCGTACATGTTCACGAGCTGGGGCCGCGCGTCGCCGTGACGCTCGAACCAGGGGCGCAGCGACGCGAGGTCCAGCGCCTCACCGCCGAAGATGACGAAGCGCAGCGCCAGGGGCGGAGCGTCGCCCTGGGACGCGGCCTGCTGCTCGGCGTGCAGGAGCTGGCGGAAGGCCGTCGGCGTCTGGTTGAGGACGGTGACGCCCTCGTCGGACAGCAGGCGCAGGAAGGCCTGCGGCGAGCGGCTGACGAAGTACGGCACCACCACCAGCCGGCCGCCGTAAAGCAGCGCGCCCCACAGCTCCCAGACGGAGAAGTCGAACGCATACGAGTGGAACAGCGTCCACACGTCCGAAGGCCCGAAGTGGAACTTCGCCTCGGTCGCGGTGAACAGCCGCGTCACGTGGTCGTGCTGCACCATCACGCCCTTGGGACGTCCGGTGGAGCCTGACGTGTAGATGACGTAGGCCAGGTCGCCGGGCGCGCTCCGGTGCGCGAGCCGCTCCGACGAAGCCCCGGAGGCCATCGCGGCCTCGAACGTGAGCACGGTGGTGCCGTCCACCGACGGCACCCGGTCCTCCAGCGACGACTGGGTGACGACGAGCGGCGCGCGCGCGTCCTCCAGCAGGAACGCCAGGTGTTCACGCGGATGCGCCGAGTCCAGCGGGAGGTACGCGCCCCCCGCCTTGAGGATGCCGAGCAGCGTGACGACCAACTCCACGCCGCGCTCCAGGCACACGCCCACCAGGACCTCGGGGCGCACGCCGCGCTCCCAGAGGACATGGGCGAGCCGGTTGGCCCGCGCGTCCAGCTCGCGGTAGGTGAGCTGGCGAAGCTCGAAGGTGACGGCGATGGCGTCCGGGGTGCGGTCCACCTGCGCCTCGAAGCGCTCCACCAGCGTGCCCGTGGGGAACGGTTCGCACGGCGGGTTCCAGCCGTGGAGGACCTGGTGGCGCTCGGCCTCCGTCATCAGGGGCAGCTCGGAGAGCTTCGTCTCCGGCGCGGCGACCATGCCGACGACGACGTTCTCCAGGTGGGCCAGGAGCCGGTCGATGGTCTCGGGCTCGAACAGGTCGGTGGCGTACTTGCAGCCGATGAGCAGGCCATCGGGGCCGGGGGCGGCCTCGAAGGTCATGTCGATCTCGGTGGTGCGGTTGTCCAACAGCCCCAGGTCGAGCGTCAGTCCGCCGCCCACAGGTTGGCCGTGGGGGATGGCGTAGTCGTCCAGGACGAAGGCGATGTTGTACAGCTCGCGCCGCTGGGCGCTGGTCTGCGCGACCGCGAGCACGTGATCGAACGGAACGTGGCCGTGGGCCAGGGCGTCCAGGGTCGTCTGCTTCACGCTCGCGAGGAGCCCCGACACGGTGGTGTCCGTGGGCAGGCGCAGGCGCAGCGGGATGAAGTTGGTGCAGTCGCCGACGAGCGAGCGGGTGCCCGGCACATCACGCCCGGACGCCGCGGAGCCGAGGACGAAGTCCGACTGGCCACTCCACCGGTGCAGCACGGTGGCCAGCGCCGTCACCAGGCTCATGAAGGGTGTCGCGCCCTCACGGCGTCCCAGCGCGTTCAGCTTCGCCATCAGGGGTGCGGGCAACATGCGCAGGCGGCGAGCACCCTGGGAGGACAGCCGTTGCGGCCGGAGCTTGTCGGTGGCCAGGGCCAGCAGCGACGGAGCGCCGGAGAGCGTCTGCTTCCACCACGCGAGCTCCGGCCCCAGGGCCTGGGGCGTCAGGTTCGTCTGCTGCCACGCGGCGAAGTCGCCGTACTGGAGCGCGGGCTCGGGGAGGGGAGAGGGGCGCTGGTCCCCGAAGGCACCGTAGAGCGCGGTCAGCTCGCGGGCCATGACGCCCACGGACCAGCCGTCGGCGACCAGGTGGTGCACGAAGACGAGCAGGACGTGGTCATCCGGAGCGAAGCGCAGCAGCACGAAGCGCAGCAGCGGCCCGGCGAACATGTCCATCGGCTGCTGGGCGTCACGGACGGCCCACGCATCGAGCAGGGTCTCGCGGGAAGCGGAGTCAGTGCTGGAGACGTCCTCCACGACCAGCGACACGGGCGTGGGGGCATGGACCTGCTGGAACAGCACGCCGTCCCGAGCGACGAAGCTCGTGCGCAGCGCTTCATGGCGGCGGACCAGCTCGGTCAGCGACCGCGACAGCGTTTCGGGGACCAGGGGGCCCCGGAACGAGAGCGCCACCGGGACATGGTACGCGGTGGACTCCGGAGCCAGCTGCTGGAGAAACCACAGGCGCTGCTGGGAGAACGAGGCCGGAGCCAGGCCGGCCGAACCCGAACGACGCTGCACGGGAGGAAGCGCCGCCAGTCCCGTCGCGGTGCTGCCCTTGGCAAGTGAGGCCACAAGCCCCTGGAGCGTCACGTCCTGCAACAGCGTGGCGGCGGAGACGCGCGCACCAAGTCGCTTCTCGATGCGGGCCTGGAGGTCCGCCGCCGCGAGCGAGTCCATGCCCAACTGGGTGAGCGGAACATCCGAAGCCTGAAGGCCGGCCTCCGCGCCGAGGACCGCGGTGAGCTCTTCCCGGAGGATGCGCTCCAGCTCCTCCACGGAGCGGGAAGGGGGCGCTGCGGCCGGCACCGACTGCGCATTTGACGAGGCCGTCGAGGCGTCCGCGACCGCGCCGGCATGCCCCGCCGTCGTTCCCTGTGCCGACGTGCCAGCCGCAACTGCCTGCTCCGCCGTCGAGTCTGCTGCCGCTGCGCCAGCCGTGGCCGTCAGCACTACCGTCGAAGCTTGCGCCACTGCGCTCACTTCACCCTGCGATGCATCCGTCGCGGCAGCGGACACGGGGGCCACCGCCGTCCGCACCAACGGCTCCGCGCCCGCCATCTCACTGCGCCACAGGACGGACAGCTCCCCTGACACGAGCCCCGCGCGGCACGCGAAGCGCTGGATCTTCCCGCTCGACGTCTTGGGCACCGCGCCCGGCGGCAGCAGCGCCACCGTGTGCGTCTGGACCTCCAGCTCGCGTGAGAGCGCCTGCCGCAGCCCGTTCGCCACCGCGGCCAGCACCGTCGGATCCGCGGACTCGGCCAGGTCCCGGCTCACCTCCGCCACCACGGCCAGCGCCTCACCGGCCGTCGTCTCCACGGAGAACGCCGCCACGCCGCCCGGCCGCACGCGCGGCTCGGTGCGCTCGACCACGCCCTCCACGTCCTGCGGGTACAGGTTCCGCCCGCGCAGGATGATCAAATCCTTGCGCCGCCCGGTGACGAGCAACTGCCCGTCCTCGCGCAGCACGCCCAGGTCTCCCGTGCGCAGGTACTCCGGCCCATCCACCACGCCAGCAGGACGGGCGTGGAAGGTCGCCTCGCTCAGCTCCGGCTTGCGCCAGTACCCCTGGGCCACGCTCGCGCCCGACACCCAGATCTCACCGACCTGCCCGGGCGCACGAGGCACGAGCGAGTCCGGATCCACGACCAGCAACCGCTGCTCCGCCAACGTCGTCCCGCAACCGATGTGCGCCCGCACGCCGGCCGCATCCACGGGACCCGCCACCGCGAGCCCCCGCGACAGCGCCGCGTCCTCCAACGCATGGACGCGCACGCCCCGGCCCTTCTCCTCGCCGGTGACGATGAGCGTCCCTTCCGCCAGGCCGTAGCACGGGTAGAACGCCTCCGGCCGGAAGCCGCTCGGCGCGAACACCTCCGCGAAGCGCTTCAGCGTGGACGCGCGGATGGGCTCCGCGCCGCAGAACGCCACCTCCCACGACGACAGGTCCAGCGACGCCACGTCCTCCGGCGTCGCGCGACGCGCGCACAGCTCGAACGCGAAGTTGGGCCCGCCGCTGATGGTCCCCCGGAAGCGCGACACCGCCTGCAACCAGCGCAGCGGCTTCTGGAGGAACGCCATCGGCGACATCAGCGCCACCGGGAAGCCTCCGTGCAGCGGCTGGAGGATGCCGCCGATGAGGCCCATGTCGTGGTACGGCGGCAGCCAGATGACGCCCACGCTGTCGCGGCGCACCTGGAACGCCCCGGAGATGAGCCCCAGGTTGTGCAGCAGGTTGGCGTGCGTGAGCATCACGCCCTTCGGCGTGCCCGTGCTCCCGGACGTGTACTGCAGGAACGCGAGCGACTCCGCGCCCATGTCCGACGGCGTGCGCCAGTCCCGCTCTCCGCCCTCCGGCAGCGTGTCCGTCGCCATCCAGTGCAGCGCGCGGAAGTCCGGCGCCTGCTCGAAGACGAAGTCCGACAGCTCCAGGATGCCGGACGTGGTGAGCACCACCGACGCCTCGGCGTCCTGGATGATGGCGCGCAGGCGGGGCAGGGTGCGCTCCAGCCGCATCGGATCCGGCGGATACGCCGGCACCGCGACCGCGCCCGCGTACAGGCACCCGAAGAACCCCGCGATGTAGTCCAGCCCCGGCGGGTACAGCAGCAACACGCGCTCGCCCACCGCGCCCCGCGCCTGCAACGCCGCGGCGATGCGCCGGGCCCGCACGTCCAATTCGAACGCGCTCAGCACCGTCTCGTCGCCGTCGACCTCACCAAGGAACGTGTACAGCGGCGCATGGGCCGAGGGGCCCACCGCCAGATTCAACAGGACGCCAGGAAGGGTTCGCGAGAAGTCGGGCACGGGGGGCCGTCCATGTGTCGAAAAAAGCGCCGACACTTCTTAGCAGCCCTTGCGCTCGATCCCGTAGGTACTCGCGGTGCTGGCGGCGGTGCGCACATGCTGCGCCGCCAGCTTCCCTGCTGAGCGTCTCAGGCGCGGCCGAACAGCCCCTTCAACCACCCCATGAAACCTTTTTGCTTCGACACCACCGCCGCATCCGGCGTCAGCACCGGAGCCGCGGGCGCTGCGACAGCCATGTTGCGGTTCGCGGGGGCGACCGGCGCCGCGCCATTGCCCGCCGCGTGAGCGACACCGGAGGCCACCGGCCTTGCTTCGGCCTCTTGCTGGGCAAGCCGAGCCTTCACCGTCTCTGGCGTGTCACGCGTGGTGAACGTGCTGACCACCTCGCGCCCCGACGTGCCCTCCCGCGCGACGACCTTCAGCAGCGACTCGTTGTTCACCTCGAACGTCACGGTCACCTGCACCGTGCCGCGAGGCCGCTTCGGCAGGCCCGCGAGCCGCAGCGTGCCCAGGTACTCGTTGTCCTGGGCCCGCTCGCTGTCCCCCTGGAAGACGGTGAGCTCCAGCTCCGTCTGGTCGTCCCGGTGGGTGGAGAGCGTGTAGACCTTGGAGGCAGGCAGCGCCACGTTGCGCTCCAGCACCGGCTTGAAGCGCCCGCCCGGCAGCCCCACGCCAATGGCCATGGGCAGCACGTCGATGAGCACCACGCCTTCCAGCTGTCCCAGGCTGTGCGCCAGCAGCGCCGCGCCCAGCGCCACGGCCTCGTCCGGGTGCACGCCCTTGCTGGGCGGCTGGTTGAAGAACTTCGTGATCTTCTCGTGCACCAGCGGGAAGCGGCTCTGCCCACCGACGAGGATGACCTCGTCGATGTCCTGCGGCTTCAGCCCCTTGGCCTGCAACACCTCGTCACAGACCTGGAGCGTGCGGTCGACCAGCTTCTCCGGCAGCGCGATCAATTTCTGCCGCGTGAGCACGACGTCCAGGTCGTACGGCTTGTTGTCGATCATCGTCACGAAGGCCACGTGCACCCGCATCTCGGAGCGCTCGGACAGGGCGCACTTGGCCCGCTCCGCCGCGTCGTTGATGCGCTGCAGGGCCACCCGGTCCCCCTGGAAGGTGCGGCCCGTCTGCTGACGGAACTCCTCCAGGAGGTACTCGACGATGGCGTTGTCGAAGTCGATGCCGCCCAGGAACGTGTCGCCGCCGGTGGAGATCACCTCGTAGACGGTGTCGTGCAGCTCCAGCACCGACGCGTCGAAGGTGCCGCCGCCCAGGTCGTACACCAGCACCCGCTGGTTGAGCTTGCGCCCGTAGCCGTACGCCAGCGCCGCCGCCGTGGGCTCGTTGAGGATGCGCTCCACGTACAGGCCCGCGAGCTTGCCCGCCTCGCGCACCGCCTGCCGCTGGTTGTCGTTGTAGTAGGCGGGCACCGTGATGACCGCCCGCGAGATGGGCTGGCCCAGCTGGTTCTGCGCCACCTCGCGCACCTCGCGGAGGATCAGCGCGGAGATCTGCTGGAGCGAATAGATGCGATCGCCCAGCCGCACCGCCGCCTCGCCTGCCTGCCCGGCGGCGATCTCGTAGTGGAAGCGGTCCTTGATCTGCCCGACGATGGGCGACGCGTACGGCCGGCCCACCAGGCGCTTGGCGCCGTACACCGTCTGGCGCGGGTTGGTGAGCATCTGCCCCTTCGCGGGGTGGCCCACCACCAGCTTGCCTCGCTGGTTGAACGCGAGGATGGAGGGCACCGTGTTGTGCCCCTCGCGGCTGTGCAGCACCGCCGGCTTGTTGCCGCGCACGAACGCGGCGCACGAGTTCGTCGTCCCCAGGTCGATGCCGATCACCGGCCCCGTCCGGGGCGGCTCCGCGGTGTTCAGCTCCAGCGCCTCCGCCGTCACCATCTCCAGGGGCGGCGAGGCGGGAGCGGTGAACGTCCCCGGCGCGGGTGTCCGGGCGGGCCCGGCGCCTGTCGCCGCGGGCGCGACCGTGGGCAGGGAAGGGGCGGCGACCAGGGCAGGGACGGTGTAGTCAGCGGGGCCCACCCCGTTGGGGACGGGCGGCACGTCCGTCTGGGCGTGGGGGAGGATGGCGATGGTGGAGTCCAGGAACCGGCGCGTCGCGGCGTCCGCCTCGCCGAACTTCAGCCCCATCCCGGAGATGCCCTGGCCCTGCTGCCCGGTGACGAAGTGCACCACGGCGGCGGCGTAGAGGAGCCGGTCGCCGCCTGCCAGCCGGAGGTCCAGGGTGACGGCCGTGCCCGGAGGGCGGACGGCCTTGGCGCGCAAATAGATGCCGCCCCGGGTGATGTTGCCCCCGTATTTCGCGAGGAACTCTTCGGGGGTGGCGAAGGGAAGCTTCACCACCAGCCCGACGGCCCCTCCCTGATTCAGATCCGCCAAGGCCCGGTCCAAGTCCCACGACGTGTGTGTGTGGCGCCGAGTATCACCCGAAGTCCCAGGGAACGGGCGGCAAAAAACCTTCTTCCGTTGCGCGCCTGCCGCGTTACTCGTATGGAACCGCACCCGCCGGGCGCTGGTGCCCCGCGGGGGTTCCGGGAGCCCCCATGTTGAACCCCGATATCCGGCTGGCCCTCACCTTCGACGACGTGCTCCTGCTGCCCGGTGAGAGCGCCGTCACGCCGCGTGAAGCCGACCTGACGACCCGCCTGACGCGCAACATCCGGCTCAACGTGCCCCTGCTGTCGGCCGCCATGGACACCGTGACGGAGGCCCGCACCGCCATCGCCATGGCCCAGGAGGGCGGCATCGGCGTCATCCACAAGAACATGACGCCCGAGCAGCAGGCCCTGGAGGTCCTCAAGGTCAAGAAGTTCGAGAGCGGCATGGTGGTGGACCCCGTCACCACCGAGCCCGGAGCCCCGCTCGCCCGCGCCGTGGAGCTGATGAAGATCCACGGCGTGTCCGGCGTGCCCGTCGTGCAGGGCAAGCGCCTGGTGGGCATCGTCACCAGCCGCGACGTGCGCTTCGAGAAGAACTTCTCCCAGAAGGTCGAAGACATGATGACTCGCAAGCTCGTCACGGGCCGCGAGAACATCACCCAGGAGGAGGCCCAGAAGCTCCTCCACGAGCACCGCATCGAGAAGCTCCTCATCGTGAACGAGGCCTATGAGCTCAAGGGCCTCATCACCATCAAGGACATCGAGAAGCGCCGCACGCACCCGAACGCGGCCAAGGACGGCAAGGGCCGCCTGCTCTGCGCCGCCGCCGTGGGCGTGTCCGCGGACCGCGAGGCCCGCATCGACGCGCTGGTGAAGGCGGGCGTGGACGTCATCGTCGTGGACACCGCCCACGGCCACTCGCTGGGCGTGATTGAAGGCGTGCGCGACACGCGCAAGAACTTCCACGGGTTCGATCTCATCGCCGGCAACGTCGCCACCGCGGAGGGCACGCGCGCGCTCATCCTCGCGGGCGTGGACGCGGTGAAGGTGGGCATCGGCCCGGGCTCCATCTGCACCACCCGCGTGGTGGCCGGCGTGGGCGTGCCCCAGGTGACGGCGGTGGATGACTGCGCCCGCGAGGCGGACAAGCACGGCATCCCCATCATCTCCGACGGCGGCATCAAGTACTCGGGCGACATCGTCAAGGCGCTCGCCGCGGGCGCCAGCTCCGTGATGATCGGCTCGCTGTTCGCCGGCACCGAGGAGTCCCCCGGCGACGTCATCCTGTACCAGGGCCGCAGCTACAAGAGCTACCGGGGCATGGGCAGCCTGGGCGCGATGAAGCAGGGCGCCAAGGACCGCTACTTCCAGTCCGACGTGGACGCCGTGAAGCTGGTCCCCGAGGGCATCGAGGGGCGCGTCCCGTACAAGGGCACCCTGTCCATGAACGTCCACCAGATGCTGGGCGGCATCCGCAGCGGCATGGGCTACGTGGGGTGCGCCAACATCGAGGAGCTGCGCACGAAGGCGATGTTCACGCGCATCACGTCCGCCGGGCTCAAGGAGAGCCACGTGCACGACGTCATCATCACCGAGGAAGCGCCCAACTACCGGATGGAGTAGGGCGCTTCGACCCGGGAACCGCACCGCGCCCCGGAAGAAGGTCCGGGGGCGCGGCCAGCCGACTACTTGCCGCGACGCTTGCCGGCCGCCGAGTCATCCGCGGCCGCGGGCACCGTGGCCACGCGCTTCTCCGCCGCGCCCACGCGCTGCATGAGCTGCTCGCGGTCGTCCGGATCCAGCGTTTCAATCGCCTTGCGCAGGGTGGCGAAGTCCAGGCGGGCCACCGTCACGGTGTTGCCGCCCTTGATCTCCTGCACGGTGGGCACGTCCACCAGCTCGCGCAGGTAGGTCTCGAACTCCACGCGGATGTCGGCGGTCTGCTGGATGCAGGTTTCCTTGGCGGAGACCAGGGCCTGGCTGCCCTCGCGGTAGCTCAGATCCGGGTTTCGGGCCATCGCGTCCTCGAAGGTGTGGGTCCGGTCCTTCAGGGACGAGTAGAGCTGGAGGTACTCCACCAGCCGGTCCGACTCCGGGCGGTTGACGTTTCGGGCCTTGTTGAGCGGTTCGCTCGTGTCGTCACAGGTGAGCTTGGACAGCTCGGCGATTCCGGGGGTGTCCTTCACGGCCACGCTTCGCGTGTCCCGCTCCAGACGCTCCTCCGAGGAGATCTCCTTCACACACCCCGCGGAGGACAGGAGAAGCATGGCTGCTGCACTGGAAGCGGTCAGGCGGCGCATCCGAACCTCGAACAATTGACGGCCTTTCAGCGTTGATTTCCCGAAGTTTGTAGCGATAAGGGCCCCCACCCGTCAACGACGCCCCCTGGGAGAAATGCCGGTGGACCTGCACTCCGAGAAGATCCTCATCCTTGATTTCGGGAGCCAGTACACCCAGCTCATCGCCCGCCGGGTGCGTGAACTGGGCGTCTACTGCGAAATCCAGCGCCCCGACCTGCCCGCCGACGACATCCGCAAGTTCGCGCCGAAGGGCATCATCCTCTCCGGCGGCCCGGCCTCCGTGGAGGCCCCTGGCTCACCGCGTTGCGACCCCTACGTCTTCGAGGCGGGCGTCCCCGTCCTGGGCATCTGCTACGGCCTGCAGCTCACGGCCAAGCTGCTGGGCGGCCGCATCGACCGGGGCGCGCACCGCGAGTTCGGCAGCGCGTCCGTGGAGGTGCTCACCGCCCGGGGCCCGTTCGCGGAGTTCCACCCCGGGGACCAGGTGCAGGTGTGGATGAGCCACGGCGACCGGGTGGACGTGCTCCCGCCCGGTTTCGAGGCCATTGGCCGCAGCGGCAATTCGCCCTTCGCGGCGGCCGCCCATGCGACGAAGCCCTGGTACGGCCTCCAGTTCCACCCGGAGGTGGTCCACACGCCCCAGGGCAAGGCGATGCTGCGCGCCTTCCTCTTCAACGACTGCAAGGTGACGGGCTCGTGGACGATGAAGGGCTTCATCGACGAGGCGGTGGAGACCATCCGCCGGCAGGTGGGCGAGGAGGGCCGGGTGATCTGCGGCCTCTCCGGCGGCGTCGACAGCTCCGTGGCGGCGCTGCTGCTGCACCGGGCCATTGGCCCGCGCCTGCAGTGCATCTTCGTGGACAACGGCGTCCTGCGGCAGGGTGAGCGGGCGCAGGTGGAGGCGCTCTTCGTGGACCGCTTCCACGTCCCCCTGAAGACGGTGGATGCGAGGGAGCGCTTCCTGTCGAAGCTGGCCGGCGTCACGGACCCGGAGCAGAAGCGGAAGATCATCGGCCGCGAGTTCATCGCCGTGTTCGAGGAGGCCTCCCGCGACGTGCAGGACGCGGGCTTCCTGGCGCAGGGCACGCTGTACCCGGACGTCATCGAGTCCGTGTCGTGGAAGGGCCCGTCCGTCACCATCAAGAGCCACCACAACGTGGGCGGCCTGCCGGAGACGATGAAGCTCAAGCTGGTGGAGCCCCTGCGCGAGCTGTTCAAGGACGAGGTGCGCGTCCTGGGCCGCGAGCTGGGCCTGCCGCCGGAGATGGTCGGCCGCCAGCCGTTCCCGGGCCCCGGCCTGGCCATCCGCGTGCTGGGCGAGGTGAACGAGAAGCGCCTGGACCTCGTCCGCCGCGCGGACGCCATCGTGCAGGAGGAGATCCACAAGGCGGGCCTGTACGGCGAGGTGTGGCAGGCGTTCGCCGTCCTGCTGCCGGTGCAGAGCGTGGGCGTGATGGGCGACGAGCGCACCTACGAGTCCACCTGCGTGCTGCGCGCCGTCACCAGCGTGGACGGCATGACGGCGGACTGGGCGCGCATCCCGTTCCCCATCCTGGAGAAGATCTCCTCGCGCATCACCAACGAGGTGCGCGGCATCAACCGCGTCGTCTACGACATCTCCTCCAAGCCGCCCGCCACCATCGAGTGGGAGTGAGCGGGTAGGCTCAAGTGACAGCGCGCCGGATGGCTTCCTCCACCGGCGACGTGTCCTCCGGGAGCCGCGCCAGGCTCAACGGTTCCCGGGGCAGCAGCGGCGGCTGCGCCATGAAGCGCGGCCGCTGTCCCCGGTGGGCTTGTGCCGAGTGCACGAGGAAGGGGTGGCACAGGTAGACGGTGCCCGCCTCGCCCGTGGCCAGCACCTCCCGCCGGTGGGCGGATTCCTCGAAGCCGTTGGCCGCGAGCTGCCGGAGCGTCAGGCCCGCCTCGCCCGCCGGGCCCAGCAGCCGGGCCACGTCCTGGTGCGAGCCCACCCGGATGCGCGTGGGCGCGTCGTCCTCGCCCACGTCGGAGAAGAGGAAGAGCATCAGCAGCGCCCGGCCCTTGGAGGCGACGTTGGCGCGCCAGTCCATGAAGTCCGGCTTGTCAAAGTCGAAGCCCACGTCGATGTGCCACCCCGCGTCGCCCGGGTCGTCCGGGGAGGGGAAGCGCACCGGGAACGTGCCCATGGCCCGGCACGGCAGCCACCGGCCGGCACCGACGAGTTCGTCGAACGCCGCGTGAAGCACGGGCGTGTTCGCGGCGTCCACGAAGGGCTGCTGGGTGTACATGCCCAGGCGGATGACGGGCCGGGTCCAGGTGGAGGGCTTCCGCGGGTCACAGCCCGTGTCCGTCCAGAGGATGGCCCGGGCCTCGTCCGCGAGCTCGCGGGGGAAGGCCCCGTCCAGCCGGAGGAAGCCGTCCCGCATGAACTGCTCACTTCGGGCGTCGTGCGACATGGGGCGCACGCTACCAAGAAGAAGAGGCTGCCCGGTTCACACCGGACAGCCTCTGGGGACTTCAGGACGCGGTGGGGAAAACTACCCCGCCGGGTTCGCCTTCACGGGCGGCACCTTGGTGCTGCCGGGGCGCAGCTCTTCCAGGACGCGGTTGGCGCCGTAGATCTTCTGGAGCGCCTCGATGATGGCGTCCGAGTGCACGGCCACGGTGCGGTTCACGGACTCGTCGAAGCCGTACTCGCCGCCCAGCGACTGGATGTTGCCGTCGAACACCAGGCCCACCACTTCGTGGTTCTTGTTCACGACGGGCGAGCCGGAGTTGCCGCCGATGATGTCGTTGGTGGTGACGAAGTTCATCGGCGTGGAGCCGGTGATGATCTTCTCCGACTTCACCCAGGACTTCGGCAGCTCGAACGGATCCTGGCCGGTGGCGTGCTCGAAGGCGCCGCCCATCTGGGTGAACGGCGCCACCTTCTGGCCGTCCGCCGTGTAGCCCTTCACCGAGCCGAACGACACGCGCGGGGAGAACGTCGCGTCCGGGTACTGGCTGGTGCCGTAGATGTCGAACTTCGCCTTGGCGACGAGCTCGCTGTTCTTCTTGATGACTGACTCCACGTCATCCTCGAACTTCTTGCGGATGGCGCGAGCGTCCGGGTCCACCAGGAGCGCCAGCTGGATCATCGGGTCCTTGGACGCGTCCACGGCCTTCTTGCCGCCGTCGAAGAGCGCCTGGCGCGCCTTCACGTCCGTGAGCTTGCTGCCCTTCACCACGCGGGTGGCGACCTGCTCCGGGGACTCCTTGCCCAGCACCTTCTTCACGAACGGGTGCTTGGCGCCCAGCTCCTCGCGCAGCTTGGTGAGGCTGAACGTCAGGCGCGCGATCTCCAGCTCCGGGTAGATGGGCGCGGGGCTGAAGAGGTTCGCCTTGAGCGCGGGCTGGTTGGCGTCGTTGAACTCACGCAGCCGCTGGCCGTTGTCCTTGGGCAGCTCGTCACCGGCGCGCACCAGCGTGCGGGCGATGCTGAACAGGGAGGACGAGATGCCCTGGCCCTGCTCGATGTAGTTGAGCTCCTTGCGCAGGGTGAGCAGCTGCGCCTCCGCCTTGGTGATCTCATCCCAGGCGGCGGCGTACTTCTTCTTCAGCTCGGGGTTCGCGTCGACCTTCTTGCGCAGCTCCTGCTCCGCGGCGACCTTCGACGCGAAGAACTTCTTGTCGAGCAGCGCCTCGTGGCGGCCCTTGGACGCCTTCAGCCCGTTCTCCACGCCGAACAGCATGTTGCTGGAGATGCGCTTCTGCTCGGGGCCGCGCTTCTGGAACTCGGTGACCATGCCGCGCAGCTCGGAGAGGTACATGAGCGTCTTGGGCAGCGACACGTCGCGGTTGTATTCCAGCTCCGCGATGGTCAGCGCGCGCGACGTGCGGCCCGGGTTGCCGGCCACGAACGTGAGCTCGTTCTCCTTGGCGCCGTGCTCGGACCACTTGAAGTAGTCCGGCGTCTTCGCCGGCTGCTTGTCCTGGTAGACGCGCACGAAGGTGACGTCCAGGTCGTAGCGGGGGAACTCGAAGTTGTCCGGGTCGCCGCCGAAGAAGGCGATGGCGTGCTCGGGGGCGAACACCAGGCGCACGTCCTGGAAGCGGCGGTACTTGTAGAGGTTGTATTTGCCGCCCTGGTACAGCGTGACGAGGTCACAGCGCACCTTGTCGTCGCCGTTGGAGCAGGCCTTCTCCACCTTGGCCATCTCCGCCTTCAGCGTGTCCGAGTACTGCTTGCCGGTCAGCGACTGGGTGGCCTTGTTGAGCGTCTCGGTGACGTCGGTGATCTCGACGAGCTGGTTCACCTCCATCGCCGGGCACTGCTTCTCCTCGCCCTGCGTCTTCGCGTAGAAGCCGTTGGCCAGGTAGTCCTGCTTCGCGGTGGAGAGCTGCTCGATGCAGCCGCGCGCGCAGTGGTGGTTCGTCATCACCAGGCCGTCCGGCGACACGAAGCTCGCGGAGCAGCCACCGGCCAGACGCACCGCGCCCAGGCGGAGCTTGTCCATCCACTGCTGGGACGGCTCGAAGCCGTACTTCTCCTTCAGCTTCGCGTTGGGGAAGTTGTTGTACGTCCACATGCCTTCATCGGCGAGCGCCGGAGCGGCACCCACGAGGGCGGCGATGACCATCAATCGCTTCATGAAATGGGATCCTTTCGGGCCGCTGGACGGGAGGGCCAGCAGCGGGGACGGGGCGTTTGTGAGGGAAGGTCTGTCGACGGTCAAGCTGGGAAAACGCCCACGCAAGTCGCTCAACGAATGAGCGCCTGAACGATTCCTGAGCCCTCCTGGCGGGCGTGCGGATTTCCCACCCGGTGCGTCCGACGCGCCGCGTCTGAGAATCAGGCCGGGCAGGGCGGATCAGGCAGCCCGGGCGCGCAGCCACGCGGTGGGCGTGGTGCCGGTGACGGCGCGGAAGTCCGCGATGAGGTGGGCCTGGTCGTAGTAGCCGACGCCGGTGGCGATGGCGCCCCAGTCCGGCCGGGTGCCCCGGAAGGTGGACTCGGAGGCCTGGATCGCCCGCCGGAAGCGCACGAGCCGCGCGAACGCCTTGGGCCCCATGCCGAGCACGTCGTCGAAGGCGCGGCGCAGGTTCCGTTCACTCACGCCCAGCGTGCGGGCCAGGTCGCTCACGCGGGGGATTTCGGAGGCTTCGGTGACGAGCCGGATGCCGCGCCGGACGAGGTACGCGGCGGCGGGTTCGAAGACGTCGTCGCGGTGGAGGCGGTCCACGAGCGCGGCCTCGAGCGTGCGCAGCCGGGCCTGGACCGAGGGGGCGTCCGCGAGCGAGGCCCGGAGCCGCTCGCCGTCAGCCCGGCCCCAGAGCGTGTCGATGGAGAGGCTGCGGTGGGCCAGCTCCGACATGGGCAGGCCGAAGAACGGGTAAGCGCCGCCGGGCTTGAACTGGAGGCCCAGCGTCTCCGGCGGCACCTCCGTGGCCGACTTGCGCTGGACGTGCTCCCGGGGTCCCAGGGCGTGCACGTCGCAGGTCCCGGGCAGGACGCGGACGACGAGCTCGACGGTGCCGTCGGGCAGGCGGACGTAGGCGTCCTCGGACGGGCCGTGCTGGAGGACCCGCACGCGCTGGATGAAGCGGGACAGGTCGCTCCGGGGTACCAGCGCGTTATCGGACGTCGAAGCCAGGGCCATGGGGCGAGTCTGCGGCGGCCGGGCCGGGGCTTCAACCGGATGGGAGGCCCGGGCCGGGCGCCGTGGCCGATTCCTCCAATCGGGCCCGGAGGGCGGTCCGTAGGTTTCCGGGCATGCGAATCCATCACCTCAACTGCGGAACCCTGTGTCCCGCCAGCGCCCGGTTCGTCGTGGGCGCGGGCGGGCTGTTCGAGCGGGCGCGGCTCGTCTGCCACTGCCTGTTGCTGGAGACGTCCCAGGGGCTGGTCCTGGTGGACACGGGCCTGGGGACCCGGGACGTGAAGGATCCGAAGGGGCGTCTGGGCCAGCGGTTCGTGGCCCGGAACGCACCCAGGTTGGATCCGGCGGAGACGGCGCTGGCCCAGGTGGAGCGGCTGGGGTTCCGGCGCGAGGACGTGCGGCACATCGTGCCGACGCACCTGGACCTGGACCACGTCGGGGGGCTGGAGGACTTCCCGGAGGCCCAGGTCCACGTGTTCGGGGACGAGCACGCGGCGGCCATGGTGCCACCGGGGCCGAAGGAGAAGTTCGGGTACAAGCCGGTCCAGTGGGCCCACGGGCCGAAGTGGAGCCGGTATGCCGTGGACGGCGAGCGCTGGTTCGGGTTCGAAGCCGTGCGGGTGATTCCGGGGCTGGACGCGGAGGTGCTGCTGGTGCCGCTGGTCGGCCACACGGCTGGCCACTGCGGGGTCGCGGTGAAGGGTCCGGGAGGCTGGATGCTTCACGCCGGGGACGCGTACTTCAACCACCGGGAGGTCGATCCAGTGGCCCCGCGAAGCCCGTGGGGGACAGCGCTGTTCCAGCGGCTGAAGTCCGTGGACAACGCCGCGCGGCTCGCGAACCAGGAACGTCTGCGCGGCCTGGTGCGGACGCACGGGACCGAGGTGAAGGTGTTCTCGGCACACTGCTCGGTGGAGTTCGACCGGCACGCCACGGGCCCGGGGGCCCGGAATCCGGCCCGGGGGAGCGGGTGAGAAACACCGCCCAGGCCCCCCTGGGACACCCAGAGGCTTAGTACCACTTGGTCACATCCGAGAGGGCAGCTCAGGCGGGGCTCTGGGGTTGATGGCTCTGTTGCAGAAGGGGCAGGTGCCAATCTGCCCGAGCAGGAGGGGCTGCAACGCGCGTCGCACCATCGGCAGCGTCCAGTGCACCCGGCTCCGGGGGGAAAAGCGCCCGACGGAGCGCGAGGAAGCCGTGGGCCACGGCGCAGAGGGTGGCGTGGTGGTGGAAGCCACGCCACGAGCGTCCCTCGAAGTGGTCGAGACCGACTTCTCCCTTCATCTCCTGGTAGTCGCGCTCGACGCGCCAGCGCAGCTTGGTGAGGCGCACGAGTTGCTTCAGGGGCGTGCTCGCGGGCAGCGTGGAGAGGTGGAATTTGGTGGGTGCCTTCTCGTGCCTCGGCCATTCGCACAGCAGCCATTGTTCGTCGCCTGGGGCCAGTCCCAGCGAGTGACGATGCGCGGTGCGCAGACGCAGGGCCGCGAAGCGCGAGCTCCGCGAGCTCCGCGAGCCCTTGGCGCCTTCGCGCCAGTTCACCGACTTCCAGTTCCTCCCGAACCAGGCTTTTGCAGCTTCCTTCGAGTTTCTCAAGACGACGGCATCTTGTTCCTCCCGAACCAGGCTTTTGCAGCTTCCTGGCGCACAGTTTACATAACGCTTCTTATCAGACGTCATGACCGGGGGTGCGGGGAGGGTTCCTGAGTGATTCCGGGCCGTTCCCCCAGCCGGCCCTGGCGCCCGGTAAACCTCCAGCAACCGGGGCCGCGGGCGTCTTCCAGTGACCTTGGGCATGCGGGCCCGCGTTCTCGGGCTTCCCGAGCCCTCGCCCGGCACATACGTTGCCGCGACATGCGCCTCTTCCGACGAACCGGACTCGCCGCGCTCTGCGGCCTCACCGCGGCCCTGCTCACGGGCTGTCCCGACAAGACGCCGGACACCGCCGTGGTGGATGGCGGCGTCACGGGCACCCCGGCGGCCCAGGACGCGGGCCCGGACACCGCGGTCTTCACGCTCCAGTACCAGGCGCCGGACGCCGGCCTCGCGCTCATCCCGCTGGCTTTGGAGGAAAAGCCGCTCATCGAGCAGACCTCCGACCTGGAGCTGCGCAGCACGCTGCCCCTGAAGAACTACCGGGTCCGGCTGATGGACGAAGCCGACCGGGCCATGATCTCCGACGACTCCGTCACGGAGGCCGACGACGGGCTCGTCTACCGCATCCACCTGCCGCAGCCGCTCAAGACGGGCTTCTCGTACACGCTGGTCGTCGACTCCCAGACGGGCTCGGCGTTCCAGGACTCGCGCGGCCGCGACGTCGAGGACCTCCGGGCCGCCTTCCAGGTCGCCGGCGACAAGGAAAAGCCCAAGCCGCCGCCGCCCCCCGCCAAGGCCGGCAAGAAGAAGCGCAAGTAGCCGCTACTCCGCAGTCTGCGTCTGGCCCGGGTCCTGGTCCGGAAGCGCCTCCGGGGCCCTGGGCTCCGGCGTCGGCAGGTTCAGCGACGTGCGGACCTCGCGCAGCTTCGCCTGGATGAGCCGGATGTTCCCCGGGCCCATGCGCAACAGGTGCTTCTGGGCCCGGCTGAGGCCCTCCAGCTCCGGCGCCGCGTAGACGTACAGCGCGCCCTTGGGCTCCACCTCCACCGGCCCCTGCGGCACCGGCACCGCCAGCAGGTGCTGGATGGCGCGGCCGAAGGTCGCCTCGAAGCTCTGACCCGGCGGAGCAATCTCCCGGTAGGCCTGGTCGATGAGCGGCTTCAGCTCGCGGTACACGAGCGCCGCGCCGGCCGCGTCCAGCGACCCCAGCACCCGGGCCACCTGGTCGTAGCGCGCGTAGCTCAGCGGCGCGATCGACGAGCGCCCGTTCGCCCCGGACGCGCCCACCTGGAACGGCCCCGGCGGCGCCATGAACAGCAACGAGGCCCGGGGGCTCTCACCCTCGGCGATGTTGTTCACGGACGACGTGAACCGGCGCGCCAGGTCGCGCTCCTGGAGCCACCGCGCCAGCTCCGGGTCCACCGACAGCTTGCCCACGAGGTCCCGAATCCGGCCGTCGCTCTCCGGCAGCGACACGTCCGGCGGGAGCGCCGCCACGCCCGCGTCCACCACGGCCGGCGTCACGGCCACCGGCGCGGGCTCCGACTGGCGCTTCAGCCCGAAATACGAGGCCACCAGCGCCACGACCATCACCGCGATCAGGATTCCCATGACCTTGCCCCGCGACGGCGCCTTCGGCGGCTCGGCCTGCGGCGGCGGTGGGATTCCCGGGGGCTGATTGACGAAGTTCGGATCGCTCATGATCCCAGACCCTACAGACAGCCCCGGGGACCATTCCACGCGCGCATGAACAATCCGCGCGGCCGGTGTTCACCGGGTGGACGTCGGCTCGGGGGCCAGGACCTCGGCGGGCAGGCGCCAGAGCTGGCCGTCCTCCGGCGCCAGGATGAAGCCCCCCGGCAACAGGTGCAGCGACGTGACGACCTCCGTGGACAGCGGCAGCTCCCACGCGCACACGGGCCTGAGCGTGGTCGGGTCCAGTTGAAGCAGGTACCACTCCCCCACCGCCAACAGGTCCTCCACCGCCACCAGCACCGCGTGCGACGTCACCAGCCCGGTGTAGCCCGTGGCGAGCGTCCCCAGCTCCGGCAGCATGAACTCCGCCGCCAGCATCCCTTCGGGGTACGTCCAGCGCCGCACCCAGGTGCCGCCCACGCCGATGAAGCTCGCTCCGTCCGGGAAGAAGCCCGCCGGGTAGAACGGCGCGTCCACGGACGCCACCTCCGCGCCCCGCACGAGCCCGGACGCGCCGCGCTCCACGAACGTGAGCCACGTGCCATCCTGGCCGCAGCTCAGCGCCACGCCCATCACCGGCAGGACCGGGTGCGGCATCCATTCATGCAGCCCGTCCACGTCGTCTTCGCCCAGCGGCGCGTCGAGGCTCGTGTCCATCCCGGCCACGTCGGACAGCGTCCGCGCGTCCACGAGCTGCACGGACGCCCGCCCGGCCACCACGTCGCTGGTCCACAGCCCCAGGCCCGTGCTGTCGAACGCGAGCGCCTGCGTGGGCCGCGTCCAGGTGCGCGCCGTCATCCCCGCGCTGTCCCCGTCC
>NZ_RAWB01000129.1 GCF_003612055.1 Corallococcus llansteffanensis
AGCTCACCCGCCCCGGGGTGCACGTGGTGCACGCCCAGGAACTGGTGGTCGATGATGCCCTCGACGACGTTGAACAGGCCCCAGCCTCCCAGGAGGCACCCGGCGAAGGTGGCCGTGGACCAGGGTACGTCCGTGCGCTGGCCCGCGCGCCACAGCAGCACCAGCCCCCCGAAGGTCATCAGCCAGGTGAAGGCGTGGAAGAGCCCGTCCCAGAACATGTTCACCTTGGCGTTCACCAGGGTGTCCGGGGGCAGGAGGCTGGAGAGCATGTTGTGCCATTGCAGGATTTGATGGAGCACGATGCCGTCGACGAAGCCTCCCAGCCCCACGCCCAGCAGCAGCCCCGCGGAGAGCAGCGGTCCCCGATGCATGTGGCTCATGGGCTGACCTTCCCGGGCCTCATGACGTGCAGCCGGGCCGCGACGAAGAGGATGACGCCGAAGGGCAGCAGGGTGATGGCCATCCGGCCCCAGAAGTGCTCGTTGAAGATGCCGGCCTGCACCGCCGGGCGGCACGTCTCGCACGCGAGCACCGTGCCGCTGGTGAGCAGCGCGCCAAGGAACGTGAGGGGGTCTGTCCTTCTCATGTGTGGCACCTCCGCGAAGCGTCGTGGAAGCGCACACGCTAGTCGTGGCGCGCAGCGGGCCCGCGCCACGCTCCCGACGGCGTCCGCTATCCGCCAACACCCCTGCCCTTGAAGCCAGGGAGGGACGGGGGCGCCGGGGCGCTGGTGTTTCGCAACGAGCGTTCCATGGGCTTCGCGGGGTGTGCTAACGCTCACCGCGCCCATGGAAACCGGTGTCATGGATCGCACCCGCCTCGTCCTGACCGTCCTGGTGGGCGGCGTCCTGGCACTGCTGCTCGCGCACCACCCCGTCCTCCTGTCCGGCCTGCGCCTGATGCAGGGCGACGAGGGGGACGTCCGCTTCAACCACTACGTCCTGGAGCACGGCTGGCGCTTCATCTCCGGGGATGCCGGGCACGCGCGCTTCTGGGATCCGCCGATGTTCTTCCCGGAGCCCAACGTCTCCGCGTACTCGGACGTGCTCCTGGGGGTCGCGCCCTTCTACTGGGTGTGGCGCGCGCTGGGCCTGGACGCGGACGTGTCGTGGCAGGCGTGGGCGCTCAGCATGTCCGTGCTGAACTACGCTGCGGCGGTGTGGCTGCTCATGCGCGGCTTCGGGTTGCGCGCGGGCCCCGCGGTGGTGGGGGCGCTGCTCTTCACGGCGGGCGCGCCGCGCGTCAACCAGCTCAACCACCCGCAGCTCCAGGGGCAGTTCTTCGCGCTGCTCGCGGTGGGCGCGGTGCTGGCGCTCTCCCGTCCGGAGACGAACCGGCGGCGCGGGGTGGCGTGGGCCGCGCTGCTCGTGGGCGCGTTCGTGGCCCAGCTCTACGCGGGCTTCTACTGGGGCTGGTTCCTCTTCTTCTTCCTGCTGCTCGCCTTCGGGGCCGCGCTCGCCTTCCGGGACACGCGGGGCCCGCTCCTCGCGGCCCTGCGCCGGCACCTCCCGGCGCTCGCGGGCTTCGGCGTCGTGGGCCTGGTGGCGCTGGCCCCCCTGGTCCTGCACTCGCGTCAGGCCGTCAGCACGGTGGGCCTGCGCAGCTTCTCCGACGTCACGTACATGGTGCCGCGCTTCTGGAGCTGGTTCTACCTGGGCCCGGACAGCTGGCTGTACGGGTGGACCAACGGGTTCGTCCGGTTCCAGCGGCTGCCCATGCCGTGGGAGCACCGGCTGGGCTTCGGTCTCGTCACCCCCGTCGTGGCAGCCTTGGGGTTGTGGCAGGCGCGCGCGCGGCCCGCCGTGCGGCTGCTGCTCGTCGTGGCGGTGGCGACCCTCCTCCTGTCGTCACGCTTCACGGGCGGGTACACGCCCTGGTGGCTCGTCTTCCACGGCGTGCCCGGCGCGGCGGCCATCCGGGCCCTGGCGCGCATTGGCGTGTGGCTGCTGGTGCCCGCGGCCGTGGGCGTGGCCCTGTTCCTCCAGCGTCAGGCGCAGGCGGGGCGCGGGGCGCTGGCGTTGGGCCTGGGCGCGCTGTGCCTGCTGGAGCAGGGACTGACGGGCCCCGCCTATGACCGCTTCGAGGCCCGCGCGGACGTGGACTCCGTGGCGTCGCTCGTGAAGTCCCAGGCCGGGTGCGAGAGCTTCTTCTTCGCGCCCACCGCCGGGACGCAGCCCGACTGGAAGTACCAGCTCGATGCCACCTGGGCGTCGATGGAGAGCGGCGTGCCCACGGTGAACGGCTACTCCGGCAACCAGCCCCGGGGCTGGACGCTCCAGGACAACCGCCGCTTCGACGCGGCCGCCGCCCGGCGGCAGGACGAGGCGCTGGCGGCGTGGATGGCGTCGCGACACCTCGCGCCCGCGTCCGTCTGCCGCCTCCAGGCGCCGGCGCGGCGGTAGCGGGCCGCGCCAGCGCTGGGGACTACTTCGCGACGGTGGCGTAGTCGCCCTTGAGCGCGACGCCCGCGACCATGGTGCCGGCGTGGCATTCAATCTCGGTGGCGCTCTTGGACTCCACCTTCTTGTAATAGCTCACGATGTTGACCACCGCGTTGGCGCCGTTCTTCTTCGCGCCCTCCTGCAGGGTGATGAGCGCGGAGAGCGCGGCCCACTTGCAGGCGAACTCGTCCGACTTGCCCACCGCGTTGGTCTTCTTGTTCGTCACTTCACTGCCCAGCGTCTTCTTCACCGAAGGCGACTTCTGGCCGTCCAGGTAGAACTTCACCGTCCCGTCCAGCTTCTCCTTCGCCTCGGGCAGCACGAGGACATCCGCCAGCTTGATCTTCACCACGGTGTCGCGCGCCAGCGCGGGGCTCGCGGCCGTCAGGGCCAGCAACAGGAGGGCATTCTTCATCGCGGGTTCTCCAGGCGTCAGGGCCAGCGGCGGAAGATCAACGACGTGTTGATGCCACCGAAGGCGAAGTTGTTGGTCATCACCAGGTCCGTCTGCAAGGCACGGCCCTCGCCCATGACATAGTCCAGGGGAGCGCACTTCGGATCCACCGAGTCCGCGTCCAGGTGCAGCGTGGGCGCGAACCAGTCCGAGCGCATCATCTGGAGGCTCATCCACGCCTCCAGCGCGCCGCAGGCCCCCAGCGTGTGGCCCATGTAGCTCTTGAGCGAGGAGATGGCGACCTTCTCCCCGAACACCGCGAGCGTGGCCGCGCTCTCCGCGACGTCGCCCGTGTCCGTGGCCGTGCCGTGCGCGTTGACGTACGGGATGGCGGAGGCCGGGACGCCCGCGTCCTCCAGGGCCAGCCGCATCGCCTGCGCCATGGTGTCCGCGTTGGGCTGGGTGACGTGGCGGCCGTCGCTGTTGGTGCCGTAGCCCAGCAGCTCCGCGTGGATGGTCGCGCCGCGCGCGCGGGCGTGCTCCAGCTCCTCCAGCACCAGCGTGCACGCGCCTTCCCCCAGCACCAGCCCGTCGCGCTGGGCATGGAAGGGCCGGGGCGACTCGTGCGGCGCCTCGTTGTGCTTCGTGCTGGTGGCGAAGAGGGTGTCGAAGACGGCGGCGCCGGTGGCGTCCAGCTCCTCCGCGCCGCCCGCGAGCATCGCCACCTGCCGGCCCAGCTTGATGGCCTCGTACGCGTAGCCGATGCCCTGGCTGCCGGACGTGCATGCGCTGGACGTGGTGATGATGCGCCCGGTGACGCCGAAGAAGACGCCGATGTTCACCGCCGCCGTATGGGACATCATCCGCAGGTAGGTCGTCGCGGTGATGCCCTCCGTCGTCTTCTCGGTGATCATCTTCCCGAAGTCGCCCATGTTCTCCGGCGTCCCCGCGGACGAGCCGTAGGCGATGCCCATCTTCCCGCTCTTCACCAGCGGGTCCCCCAGGAGGCCCGCGTCCTGGAGCGCCAGCTCGCTGGCCCGTGTCGCCATCAGCGCCACGCGGCCCATGGTGCGCGTCGTCTTGCGCGAGTACGTGGACGACGGCAACTCGAACGGCGCGGCGGGCGCGCCCAGCCGCGTGTGCAGGCCCTGGTACTGCTTCCAGTTCTCCATCACCCGGACGGCGTTCTGGCGCCCGCGCAGCCGCGCCTCCACCGTCCGCCAGTCGTGCCCCAGGGGGCTCAGGGCCCCCACTCCGGTGACGACCACGCGCCTCATCCGACCATTCCCCCGTTCACGGAAATCACCTGACGCGTGATGTAGCCGGCGTCCTCGGCCATGAGGAAGCTCACCGCGGCGGCGACCTCCTCGGGCTTCCCCACCCGGCGGGCGGGGATGATCTTCAGCGCCTCTTCCAGCACCTCCGGCGGCACCATCTCCGTGTCGATGAGGCCCGGGGCCACGCAGTTGACGGTGATGTCGCGCTTGGCCAGCTCCACCGCGAGCGCCTTCGTCGCGCCGATGATGCCCGCCTTCGCGGCGCTGTAGTTCACCTGGCCCCGGTTGCCCATGAGGCCGGACACCGACGCCAGCGTGACGATGCGGCCCGGCTTCTTGCGGCGCACGAGCGGCATCGTGAGCGGGTTGAGCACGTTGTAGAAGGCGTCCAGGTTGGTGTGGATGACGCTGTCCCACTCGTCGGGCGTCATCGCCGGGAAGGCGTTGTCGCGCGCGATGCCCGCGTTGCACACCACGCCGTAGTAGCAGCCGTGCGCCTCCACGTCGGCCAGCAGCGCGGCTTGCGTCGCGGCGCGGTCCGCCACGTCGAACTGGAGCACGCGCGCCTTGCGCCCCGCGTCGCGCACGAGCGCCGCCACGGCGTCCGCTTCCTCGCGCCGGCTGCGGCAGTGCACCACGACGTCGAAGCCGTCACGCGCCAGGCGCAGCGCGATGGCGCGGCCGATGCCCCGGCTGGAGCCCGTCACCAGCACCGTCTTGTCACCCATCTGTGTTGCCCCTCCTCAAGACGTCCTGCCCGGCGGGCGGCTCGAACACCGTCAGCGCCGCCGTGGCCACCGTCTCCGTCCCGATGGTGATGGTGCAGTCGAACTGGCCCAGCCCGTTGTCCGCGAAGAACTGGCGGTGGACCTCGATGCGCAGGCACTCCCCCGGCCGGAAGACGGGGCGGCTGCACTCATAGCGGCGGGTGCCCAGGAGGAAGCCCACCTTGGGCACCTCCCCGCGAAGCCGCGCATGCCAGCCGGCCCAGGCGGCCACGGCCTGGGCCATGTACTCGATGCCCACCCAGCCGCCCACGACGCCATCGGCGAAGAACAGGCTGTCCTCGCGCACCGTCACTTCCGCGAGCAGCGTCTCCGCGTCGCCTTCCAGCACGCGGTCGAGCAGCCGCATGCGGCCGCCGTGGGGCACCAGGTCCGCGATGGGCAGGTCGATGGGGGTGCGCATCAGGCGTTCTCCAGCACGAGGGCCGCGTTGCTGCCCCCGAAGGCGAACGAGTTGCTCAGCACCGACCGCACCGGCCGCCCCAGCGCCTCGCCCGGCTTCACCAGCGACAGCGCCGGCAGGGTGGGGTCCGCTTCCCCGTCCCAGAAGTGCGCGGGCAGCTTGCCCTGTGGGTTGTCCACCAGCGTGAGCCACGCGAAGGCCGCCTCCAGCGCGCCCGCGGCCCCCAGCGTGTGGCCGGTGAGCGGCTTGGTGGAGCTGGCCTTCACGCCCGGACCCAGGAGCGCGTGCACCGCGCGGCTCTCCATGGCGTCGTTCTGCACCGTCGCGGTGCCGTGCAGGTTCACGTAGTCCACGTGCTCGGGGGACAGCCCCGCGCGCGTCAGCGCCTCGCGGAGGGCGGCGATGGCGCCCCGGCCCCCGGGCTCTGGCGCGGAGATGTGGTGCGCGTCGGAGGACTCGCCCCAGCCGGAGAGGCGCACCGGCCCCGGCTCGCGCGTCATCAGGAACAGCGCCGCGGCCTCGCCGATGTTGATGCCGTGGCGGTGGACGCTCATCGGGTTGCAGCGCTCCTCGCTCACCGAGTCCAGGGAGCGGAAGCCCGCGACGGTGAAGCGGCACAGCGAATCCACGCCGCCCGTCAGCACCGCGTCCACCGTGCCCGCGCGCAGGAGCCGCGCCGCGCTGGCCAGGGCCTTGGCGCTGGAGGAGCACGCGGTGGAGATGACGTAGGACGGCCCGGCGAGCCCCAGCAGCTGCGTGAGCGCCAGGGCAGGGGCGCCCAGCTCCTGCTGGCACAGGTGGAAGGACGCGGGCAGCTGGCCCGTGGCGAGGTGGCCGGCGATGGCGCCCTCGCTCTCGCCGATGCCGGAGGTACTGGTGCCCAGCACCACCGCCACGCGCTCCGGACCGAACCGGGCGATGGCGGCGTCCACGGCGGGACGCACCTCGGCGAGCGCGGTGAGCAGCAGCGCGTTGTTGCGGCTGTGCTGAGCCCTGGGCAGCGCGTCCTGGGACGCGAGCGCGGCGGTGACGACGCCCAGGTGGAGCGGACGGTCCGCGAACCCGGCGTGGGAGGCCACGCCGGAGGGGGTGGTCGCGAACAGGGCTCGCGACACCTCCTGCTTCCCGGCACCCAGGGCGCAGACGAGGCCGAGCTGGTTGAGGAAGACGGGAGGCATCATGGAGACAGTCACTCGTCCGCGGGGCGCGAGTCGATGGTGAGCCGGTAGTGCTCGGAGAGGTTGGTGAGCTGGGTGCGCCCTTCCCAGCGCGGGGTCCCATCGTAGCGCACCGTCACCCATTCCCTGCCGTCCTTCGACAGGGTGCGTTGCCCCGGCCCGTCCTCCAGCGTCCAGCCGGCGGGCAGGGCGGCGCGCACGGCGTCGGCCGGCCAGTAGACGAGCTGCACATCCCGGAGCACCGGCCCGGACTGGAACTGAGCGGGCAGGCGGGGGTCGCGCTCCTCCTCCAGGACGGCGCCGTTCCACCGCAGGGTGAGGATGCGCTGACCCATGGCGAAGCCCGCCAGCTGCATCAGCGCCGGGTCCACCTCCAGCAACGCCTCCAGGGAGCGGGGGCCGCCCGGGTCCGCCTCGTGGGCGAACACCAGCCGCTGGGTCAGGCTCACCGTGGCGCCCAGGGCCGCGGGCTTCAGCCGCAGCTCCGGCAACGGCTCGGTGGGAGCAGGGGGCCCGGCGGGCCTCGGACGCGCGGTGGTGCAGGCGACGAGGCCCGTGAGTGCGAGGAGGAGGCTCAGACGGCGCACAGTTCCTCGAGCACGCCCAGCCGCCGCTTGCTGTCGGCGACGTAGGGGTTGTTCTTGTCCCACGCGTAGCCCGCGAGGATGGCGGAGATCATCTTCCGCACGTCCGGGGACGGGTTCGGGTGGAAGATGATGTCCTGGAAGCCGCCCTCGTACCAGGACTCCACGAAGGTGCGGAAGGTGTCCACGCCCGCCTTGAGCGGCTTCGCGTAGTCGCGCTCCCAGTCCACCGTCTCCCCGGCGAACTGGCGCGCGATGCACGCCGACGCGAGGCTCGCGGACTTGAAGGCGATGGTGACGCCCGAGGAGAACACCGGATCCAGGAACTCGCCCGCGTTGCCCAGCAGCGCGAAGCCCGGGCCCCACAGTGACTTCACGTTGGCCGCGTAACCGGTGAGCTTGCGCGTGGGCGTGTCCCAGACGGCGTCCTTCAGGAGCTCCCGCAGGGACGGCGTTTCGTTGACGATGGCCTGGAGCCGCTCCGTGTCCGTGCCGGTGTACTGCTCCAGGTACTCCTTCTTCGCGACCACGCCGAGCGAGCAGCGACCGCCGGAGAAGGGGATGGTCCAGTACCAGACGTGCACGTGCTCCGGGTGCGTGGTGACGCGGATCTTGTTCCGGTCGAAGGTGCCCACGGGGATGCGGTCCTCCACGTGGGTGAAGATGGCGCCGCGCACGGGGAAGTTGGATGGCGTCTCAAGGTTCAGCAGGCGGGGCAGCACGCGGCCGAAGCCGCTCGCGTCCAGGATGAAGCGCGCCTGCACACGGTACGTCTCGCCTTCGGGAGGCCGCACCGTCACCTCCGGCTTCTCGCCGGAGAAGTCCACGGTCAGCACCTCGTGACGGAAGCGCAAGGTGGCGCCCTTGCGCTCCGCGGCCTGGGCCAGCACGTGGTCGAAGCGGCCACGCTCCACCTGGTAGGTGGTGCCCCAGCCGGGGCTGAACTTGTCGCGGAAGTCGAAGTCCGTGTACCGCCCGGAGCGCTCGAAGGCGGCGCCGTTCTTGAACTGGAACCCCGCCTCCACCACGTCCTGGAGGAAGCCGGCCTCCTCGATGTACTGCATGCTCTGCGGCAGCAGGCTCTCGCCAATGGAGAAGCGCGGGAACTGCTCGCGCTCCAGCACGAGGACGTCACGGCCCTGCTTGCGAAGGAGGCCCGCCGCGACGGAGCCCGCGGGGCCCGCGCCAATGATGAGGATGTCCGCTGATTCAGTTTTCAATGTGTGGCTTTCCCAGGTGGAAGTCGGAAACAGGGGGTGAGGATCCAGATGGTGACCTCGCCCAGCAGCATGGCGAGACCGAACGAGCGAAGGGCCGGCGTGGCCGACAGGCCCAGCAGACCGAAGGACAGCAGCGTGCTCACGCCGGCCAGCGCCACCGCGAGCCACGCGGAGCCGTCACCAGGGTGCTCCAGGAGGAAGATGCCGTAGTCCACGCCCATGCCCAGCAGCAGCACCAGCCCCAGCACGGTGAAGAGCTGCAGGGGCGCGCCCACCCAGCCGAAGAGGGCGAGCGTGAGGAGCGTGCCCAGCACGGACGGCAGCCACGCGCGCCACGCCTGACGGCCGAAGCGGGCCACCAGCGTGAGCAGCACCGCGACATAGCCCGCGACGATGAGCCCGCCCATGATGCGCCGGTAGCGGCCGAGCAGGCCGGAGATCTCCGCCGTCTTGTCCACCCAGCGGATGCCCTCCAGCCCGTGCGCGACGGCCTCCAGCCGGGGCAGCACCTTCGGGTCGTTGAGGCCGCGCAGCATGAGGACGCTGTACTGCCGGGAGCCCAGCGTCCCCAGCCACTGCTGCCGGATGGCGGAGGCGGCGGGCCCGGAGAGGAAGCGCGAGGGGGTGAGCGGCCCTTCCGCGAACGCGGCGCGCGTAGGGGCCTCGCCCGTGGAGGCGGCGACGGCGGCCACGGCCTGCGCCTCCACGCGAGCGCTGAGGGCCGCGTCCTCGCGCTGCTGGGCCTCCGAGGGGAGCCAGTCAGACACGGCGCGGTAGCCCGCGAACACCTTCTCCGCGACGAGCGGATCCAACCGCTGCTTCAGCGCCGCCTCGCGTGCCAGCACCTGTTCGTCGCCGTCCCCCTCCACGAGGAAGAACTGCGCGGGGCTGGGCAGCCCCAGCAGGCGCCCCAATTCGCGCTGGTCGGCGATGAGGTTCGGGGGCGCGCCCTGCAACTGGCGCAGGTCATCCCGGGGCTCCAGCTTCCAGATGCCCACGGCCACGAGCACCGCGAGCACCGCGCCCGTCAGCCACCAGCCCCGGGTGGACGTGACGCGCGGCCAGCGGGTGATGGACGCGGAGAAGCGCTCGGAGAAGGCCGTGACGGGCAGCGCGCCCCGGTCCAGCGAAGGGAACCAGCACACCACCGTGAGGAACGCGGCGGTGAGGCCGGCGGCGGAGAACACCGCCATCTGCCGGAGCCCGGGGAAGGGCGCGACGCCCAGCGCCAGGTACGCCACCACGCTGGTGATGAGCGCCAGCGCCATGCCGGGCAGGAGCGAGCGCATCACCGGGCCGCGCTCCGAAGGGGCCTTGCCCTGGCGCGCGGCGAAGTAGTGGAAGCCGTAGTCCTCCGCCACGCCCACGAGGCTGGAGCCGAACACCAGCGTGAGCAGGTGCACGCGGTCGAAGACGAGCGCGGTGACCGTCAGCGCCACGGCGCAGCCCAAGAGGAGCGACACGCCCACGAGCAGGATGGGGCGCAGCGAGCGGAACGTCAGCCACACCAGCAGCAGCACCGCCGCCAGCGAGCCGAAGCCGATGGTGGACATCTCCCAGCTCGCCTGCGCGGCGGCGGCCTCCGCGTACAGCGGCACGCCCGCGGCCACCAGCCGTCCGCCGGGCACCGTCGCCTCCACGCGCGCCCGCGCCCGCTCCACCGCGGCGGTGACGCGCGCGCCATCTCCCAGCGCGAAGGCGGACACCTTGCTCTTCCAGGTGAGCAGCACCCACTCGCGGCCTTCACCTGACAGCCACAGGCGCCCGTCGCGCGGCCGCGCGGACGTCTCCGCGGCGCGGGCCTGCCACCAGTCCGGCCACAGCCCCAGCGGGTCCACGTTCCAGTCCGTGAGCTGCGCGCCCGCGGGCTGGTACAGCTTCATCAGCGCCGTGCCGCCCAGCTCCTCCGGCGTCGCCCGCGTGAGCCATTGCCGCTGCGAAGGCGTGAGCAGCCGGTCCCGGTACGGCCGGTAGAAGTCCACCGCCTGGTCGAGCGCGGAGGTGTCCACCACGGCGGGCTCCAGCACGTCCCGCGACTGCTCCATCGCGCGCGTGGCCTCGTCCGCCGCCTTCTGAGCGGAGGCCCAGTCCTTCGCGCCCACCAGCAGCACCACCTGCCGGCCGGCCTCGTCCGCGAGCTTGCGCGTGGCGGCGTCCACCTCCGGCGCCTGCTCGTCCTCTGGCAGGAGCGCGAGCACGTCGGTGTCCAGGTGGGCCGCGCGCCAGAAGGACACCTGGTGCACGCCCACGGCGAGCACCACCAGGGCCCAGAGGATGGCCAGTCTATTTGCCAAGGCGCTCGGCTTCCGTGGCATCCGGCGGTGGCGTCTGGGCCAGCGCGTCGAAGAGGATGACGCTGGAGTCCCCGCGCGTCTCCTCCAGTTGCACCTGGCGCACGTACCCGTCGCCCTCCAGGCGGATGTGCTTGAAGACGCGCGCGAGCCCCGCGTCCGTGGGCGTCAGCTCCAGCTTCCAGCCGGTGGGGCCCACCAGCGCGCCCTCCACCTTGAAGCGCTGCTGGAGTGTGGCCACGTCGCCCGCGAGCAGCGCGAAGAGCAGCTCATTCATGGCCGCCAGCGCCGGCTCCTTGGTGGAGTCCAGGTGGTAGGCCGCGCCGCCCGCGCCCTGCTCGGCGCTCAGCGACTTGCGGGTGAGCGTCAGCGTGGAGGCGAACGGCGTGCGCGTGTTCCAGAGCACGCCCTGGTCGCGGGCGAGGAGGAAGTCCCCCTTCGACACCAGCGGCTTCTTGAAGCCCGCCACGGTCTTCTTCTGCTCGAACCTGCCGCGCACGAGCGGCGCGTCCACCAGCCGCGCGCGCACGTCCTTCACCAGGTCCGCGGCGTGGGCGCTCAGGCTCAGCAGCGCGCAGGTCAACAGGACGAGGGGCTTCATTCGGGCCACACTCCCAGCTTCTTCCAGAGGACTTCCGGGCAGACGAACTGCATCTCCCCCGTCGCCAGGGACACCGCCACCTGGATGGTGTGGGCCTGGTTCACCTTGCGCCCGGTGGCCGCGTCGCGCAGCACGTAGTCGAAGCGCAGGCGGTTCTCCCACTCGGTGATTTCAACGCGGATGATGATCTTCTGCTTGTAGGAGATGGGCGACACGTACTTCAGCCGCATGTCCACGACGGGCCAGCCGTAGCCGGACTCGCGCATCTGCGGGTAGTCGTAGTCGTACCGGCGCATCAGCGCGCAGCGCGCCAGCTCCAGGTACTTCACGTAGTGGCCGTGCCAGACGATCTCCATCATGTCGAAGTCGTGGAACGGCGGATCGATTTCGATTTCGCAGCTCAGGTCAGGCTTCATGCAGCCTCCACTCGCGACGGCGGATGGCGACGAGCAGCGCCTGCAGCTCACCGTCGAGGGCGCGGTCCTCCACCAGCAAGGGGATGCGCTCTTCCAGGTCCGCCTGCATCTGGGCCAGCGCGGGGCCGGGCTTCGCCTCCGGGTCCAACCGCTGGCGCAGCGTGACGCCCTGGCGTGCCGCGATGAGCATCGCGGCCACCACCTGCTCGGTCAGCTCCAGCACGCGCAGGCAGTCGCGCGCGGCGATGGTGCCCATGCTCACCTTGTCCTGGTTGTGGCACTCGGTGGAGCGGGAGAAGACGGACGCGGGCATCGTCTGCTTGAGCGCCTCCGCCGTCCACGCGGAGACGCTGATCTGCGCCGCCTTGAGGCCGTGGTTGATGGCCGCGCGCGCGCCCGTGGACGCGGAGAGGTTGGCGGGCAGCCCGTGGTTGAAGCGTGGGTCGACGAGGAGCGCGAGCTGACGGTCCAACAGGTCCGCCACGTTGGCCACCGCCGTCTTCAGCCCGTCCATGGCGAAGGCGATGTGTCCGCCGTAGAAGTGGCCGCCGTGCAGCACGCGCTCGCCGTCTGGGTCGATGAGCGGGTTGTCGTTGGCGCTGTTCAGCTCGTTCTCGATCTGCGTGCGGAAGAAGGGCAGCGCGTCCTCCAGCACGCCGATGACGTGCGGCGCGCACCGCAGCGAGTACCGGTCCTGGAGCCGCTGCTCGTTGCGCGGCGGCCGGTCCGTGACGAGGTCCGCGCGCAGCCGCGCCGCCACGCGCTGCTGGCCCGCGTGGGGCTTGGCCGCGAAGAGCGTCTCGTCGAAGTGGTGCGCGTTGCCGGCGCTCGCCAGCACGTTGAACGCGGTCAGCCGCGTGGCCAGCCGGGACAGGTACTCCGCCCGCTCCCACGCCAGGCACGCCAGGGCCGTCATCACGGCGGTGCCGTTCATGATGGCCAGCCCCTCCTTCGGCCGCAGCTTGAGGGGCGCGATGCCCAGCGACGCCAGCACCTGGGCCGCGGGGCGTCGCTCGCCCCGGTGCCACACGTCGCGCTCGCCGCACAGCACGGCCGCCACGTAGGACAGCGGGGTGAGGTCGCCGCTCGCGCCCACCGAGCCCTCGGCGGGAATCATGGGCAGCACATCGTGCTGGAGCAGCAGCTCCAACTGGCTGAGCAGCGCCACGCCCACGCCGGAGAAGCCCTGGCACAGCGAGGCGAGCCGCGTGGCCAGCACCGCGCGCGTCTCCTCGGGCGTGAGGAACCGGCCCGCGCCGATGCCGTGGTACGTGTAGAGGTGGTGCGGCAATTCCGCGACGAGCGCGGGCGGGATGCTCACCGTCACGGAGTCGCCGTAGCCGGTGGTGACGCCGTAGATGACGCCGTCCTCCGCCAGCAGCCGATCCAGGAACGCGGCGCCCTTCGCGATGCGCTGACGGAAGGCGGGGGCCGTGCCCAGCTCGGCGGGGCGCTCGCGCCGTGCCAGGGCGCCCACGTCCTCGAGGGTCAGCCGTCCGCCGTCGAACCGCACGGGAAGGTCAGAGAGTGGGGGGCTTCGCGGAGACATTCACCTGATCCCAGAAGGGAAAGAAGTTGAACCAGTCGTAGGGCGCGCGCTTGAGGAGCGCCGTCACCTGGCCGGCGTAGTGGCGCGCGCAGTCGGTGAGCGCGGCCTCGCGCTTGCCCCGGGGCAGGACGATGCGCTCGAAGAGCCGCTCGAAGTGGATGGTGTAGCCGTCCCCCTCGTGGATGCAGCCCAGCAGGTACAGCGGACACTTGAGCAGCGACGCCAGCACGTAGGGCCCCACGGGGAAGGGCGCGGAGTGGCCCAGGAAGTCGACGCGCACGGTCTGGCTGGCATTCACCGGGATTCGGTCGCCCGCGATGACCACGAACTCGCCGGCCTCCACGCGCTCGTTGAGGGCGACGGCGGTGGCCGGGCCCATGTCCGTGACTTCCATCAGCCGGAAGTCGTTCTCCGGGTTGAGGCGCTTGAGCAGGCGGTTGAACTGCTCCGCGTGCAGCGTGTGCACCAGGATGTTGAGCTTCACCTCGCCGCGCCGCTCGGCCATGGTGCGGCACAGCTCCAGGCAGCCCATGTGCGCGGTGACGATGACGCCGCCCCGGCCCGTCTTCGCCGCCTGGTATAGCTCCTCGCGGCCTTCGGTGCGCACGCGCTCGAAGCGGTAGCGCCCGCTGACGGCGAGCAGCTTGTCCAGCATCGTCTCCGCGAAGGCCACCACGTGGCGCACGCTGTCGCGCCAGTGGGGCTTGTGGCCCAGGGCCCCCGTCGCGACCTCCAGCCGGTCCAGGTACTGGAGCGACGCCTGGCGCAGCAGGGGACGGCTCAGCCAGTGCACCAGCACCACCGGGTAGAGGCAGACGCGGAAGGGCCAGCGGCCCAGCAGCCGGTGGACCCAATACAGGACCCAGATGCCGGCGACGAAGGTCGTCTCCCCCATCTCCGCCCAGTGGCGGGACTTCATCGCGCCACCTTCCGCCACAGGAGCAGGGGCAGCCGCACCAGCATCCCGAAGAAGAGCCGGGCGTGCATGCCGGAGATGCGCACGTTGTCCCAGAGCACGTCGAAGTGGGAGATGCCGTCGGTGGGGTAGCGCACCTTCGTCGGCTGGTTGAGGATGCGCATGCCGCGCCAGAACAGGCGCACCAGCACCTCCACGTCGAAGTCCATCCGCTTGCCGATGCGCACTGAGTCGATGAGCGCCACGGTGGGCGCCAGCGGATAGACGCGGAAGCCGCACATCGAATCGCGGATGGCGAACGACAGCGTGTTGATCCACACCCAGATGTGCGTGGCGTAGCGGCCGTACAGCCGGCCCTTGGGCACCGACTCGTCGTAGACGGGCGTACCGCACACGAGCTTGTCGGGGCTCGCCTTCGCGAGCTCCAGGAAGCGCGGGATGTCGCTGGCGTCGTGCTGGCCGTCCGCGTCGATTTGGAGCGCGTGGCTGTAGCCGCGCTCCTTCGCCGCGCGCAGGCCCGCCATCATCGCGCCGCCCTTGCCCTCGTTCTGGGGCAGGCGGACCACCTCCACGCCGGTGCTGTCCTCGCGCGCGAGCCCGTCCAGCACCGCCGCGCAGCCGGGCTCGCTGCCGTCGTCCACCAGCACGCAGGGCAGGCCGTGGCCGCGCACCGCCTGCACCACCGCGCCCACGGCCTCGCCGTGGTTGTAGACCGGAATGACCGCGCAGACCTTCATCCCACCCCTCCACCCAGCACGATGCGGCCGCTGGCGTGAGCGCCCGCGTCCGACGTCAACTTGAACCCCAACCGTCCGGACTCCGCTGCCCAGGTGAGCTCCAGCGTCAGGCGCGTGTCCGGCGGGATGACCTGCTGGAACTTCAGCGTCTCCAGCCGCAGGAAGTCCGGCGGCAGCGCGAAGTGCTCACGCCCCAGCAGCAGCGCCCACTCCAGCTGGACGACGCCGGGGAGGATGGGCGTGCCGGGGAAGTGCCCGTCGAAGTACGGCGAGCCCGCCTGCGCCTCCACGGACAGGAGCACGCGCTCCGAACCGGGGGATGAGGTGCGCTCCAGCACGCGGAACGGAGGACGCCTGGGGTCGAAGAGGGCGGCCAGCGCCGCTTCGGTGGATTTGCCCTGGGGGTTGACCGGCATGGCCTCCAGATATCGGAACCGGCGCGGCAAGGCACTGGACTCGAAATGCGGGGCCAGCTTCTCGCGCAGCGCCTGGTTCAGCGAGCGTCTGCCCCCCGCCTCCTGGAGCCGCCAGCCCTCCGCGTCCGGCACCGCCACCACCGCCAGCGTCACCCGGTGGCCGTCCGCCAGGGGCAGCACCCGCGCCTCGCGCAAGAGCCCCCCCTCCACCAGCGCCCGCTCCATGGCGCTCAGCGACACGCGCTTCTCCTCCAGCTTGAGCAGCCGGTCGCGGCGCCCCAGCAGCTCGAAGCCGCCGGGCACGGCCCGGGCCCGGTCCTCCGTCGTGAACCACGCGCCCTCGGGCAGGTCCAGGTGGGGCGAGCGGACGGCCAGCACCTCGTCGTCGCCGGAACCGGAACCGGCGCGCACCTCCACGCCCGGCATCACCCGCCACGACGCGGCGTCGTCGGTGTCCCGCCTGCGCCACGCGACGCCCCCGGTCTCCGAGCTGCCGTAGACCTCCACCGGCGCCCGGCCCAGCAGGTCGCGACAGGCCTGGAGCGCCTCGGGGCTGAGCGGCCCGCCCGAGGAGAACAGGCCGCGCAGGTTCCCGCGCACCGCGGCCCAGTCCAGCGAGGCCGGCAGGCGCTTGAGGTGCGCGGGGCTCGCCACCAGCAGCGCGGGCCCCGCCTTGAGCGCGGCCACGATGTCCTCCGGGTAGGGCAGCCCGTGCGCGTCGAAGGGCCGGCCCGACGCCAGCGGCCACAGCACCCGGAACAGCAGCCCGTAGATGTGCTGGTGCGAAACGGTGGCGAGGACGGGCACGTCCCCCGCCTCGGCGTCGAACAGCGCGCCCAGCGTCGCCACCTCGCGGGACAGCTGCGACAGGCGCTTGGGGATGGCGGTGGGCTCCCCGCTGGAGCCCGACGTGTAGACGACCAGCGCGGCCAGGTCCGGAGACAGTGGACGGAAGTCCGCGGCGGCGTCCAGGACGGGCGTCAGGGGCGTCAGGCCCGCCGGGGCCCTGCCCGCGAAGCCGTGCACGTGGGCCCGGAGCGCATCCAGCGTGGCGGGCCGCGCGTCGGCGGGAAGATAGACGCACACGCCCGCGTGCCAGGCGCCGAGGAGCGCGGCGGCGAAGTCGAAGGCGTCGTCCAGGAAGAGGGCGTGCCGGAGGCCGCCGTGCGCCTGGAAGGCAGCGCACCAGCTTGCGGCCCGGGCCCGGAGCGCGGCGAAGTCCAGCAGCCGGTCCTCGCGGCGGGCCACGGGGTGACCCGGGGGACGGCCGTGGACGAGGAGGTGTTCGAGCGCGAGCGGCTCAGCCATGGACGTGCCGTGCGCGCACCCGCTGCCGCACCACCCATTCGCCGGCGAAGAGCAGGCCCATGAGGCCGTAGGCGATGAGGCCGTTGTAGAGCGCCCAGGTGGCGTCGCTCGCCCAGAGCGCGGTCCCGAGCGCGAGGCCGCCGTTGAGGACGAAGAAGCCGCACCACACCTGCGTCACGCGGCGCGTGTACGCCACGCCCGAGGGCGGCAGGTCCTTCTCCCGCAGCCGGGCCAGCCGTTCAATCACGCTGGGCGGATAGGCGAGGCTGGTGGCGAAGACGGTGAGCAGCACGCCGTTCACCAGCACCGGGTAGAGCTTCAGCGGCAGCGCGTGGTTGCCCAGCATGCTGGACCCCGCGAGCACCAGCGCCCCGACCGCGGCCGCAAGCCACATCTTCTCCCGGGTGGCCACCGCGCGCACCACCGCCATGCCCGCCAGGGGCAGCGCCATCCAGCGGGGCTCGAAGTGGCCCAGGCCCAGATAGACGAGCGGCGGGTACGCGAGGCTCAAGAGCCCCAACAACACCGGACGCAGCCGCTTCACGCGGCGGCGGAGTCGCTGCCGAGCAGGCCGTGCAGCGCGTCCACCACGTCCTGCAGCGTGCGCACGGAGCGGAAGACCTCCGGCGGCACGCGCTGGCCGGCGACGGGCTTCAGGCGCACCAGCAGGTCGATGGCGTCGATGCTGTCGATGTCGAGGTCATCGTGCAGCCGCGCCTCCGGGATGATGCGCGACGGCTCGATGTCGAAGGTTTCCTGCAGGATGGCGCTCAGGCGCTCGAACAGCTCGTGCTTGGTCATGACGGCTCCGCTTTGGTTCATAGGGATCAGGACTTGGTGCGGTGGGTGCTGACGAAATCCGCGAGGGCCCGCACGCTGGCGAAGTGGCGGCGGTTCTCCTTGGAGTCGCTCGCGAGCACGACGCCATAGGACTTCTGCAGCGCGAGGCCGAGCTCCAGGGCGTCGATGGAATCGAGCCCCAGCCCCTCGACGAACAGCGGCGCGGCCGGATCGATGTCGTCCGGTTTGAGGTCTTCGAGGTTCAGCGTCTCGATGACCAGACGCTTGATTTCGTGTTCAAGCTCCAGCATGGCCCTGGCTCTCCCGGGAGAAGTGGTCGTGCAAACGGGTGGTGAGCTGGCGCGCGGCCTTCGCCGCATCGCCCGCGTCCGCGTCCTTGGACGACACGGGGATGTCGTCCTCCACGCGGATGATGAAGTGCATGGGGCGCTCGGGCACCTTCCACCAGGGCACGCCCTTGGAGAGGCCCAGCGGCGAGACGCGGATGGTCACGGGCGTGATGTCGCAGGGGCCGCGCACCGCGATGTTGGCGGCGCCGCGCTGCAGCTGCATGGGCCCGCGGACGGGGGTGCGCGTGCCCTCCGGGAAGATGATGAGGTTGTTGCCGGCCTTCACGGACGCGATGCAGTCCTGGATGAGCCCGGGCCCGGAGTCGTTGCACAGGTAGCGCGTCGCCCGGATGGGCCCGCGCATGAACGGGTTGTTGGCCAGGCTCGCCTTCACCACGCAGTCCGCGTTGGGCACGAGCGAGATGAGGAACACCACGTCGATGAGCGTCGGGTGGTTGGCCAGGATGAGCAGCCCGGAGCGCGACAGCTTCTCCACTCCCTCCAGCTCGTAGCGCAGCACGCCCAGGAAGCGCATGTAGCCGACGAAGAAGCGGAAGGTGTGGTGCACCGCCAGCCGCGCCAGCCGCGTCTGCCGCGAAGGCTCGCGCACGAACAGCTGGAGCAGCGGGAAGTAGAGCAGGCGCAGCGCCAGCCCGCCCAGCCCGAACGTGGCGAAGGACAGGCCGGTGGCGAAGATGCGCCAGGCGCGCTCGAGCTTCTCAAGCATGACGTTCCCACCGCCAGTGCCGTGCGCCCACCGGGTGCTCCCACCGCGAGGCTCCCGCGGCCCCCGTCACCAGGAAGCGCAGGGCGCGCAGGTCCGCCGGCAGTCCGTCCGCCTGCGGCGACGCCGGACCCCGTGCGCCGGGGTGGCAGCCCAGGCGGATGGCGTCCGCGCCCGTGCTGGCGGCCAGCAGACAGGCCCAGGCGTGCGGGAACTCCAGGGACTCGGAGAAGTGCTGCCAGGGGGCCGGCAGGGGCTCGTCGTAGATGACGACCATCACCCGGGGGACGCCGTCGGCCAGCAGGCCACACGCCTCCGTGAAGGCGGCCTCCACCGTCTCCTCGCCCGCGGCGATGGCGCCGTAGGAGGACGGGTCCCCGCGCGCGATGGAGTAGAGCGCGCCGATGGCGTTGTGCACCGACAGGCTGAAGGACGTGGGCGACAGCGGCTCCGAGCGCGCCAGCTGCGTGAGCAGCTCCACCGAGCGGCCCAGGTCCCCATAGCGCGACGCGAAGAGCACCGGCGCGTCAGGAGCGTCCACGTGGGCCTGGTAGGAGGCCTGCAGCGCGATGCGACCCAGCCGGTCCACCCGGCGGCGCATCATCGCGGGCATCTCCGTCAGCGCGGGCGTACCTTCGGCCGGAAGGGCGTGGGGCTTCGAGAGCCAGGCTTCCCAGGCGGCCGGCTCGACGAGGCCAGGGGCCCATGCGGCCCAGCGCTGAATGGTGAATCCCATCATCTTGACGGGGAGGCCCCAAGCGCTCCCAAAGGCAACCTTTAGCAAAGCATCCACAGGGTGACAATTGGGCGCCCGACCCAAGCCAGCGAGGAGACGGGGGGCTGCTCCACCCCATGCCCCGCGTCCCCCGCAAGCGGCTGCTTTTGCTGGAGATGCGCGCACGGGAGCCTCGGCCTTCAAGGTCTTGCAGGTTTGTCCAGGGGGTGGTGCCTCCCGCGCCCCCGCAGGTCGGAAAAAACCCTTCTCTGGCGATTCGGAACGGCAGGCGATGACGGGTCGCGGCCGCGGGGCTCGGACGTCCGGAGCGGCTGCGTATTCACTCCCGGGGTGGACTCCCCCTGCGTTCGCGCCCGCTGCGCCCCCTGGGTACAGTCACGGTTTTTACCGTTTTGCTGTCAATCCAGGCTCACAGCGGGGAGGCGATCAGCTCATGCGACGCACGACGACGTGGAAGCGGGCGGTGGTGGTGCAGGCAGTGGTGCTG